>JAJTEZ010000018.1 GCA_021298335.1 Saprospiraceae bacterium | reverse complement strand
AGGACTTCGTACCATCCATTTGATTTTCTGCAGCAGTGGAGCATCTGAATGGTGAATCAGTTTGACCCAGCGATTTGTCACAGCAATATCAAAGCCCGGTTGTCGAATCAGAGGGCATTTTTTGTTGGAATATTGTTGGATTTTGACTAAAATTGACTGGATAACCTGAAAATCATCCGATTGATAATGTATCGGCCGTGTTTTGAAATCTGTCAGAACCCGAATCTGGTTTTCATCGAGTGGAAATGCAAGATCAGTAAAGATTTTTTGGTACACTTTTTTGTCAAAAGACATTAGTTTTTGAGAATCGCTGCTGCCCGCATTATTGGAGTGTGTTCTTTTGAAAACCAGATATTCAGGCAGATTCCAGAGTTTGCCCTTCTTGCTGAGTTCAATCCACATAAGCCAGTCTTCTCCTATCTCGAAGCCCTGCTGATATCCGGATGCGGGCAGACAATCCCTTCTGGTAACGATAGAAGATTGAATAAAATAATTTCTGAATAGAAGGATGGCTGGAATAGAATCCGGATCCGCCGGCAACCGAACAGAGGTGGGTAATACTTCTCCTGCGGCATTCATATTCAAGGCATACGAACCAATCATGCTGAATTCCGGATGCTTTTCTAAAAAAGTAATCTGTATTTCGAATTTTTTCGGATGAGCAACGTCGTCGGCATCAAAAGGAGCGTAATATTTTCCTCTGGCTACTGCAAGTCCGCGGTTTCGGGATTGAACTATGCCCTCATTTTTTTTGTTTATAATTGTTTGTACCCTACGATCATTCAGGTTTTCCAGAATATCTTTTGTCTTGTCCGTCGAGCCGTCATCGACTATTATCAGTTCAAAATCAATAAACGTTTGTCCCAGCAGGCTGTCAATTGCCTCCTGCAAATAATATTCCCCATTGTAAACTGGCATTACGATGGACAAAAGGGGTGTTTTCACACTTTGCTTCTTTTCTGGTATTTGTACCACTTGTTTTTCATAAAACTCACCAATCGTTTTACTGGTGACATGGCATCATATTTAACGGCATTGTATACGTGCAGCGGCGATGATGTCCAGTTGCCCGCCTTAACATCCATAACTGCCAGAGTGAGGTATCTGTCTGCGATGAGATCGTCTGTAGCATGTTTGTATTTGCCACCGAACATCTTTTGAATCGTTTTCAGATGAGTAATGTATTTCATGGGACGCCGGTCGTCTCGTTGATGTACCATGCTATACGGATGGATGCGGTACACGCTCATGGTATCACCCAGGCAATATAATCTGCCGTGCTCTGCCAGTGTGAGGTACACCAGGATGTCTGTATATAGGATGCCTTTCGGGCGTGCCATACTGTCTATGAATTCTCTAAGATATGTCCGATACATGACAGAAGCGGTAGGAATTGTCCACTGACTCAGGATTTCCCATCCTGTATATTCTTTTTCTCTGAGATGTCCGAAGGTTTGGTCTTTCCAATAGTCATCAGTGTGGTTTTCGATTCTGCTTCGGTGAAAGCACATAGCAAAGCCGGGATTGTCCTCCAGGAAATCCACCTGCTTTTGCAATTTATTCGGATCTGTCCAGTAATCGTCTCCTTCACACAGTGCAATGTACTTTCCAATGGCACGATTTCTCTGCAGTTGTGTAACATTGATCTTCTTTTGACTAAACTGATTTTCGGCTTGATAGATTGGCTTGATGATGCCGGGATACTTTTGCTCATATTCCCGAATGATGTCGGATGTACCATCTGTAGATGCGTCATCATGAACAAGAATCTCAAATAAAAAGCTGCATTGCTGCATCAGAAAGCCTTCCAGTGCTTGCCGGATGAATCCTTTATGGTTATAGGCCAGGCAAAGTACTGAGACCGTTATTTCTTTGTTATCCAGGTTATTTGAGTACTTTGGTATAGTTGAATTTGGTGAAATCATGACCGCTTTTTACCTAAATAAAAATACATTTGATTCTGTATGAATTGCATACATCTTTTAGGAATAGAAAGTGGATCAAGTTGGACTGACTTGAAAAGGCAAATTAAGACACGTTGAATGTTTCGGTTTTTCATTGCTATGAGTGCACCGGTAATATACCTGTCAGCCATGATGACTTCAACGGTTTGTTTATATTTTCCATTAAATATCTGTGACATAGCCATTAGATGATGACTATATTTTGTGCCGCGTTGTGGATCATTTCTGTTGGTCACACTCTTGTGATGGATCCGATAAACGGCCATTGTGTCCCCCAGGCAATAGATTCTTCCATGTTCGGCGAATGTGAGATATGAAAAAGTATCTATATACAAAATTTCTTTTGGCACATGCATAGCAGCCAGTATTGGGCTCAACGTATACCGATAAACTACTGATGCTGTGGGTATTGTCCATATGGACAGAATTTCCTGACCTGTATATTCCTTTTCTTTAAGATGATTGTATATTCTATCTTTCCACCAATCGTTTGTGTTATTTTCAATTTTACAGCGATGAAAGCACATGACAAAGTCAGGATGACTTTCCAGGAAGTTCACTTGCTTTTGTAATTTTTTGTTGTCAATCCAGTAATCGTCCCCTTCGCATAAGGCAATATATCTTCCTTGTGCTCTTTCTCTTTGAAGTCTAAAAACTCTGAAGTCGCCTTTGCTCCATTGGTTTTCTGACTGATATATTGGTTTTATGATCTCAGGAAACTTAGCAGCATATTCACGAATAATATTTGGTGTCTCGTCAGTCGATGCATCATCATGGACCAGAATTTCGAATGGGAAGGTACACTGCTGCATGAGAAACCCATCCAGTGCATCCCTGATATAGGCTTCATGGTTATACGTATTGCAAATAATTGACACCACGGGTAGTCCTATTTGGCGAGGCTGAAGAGTTTGTGTGTTATCTGTTGACATGTGTGTTCCTGAATCGAAGGATTTTTTTTTGCAGACTGCGAGGCAGTCTCAAAAATATCCGGGCGTACATGGGCAGTACATCCGGCTTTATGAGTCTTAGATATTCAATTTCCTGCGCGTTTGTGATACCTGGGCTGGCAAACATGCGGGCAAGTTTGCTCCAGCGGTAGACATTGATGTATCTTCTGAAGGAGCGATTTACATTTTCTGAGGATGTGTAGCGCTCAGTATGACCTAAAAATTGGTTTTCAAACGTGCAACTTGCGAGGAAGCTGCTGTTGGTGGGAGTCAGACGATATTGTGTCTTAATGTTTGCATCAAATACGACAGGGCCCATGAGGGCAAGCCGAATCCACATATCTGTATCTTCTCCCAATGACAGAGTTTTTAAAAATCCGCCAGATTGTTGCAGGGTTGATGTTGAGGCTACGACAGCAGATGTCCAGAACAATTCGGATCGGACGGCATGTTGGAAGTAATCCGTTACATAGCCCCTGAAACCTGCAGGCAGGTGGAAATTGCGTTGAATGACCTTGTCACCAATCAATACGACATTTCCCATTCCATATATTGTTGCACCCGGAAAATCTCGAATAAGCATGGCCATGGATGCGAGGTAATCTGTCGACCAGGTATCATCAGCATCCAGAAAGGCAATATAAGGATAGTTCGCTTTTCCCATCCCCACATTTCTGGCGGCTGACACGCCTTGGTTTTCCTGTCGAATACATAGAATACGAGGATCCTGAAATGTGGTGACAATGCTTGCGCTATTATCAGTGCTGCCATCATCAATGATAATGACCTCAAATTCCTGACACGTTTGCAACAATACACTTTCAAGTGTCGAAGCGATGGCGTGCTCTTTGTTGTACAAAGGAATGACAATGCTGAACGCCACCATTCCCTCAGTCTTGCTGGTCATGGCGGATCATTTTTTTTGCAATAGCATACCCTTTGCGTATGGCCCAAAGGCGTTGTATTTCAAACACAACCGACCTCCAGGCATGCTGCCGGAATTTCAGTCCTTCTTTGAGTGCTGTAAAAAGGGGGCGTAATGCATAATGAAATTTGACTGCTGAGGGCCCCTGCCTCACATAGATTTGCCAGGCAGAGGACGCATGAATACCGGCGGTGAGCTGCAAATGGTATTCATCACCTAGTCTGTTTGCAGGTATGACATGAGTAAGTCGGAGTGAGCGAAAAACACCACAGGCCCCCCCGTTTTCCAGGCAGGTCAGCACCATGTCCACGTCATCACCCGACATCAGATTCGTCCCGTATCTGCTCAGTTTGAGCAATTTTTTCTCCTCTTTCAGCTTTTTTATATGGCGAATTGCCACTTCTTTTTTTAGAATCATTCCGGCGCCCAGTGGCATACAGGGCCAGTAGGCAAAATTTGCCCACAGATCACATTTTACTTCCCTGACAGCCAGGATATCAATCCAGGGTAATTGCCAGGCGGCAGGAGGGTGAGCAAACAAGCCCTCACAGCTTCCTCCAAATGCTCCCAAAAAGGGATGATCTGCTGCGATGGAAAGTGCGACCTTAAGATAGTCGGGCTGGAGGAGGTTGTCATCGTCCACAAACACAATCAACTTGCCTTTTGCCGCTTGGATTCCGGTGATTCTGGCAAAAATCTGCCCAAGTTTTTTTTCACTGAGATGCTGAAGGTTTGAGTGCCAGGATTGTTCGGCTGACAAGTGCAAGGGTGGATTGGAACAATTGTCTACAATGATCAGTTCCCAGCGATCTTTCGAAAGCGTCTGGTTTTTCAAATGTCGGAGGACCTCTGAAAGTAGGTCTGGCTTTGGGTTATGGGTACATAAAATGACAGATACCTGAAGAATATTATCTTCCATTGGTGTTTGCAGATTGCTGGGTTTGAAACATGCCGGGCCAGAGTACCCAAAGGCTCAATTTGATCATGGCCGGGATTTTTTTCCATCGGAAAAAGATGGAGGTTGTCCAGGCTTTCCACCACACCATTAATTGTTGCATTGAGATGTGCTGGTTTCTGGCAAGTGTAAAAAACGTGTCAAGGATATATTTTTCGTAATGACTGACAGACTGCTGTGTCCAATCTTCACGTTTATGCTGCTTTTTCAGCAAGATAATGGCTTTTTGTAGGTCGAAAATGTATCGACCTGAACGAAAAGCATCTCCGGAGTTGGAGTGATCAAACTCTCTGTACTGGCACAGAATCTCAGGTATAAAAATGACCGGAAAATATTGCGAAATACGATGCCACATTTCCCAGTCTTCGCAACCGGCTAGATCAGACTGAAAATGTCCCAGTTGTGTATATACAGCCTTCTGAACTACAATGGATGGGGTCTGAATACATTGTCTTATAGAGATTTTTTTAAGCCAGTTATCAATATGTCCTGAAGTGTCACGCCAAAGTTCTGATAATCCTTTCTGATTACCCGTACCATCAATGATTGCATGGCGGCAGAAGAAACCGCCTGCTTCTGGATATTGTCGTATAGCTTTGTGCATGGCATCATAGAAGCCTGGAAGAACAATATCGTCAGAATGAAGGATATGTACCCATTCACCTTGTGCAAGGTCGATGCATTGATTCAGGTTGGCAATCTGTCCCAGGTTATGGGTATTCTTAACCAAGCTGACGGAAGGGTAGAGGGCCACAATGTCATCTGGCAGTTCATGTTTTGAGGCATCATCCACTACGACCACTTCTATCCAGCCGTCGGATGGAAATTGCTGCATGACGCTTTCGAGGGTTAGTCGAAGGTAGTCGGCCCGATTGTGGGAGGGTATCATTACGGAGAGGAGGGGTCTCAAGGATTCAGGCTTTTTCCGGGAAAAGTAGTTTATGGTAGATATACGTCTGACTTTCTGTATTGAGAAATACAGAGGCGTTTATTCTTTGCAGTATGCGCCGAATTTTTCGTTTTATCCATACAGTTGCCCCAACATTGGCTGGTAGTCTGAGGACGAAGTACAGGGCAAATCGTTCAGTAATTGAAAAGAATAAATTCAGGTTTTTAAAACGGAAAATTTCATTGGCTGTTTTATGATCCTGAGTACTGACTGCATCTTCAAAAAGTCTGTATATGCCAACTGATATAGCTTTTTTTTGTGAAGAAGTAATCTTAGAAAGATTCAATACAGATATAATATTCTGAAAAACAGACCATTGTGCTCCTTTGTTGCGATTCCTGTCTGCCGTGATTGATGGGAATGAACTGTGTAAATCCTTCCGATACAATCCTGCTGCTGCAATATCCCCGCATTTTTTATATCGTAAAGGTGCCATGACTGCCCTGACATGAAACTCCCAATCCTGCCAGCAAACAGCCTTCTCATCATAGCCTTGTAAGGCATCAAGAGCCTTTCTGGACCAGACAGGGCCAGATGTATGCCACGGATTGTCTTGCAATAGGAAGCGGGTCAGGTCATCGGTTTCTTTGTCAAGCATATTCCACTTCAATGTGCTGTCACCGGGCGTGTTGAAAAAATGCAAGGTATCAAAGACCCAATAGTCAGCCTCCGGATGTTGCACTATAAACGAAAGTCGGGACGAAAGGCAAGTTGGCGGTAAGATGTCATCACTATCCAGGAAAAACACATATTGCGAGCTAGATTGTAAGTATCCAATATTTCTACAAACAGATCCTCCTTTTCTGGGTGAGAGATTCCTAATAAAACGGAATCTGGCGTCATTTCGAACGATTTCTTCCAGATATCGGACTGTATCTTCATTACTACCATCATCCACTAAAATAGATTCCCAGTTTGATTCAGATTGCTCTTTTACGGATGAAAGTGTTTCCTTCAACAATTCAAGTCGATTATATACCGGGATGACTATGGTGATTTTTGGATCCATTTGACTCCTAAAGCTGGCTTATTCTTAAATAGAAGTTTTTTTCCTGGAATGTGTCAAGATGTATATGTTTTAACAGCAAAAGTAGTTCCTGGATCAGATGATTCTAAAATGTATATCCAAACATTCGGATGTCCTTTTCATACAATCGGGCAACTTTTTCTGCATTTTCCGAAGTGTAATATAACTGATATTGTGTGCTTGACCGCTCAGATTGATTTCTTACGGGGACTATCCGATGTTGAAATTGTAATTTTTGTATGATGTAGCCTGCATCTTTCTGAAAGGACTCAAACCGTCCTAGAAACTGAATCTGATTCAAGTCAATGAGTGACGATTGAAGACGAATATGGCCATCTGTATTTCCTGAAAGTTTTTTTTTCTGTATAAAATCCAAAAAATTATCTAAATCCTTCATCTTTTCCCACTCGCTCTCTGAAAATTGAAAATGATTGTTTTTTAATACCTTGTTATGCCAGCAGGAAATTAAGCGATCCCACGGATTTCGAACAAAAGCAAAAGAAAAATAATCGCGATATAATTTGGGAGGGTAATAACACTGGTAAGGCTGAGCAGCATCCAATACAACTTGATTTTCACTAAATAATTTCAATAAAGACCTTGATCCTACTTTGTAATTTCGAAACCAGATAAATCTGAACTGTTCAGAAATTGTGACGTCATACGGTTTATCTGATGGAAGCAGGGGTAACCGATGGCAGTGTCCCCAAAACTTCTGATACCACCGACTTTTCTTGTCTAACGCGCTTGAATTGTAGTTGTTGTCAGGTATCGTTTTGATAGTATGGGATAAAGTCATTCTGATTTAGTTATTATAAATGATTCCGAGATATTTTCAGCTGGCAATGTTTCAAATATTTTATTTGTCTTGCCCATTACCAAAATCATACAAAAACAAGGAGGAATTTACTGCTTTATGGCTTTCAAGACACGGAATTTGCAAAGAGTCCAGGGTATGGGTATAGTATTTGACTGAATCAAAATAATTGTCTGTAAAGAGCAGCCAGGTTTGACCTTCAAGGCAAAGAATTTCGTTCATTCTTGAGTCGAGTTCATTCTTTTTTTTCATTTTGCTAATAGTCAGGGGTCCATTTACCTGAAGAAACTGAGTGGACAGATAATACTTTCCCGGATACCGGGATCCGGCGCTGATAAATAATCCCTGGCCTTTTTTACTGTGCAGGTTGTAGAAGGCAAGGTTTTCTTTGTGTTCCTGCCGCTTCATCGGAAACCCTTTGAGATAGATGCCTGTCAATAGGAAAATGGGGAGCAGAAAGATCACCTTCTCCAGTTCTGGATATTTCCACGAAGGCAGCTGTGTTACGATATATTCCCAGCCAAGTCCCATTACAAGAGCTAAAACAGGTATAAGATACAGATACAATCGTGCATCAAACGGATAGAGTTTCAGTGCAGAAATCAGGAGATGAACAGGTAGGGGAAGCAGGAGCAGCAGAAAAAAAGGACTTTGGAGGTGGCTTTTTACCAGATGCAGAACACCGGCGACAATAAGTATGGGAAGCAGTGTGCCACTGATCCATGGCAATTTTGCCATATACATTCCTGCGATATTGGAGAATTGTAGGCCGGCAAATTGAATAAATTCTTCAGACAGGAGATTTAAAGGCAGAAAGGCATCTTGATTTCCCCAGTAGTTCAGCATAAAGGCTTTGGATGGGTGACCTTTAATGAAAAAACTATAGTAAATTAAGAAGGCAGTCAGCCAGACACCTCCTGTAAGCATGATCCAGTTGCCATACGATTTCCAGCGTGAATTCCATAGCATGGTGATACCCATGGAAAAGAGGATAATGATGGCCGCATTTGACAGGAATATCGCAATCCAACCGGCTACAATGAGAGTTGTATAATACCGGGATGCAACTTGTTTTGGCTGTAAATAAAGATAAAGCAGTAAGCAGCTTACAGCTGCATCTGTCATGTACTGTTTTATTTCGTTTGAGTAGTACAAAAAAACACTGCTAAGCGATATGAGGCAGAAGGCTGCAAATCGTGCGGATGGTGTCGGTATCATGGTACGGCTCAGCTTTTGGAAAATGTACAGAGCAGTCCAAAAAGAAAACAGGGGTAATAGCCGCAGGCTGTAGTCTTCGTGGCAAGGCAAATACGAAAACGCCTTTTCCAGCAACAGGAACAGGGGAGGGGCTACCTGATTGTCAGAGAGGGGACTCATCAGCTCTGACGGGCTTTTTTCCAGGATATTTAATGCCAGCATCGCTTCATCAAGCCACAGGCTTCGGCAGTAGAAAAACTGCACCAGCGAAAGCACCACAGCGAGGAGCAGGACAAGGCGAACTGGTAATTTTTGATTCGTATTCACGGACACAAGCATATCGCAGGCACCAGATTTAGTTGCATTGGAACTTATTATGAAATCGTCTTGTTGGAATGTGTTTCATCGTACAACATCCACTCAAATCGGGTATTATCAAGGTGCTCTTTTATCTCTGAAAAATTTGTGATGATTTCCTGCAGAGGAAATGGATTTGTTTTGACAAGAGAGATTGAATTTTCCACAAAAGGGACTCCGATATACTCACATATTTTTTTGAATCCGATAACCGGCGACATTGATACATGCTCTTCGTAATACAACCGAAGTATTTTCTGCTTTTTCAGTAATTCCTCCATATCCAAGATATCTTTCTCCAACATACTCAAGACATCCAATAATTTATAAAAATTACCTCGAACCATGATAGAATTAGGATCAAGATAAATTTGATGGAGTTTTTGATTATTTGAGTTCTGAATGTGCCATACTTTGGTTTGTCGACTGACAGTGCCTGAGATGATAATTCTCAACAGATTTTTTCTGGTAAGGAAGATAATTTTGCTAAACTGCTTCTTTTTTAGAAAATCCAAAAACTCCTGTGGCGGAATCCGGCAACTTCTAAGATGAAACGGTTTGATTTCTATCCCACTATATTTTCTGATACTATTAGTGACGAACTGATTTATTTTATTCAGAGCAGCATGTTTTTCATTTTCATGTTCAATAATTTCACCTGCCCATTTTAGTTCTGGATGTTGCTGAAGGTGGTGTGCCAGTGCTGTACTGCCACATCTTCCCAGGTGAATCATGACAATATTTACTCTTTCATGCCAAAGATTGAATCTCCAGATATTAACTTTTCTTTCAATTTTTTTTAAGAATGAAAATAAAATTTTCAGCATAAAGAGATTGTCATGTGTTACTATTTAATTGCTTAAAATTCAACAATACTGGGATTAAGCTTCATTTTATTCTTGAAGAATTGAATTTATTACAAGAGGTTTACTGGTGGATCGATCGAAATTATCTAATGCACCAAGGTGAAGATTCTTTAATATTTTTGATAAACCAGAACCCGTCCAGAAGGTGAGTTCACCAAAAGAGATCCGGTCATTAGTGAGGTACAGGTCGACTCGAATGAATTTGAAGGAGCCAGCCAATTTTTCTGCGACAGAGATCATTTCTTCCCATTGAGGAGGCTTTTGAAATTTTGTTCCATATTCCCGAAAATCGAGGTGATATTCATTTTTCACGTCATGACCATTTCTATCAATCAGCTGATATTTTATATCCTGAAAGCGATTGTAGAGATACCATACGAAAGTAACTTCTCCGTTCAGAACAAAAAATTTATAATCATCAGGACTGTAATTTATGGAATCTGTCAGGTATTCTTCAATAATGATTTTTGGTTGTATAAATTTGTATGCCCAGTCTCCGTATTCCCATCCAAATTTTCGGTTTAACCCTTTTGTGAGCAATTCTCTTGCCTCCCATTCAATAAAATCAGCTTTATTATTAACAAGCAATACGGTGCCGCAGTCGTTGTTTGTTTTCATGACAAAAGATTCTGGCAGCTCTTCCAGCCGAATATCGTCAAAGTTATTACATACCTGATATAAAGTCGGTAGATATTGTTGTCCAACCATTTTCTTTACAAAATCCCTTACAAGGTATTTGTCAGAGAGTGTCACAATTTTTTCATCCTGATCAAACAACTTTAACCACTGCATTTTTTCATTAAATTCCCTGCATTGTTTCAAATCAGGAAAACGGCGAAAACTCTTAAAATAGATTCGGTGTATATTGTAATATAATTCCTTGTGATCATTAGTAAGGGGTAAAGATTTACAATCTAAATACCATTTCATGTCGAGGGAGAGTCCCAGGGGATTTCTTAGATAACTGTATGTCTTATAAAAGAAAAATCTGTTCAACTTGATTTTTAATATCCCGAAAATTATTCTTTTAAATAGTCTTAATTTGTTTTTCACATGGAGCACATCGGTCAGCGGTATGATGCTGCTTAGTTGCCCTTCAAACCATGTTATATCTTTTAAAATACTGCGGATAATCTGTTCCTGGATTTCAAAATCATGCTCAAAATTTGTGTCCTTGTTCAATGAACTCAGGGATTTTACCATTTTAGTGCGGTGTACAATCTTACTTTTTCGATTTTTTGAAAGGTCATTCCAGGATCCCTGTACATTTTGCCGGTACACAGACAAACATTTGTTGATATATCCCGATTTCCCAAGTATAGCAAAATGGATTCTTAGTATGTAATCCAAAGTCGGGGCACTCCACACCCAGGCAGGCAGTTTTTCTGTTAATGCGGTGCGAAAAAAAAATGAGGAAGTATGCCCTCCCAATCCCCTGATTACATCGGGGATAGTAAAACCTGAATTGCGCTCTTGCGAAATGAATGTTTGAAGGCTTTCATGGTTGTTTTTCAAATAGGTGTTGTGGTAGCAAACGGAGTAATCCGGATGAGCTTCCATAAAGGTAAACTGATGCTGTAGTTTTAATGGGTGAATCCAGAAATCGTCTCCGTCACATAGCGCGATATAGTTTGAGTTTGCTACCGGAAAATGGTAAGTAGGGCGAATTCTTACCTTTTGATTGTGCACATTATTTTTTTGCAGCATCGGTTTAATGATGTCCGGAAATTTCTCAGAATACTGTCGGATGATATCGGTGGTACCATCTGTTGATGCGTCGTCATGAATCCAGATTTCCACCCTGAAAGTGGTTTTTTGACTCAAAAAACTTTGAATAGCTTCTTCGATGTATTCCTTGTGATTGTATGCAATGCAGGATACAATCACCATGGGGGGGATATCATTTGCCCAAACCTGTTCAGAAATTTGAACAGGTTGAATTAAAAATGGATAGTTATTCAAAAACCCTGGGGGTGTATTTATGTGAAACAGATTGATATTTTACACTCGACTTTATGAAACAGAAAAAACTCAAGGCCAAGTCCCGCTTTCGCTTAAAAGGTGGCATTGTTCTATGTCCAGGAATGTGTTTTGCATCGTCTTTCTGACAATTTCAGGTCTGTTTTTTAGGTTTTGCACCTGGATTTTCATGCCGCACCACGCTTCAAGTGTTAATTTTAATTCATCAAATCCAAGCAATAGCCTCGCATGCGTAGCTCCTGTAAATCTTCCATTCAGTTCATAGGCGCAAAGTTGATTGTTTTCATCTATCTGGCATTGGATGTTAATCGGTCCACGCCATCCGTTTTCTGAAAACACAGATGTCCACTCGTTCGACTGAGAAAGCCAATCTGTCTGATTTGATATGCTCACCTTGTCACTTTTTCCATTCATCATTTGGTGCAAAGTGATAAATGTTCCAAGAATGGACCCGTCAGGACTAATGTTTCCCTGAATAGATACTTTTGTTTGTTCAAAACTATGGTATAAAGGTAAGCCCAAAAGTCTGACAGATTCCATGTATTCAGAAATTTGGCTGGAATTTCCTACATAATGTTGGAATATGTAGTCTTTTTTACCAATAAAATATTCCATTTGGTCTGAATTCAGAATTAAATATACCCCTTGTGATGCGAAACCACGGACAGGTTTCGCGACAATTGGAAATGAGAATCCATCCATAAATGTGTTTAGAGCATTTCTTTGTGAATCAGCCAGAATTGTTTTGGCAAAAGGAATCCTCATTTTATCGCAAAGGTTGGCACTTTTTTCTTTGTCAACCAAGGCATCGGCCACCATCTTGTTGCCACACAAAAGCTTGTATTTGTATTCGGGAAACTTTTCGCCAAATTTTGCAAGAAAATAAACATCCTCATCCCTGCAAGGGACTATCAAATCCGGAGACTCATTGTTCAATATGCCTAAGAAAACATCTTCAAATTCACTGGGGTGAGTCGTTAAGGTTGGACACAAGTATACTTTATCATACAGAAAAAGTGAAGGTTCGTCGGATTTGCTATTGGTTGCAATTAGTTTTACATTCTGCCTTCTGCCGTAGAGTGCTGCCAAAATATTTTGGCCCACAAGGCTTCCTCCAGATAATAAAAGAATTGTAGTCATTTGTTGTATAGATTAATTATAAAAAGGGGTAAGTTCAAATGTTTTATCTTTCATTAGGGTTGCAAAAGGTTCTTTTTGGCCGATATTTAATGCTTGAATTGCATTTTGGTACAGAATTCTGGGTAAGACACTTTTGTCCCATTCCAATTTCAGAAAATTCTCCACAAATGGTTTGATGGGGGTAAGCGGGTAGGCAGATCCAAACAGGAATTTATGTGAAAATTGCTCGAAGTTTTTGTTGATGGCTCGCATCCAGTCTTCATGTCCAAGATGCCATAAATATCCCTCCGGACTTAGCCAAATATTTTCCCTTCGCATGGCAATCACGATGGCTTCTCTCACATAGGGGTAACAGCCGTGCGCGCAAATGATCCTTAAATTCGGAAAATGGTGAGCAACCACCTCGATATGATCGGGGTGAGCGTAATGCAAGAATGGTCCACCTTTCAAACCGGATGTTTGGATAATCACGGTACAATCGAGCGATTCCAGTTTGCGGTAAATATCAAAGAGTGATTTGTCTGCCGGGTTACATCCCGGGGCTCTGCCCGGCTCAATTCCAAAGACATGAATACCCAGTTCAAAATAACATCTTTCGATTTCGTCCATGCAATTATGAAACGTATTGCTGACATCAAGGCCCGCACAGGCGATAAATTGTGCAGGATTTCTCTTTGCGACATCCGCTAATTCCTCATTGGAAGTAGTTCTGTCAGGAAATGTATACTTGCCAAGTCTTGCACCAGGGTTAAATCCAGAGGCAGAAACTGCTGTACCAATCCCAGCTGATGAGATTTCCTGAAAAAATGCTTCTTCTGTTCCCTCATTCAGTGATTCAATCATTTGCAGGCGACCTGACTTAGCCAGTTGATTTCTGTAGTATTCTGCAGAGCTCCCTCCCGTAAAACGGCATCTGACATCTATGATTTTATGCATTTTTTATAGAATAATTTTTATAATTCTCAAGTGTTAAAGGGTACAGAATATCCCGGGTTGGATTATTTTCCAGTTTACAATGAATTTGTTTTATAGGTGCGGAATCACGCAATCTTTGATCAAAATGCACTTATTTCCATGTGCATAGTTAATATCATTGACCTATTGATCAATACCTACAATATTTTCAGGGGTAATCCCTTGTATCATCCGTTGCAGTTGTTTTTCGCAAAATGTTTCAAACTCATCCACCTTACCTTGATATCTTGCGGCTACATAGGGTGAAATCAAGAGGTTTTTTACAGTATACAATCGCTGCATCAATATCTCGTCAAATGGGCGTGGAAATACATCAATGGCGGCCCCCCCCAACTTTCCTGTATTCAAAAGCTGACACATCACCTCATTGTCAATTGTCTCATACCTGCCCACATTCACTACAACTGCATGGTCGGGGAGTTTTTTTAGGGCTTCTTCGTCGACAAAGGCCTCAGTGTCCGCATTATTTGGCAGGCAAACAAAAAGGAAATCTGTATCCTGTAATTTTTCTTTCCAGTCATCCGAAACAAAGATTTCATCCACAAATTCTGTGGGAATGACCTCTCTTGACTTCTTAACCCCGCGAATTAAACGACAGCCTGGCCTCATTAGTTTAGCGATTTCCAGGCCTATCGAGCCAAGACCGACAATCATTATCTTTTGAGGTAACGGCAGCATTTCCTGATATAAGGCAGTATCAAATTCATGATCGCGTTGCGATGCTATAATCTCTGGCAGCTTTCTGTTTACTGCCATGGCAAGGGCCACAGCATGAAAAGCGATTCCCCTGGAAGCTCCGGTATACCGTGATGTCAGGACTCCTAATGCTTTCAGTTTATCTATAGGTATGTGATCAAATCCACCTCCACTGAGCTGTACCCAGTTAAGTTTTTTTGTATACGGAAGGACTTGTCGCAGATATCTGTGTCCCAATATATACACCGCTTCCGGGGCACACTCAATGGCATCTTCTTCATCTGCCACCTGATGGACGGTAAATCCCGGTGCTATTTCAGAAAGAGCCTTTACGTGCCTGGATGAGGCGACTCTTTCTGAATGCATTAATACTATTATACCTCTGGATTGCATTGGTTTTTTCTGGTTGGTCGCTTTACTGACATTTTTTGATGGGTAAGAGCAATAAAGCAGCTGAACTATTGCGTGTTTTGGGTGAATGACTTTTTACCATCTATTTATTAGTGCGTTGTTTGGATGACTTCCCGGATTTTGTGGTGTAACTCTGAGCTATCTTCATTTTTCAAATGAAGACTACGGAGCTTGCTCTTGCTGATAAAATCTCTGATAGTGTGTATCTGTTGCTGCATATTTTTATCAGCCACATCCTGCTTGAAAGATCGTCTGAGTATACCCATTGAACATTGCAACCGCACCATTTCGTGCAGAAGTAGTGCAAATGGAATGGGATGGCCGCCTGTCACGATGGTCATTCCCCCAAAGCCATATTTTTTTCCCTCTAAATTTGTGCAAATGTTTTCTATAGTTCCATCCACAACTGCTTCCCAGATGGTGGAATATTGTTTTGATATCATCAGGTCATTCAACCCAACATGCGTATAATCCCATGGTAATTCCGAAAACGCTTTCAGGTCTTCAATCAATTCTTTTGTTTCAATTTGAATCAGAGTTTGGGCACGTCCGTTCACAAGGCGAAGAAATTGCTCCACATCCAAAGCGCTTTTTGACATAGGCAACATAATGACGGAAGCCCCGTGATCCAGAGCTTTGTTTAATTCATCCTCTGATTTTGAACCGAGGGGGTTAATTCGGACTGTGACTGAAAGGGCAGTATGTTCCGCGACCTGAATCAGGTCATCAAGAGTATCATGATTTAGTTCAAAGGATGTACTTTTTTGTCTATTTTTTTTTCCATCCCGTTCCCAGTCAATGATGATATGGTCGACTCCCGACTGTTCCGCCAGAAGTGATAAGGATAACTGATTGCTGAATAAGAATAAATCCATGGAATGCTTGTATGTCAAAAAACTAGGGGAGTAATTTGTAGCGGATTTTTTTTAGGAAATGTAAAAACGAATCCGTAATACCAATATTCCGGGCAATCGCTGTTTGTCGGATTCTGTTTTTTCTTGTTTCAAAAATTGTATGATACTTGTACTGGAATAATGCATCATAAGTATCTATCAATTGTATTGTTCTATCTATCTTTCCTTGCTCTGACTTCCCTGACCAGATACCATGTTCGTGTACTCTGTATGTGGTGAGAACTTCATTGAATTTGACGACCTGGCCTATACGGGAAAGTAACAGTCCCAGCAACCAATCAGCGCCGGGTGTAGAGTAAAAATCATCATAAACCTGTATAAATGATTGTTTGCGAAACACACAACAAGATAAATTGACAATCGGATTTTTATCTGCCAGCAATTCAGTCGTCAATTTAATAGTAGTAGAATTTTCAGGAAACAACGATTTATTTTCCCAGAAATCCTTCCCTTTTTTGTATCTGAGTTCGTTGACCGTCATGGACAGAGTAGAATCCGATTCCAGTAATAATAAGTGTGATTGTAGTTTCCGGGTATCATGCCATAGATCATCGCCCTCAAGCAACGCAATATACTTCCCCTTGCATGCGTCAATTCCTTTTTTATAATTCTCTTTCATCCCCAGATTCAGGGAGTTTTGAATGAGTGTTATCGGTGCCGGGGCATTCTGGCAGATTGACTGAATCTTTTGGAATGTAGTATCAGAGGATGCATCATCACAAACTACAATTTCCCACGAATAGGAACATTGCTGCGAAAAAGCACTCTTTAGGCATTCTTCAATAAATGCCTCCTGGTTATAACAAACGATTAATACAGAGCAATCCATCTGACTCATTTTTTACAAATAATCTCCAAACTCCTTTCGTAAATTTCGGAATGTTACGACACCCAAAAGTAAGATCAAACTGGTGACAGACCAGAAATAAAGATTCATTTCGGCGTAAGCAAAAAACCAAGTTTGCTTCAGAAAGGTAAACCGATACCCCTCTGTGATGTAAAAAAAAGGATTCAGCAATGCTATATATTTATAGTTTCCGGGAAGCTTTTCATAAGACCATATTATGGGTGTCACCCAAAAAAGCATGGACGCAGCCAGCTGGACAGCATGCCCCATATCCTTAAAAATCACGTTGACTGATGACACAAGCCAGGCGATACCCGATAATAAAATGATAGTAGAAAACAGGTAATAGATGATTTGAAACCAGTGCAACGTAGGGGATACTTTGTAGATTATTATCAACGTGAATAATACAATCAATATCATGAATAAATGTATAATCAAGCCGGAAAAAATCTTTACAAGTGGAATAAAACTCACATTAAAACTCGTTTTTTTTATGATGTATGCATAATCTGTCAGGGATCTGGTGCACGCATTCATCGTTTGACTGATATATAGCCAGGCAATCATGGCAATCGTGAAATGCGGCATTTGAATGCCACCTCCTTTGGCCCCTGCACCCCGAAGGCCGAAATGCAATGCAAACCCAATAAATAACAAATAGAAAACAGGTTGTACAAATGCCCAGGGTAATCCAATGGCCGAAGAAAGATAGCGGTTTTGAAAGTCCCGTTTGACAAGTGTGAAAAAGATATATCGTTGCTGGAATAATTCGCGAATAAATATAAAAACTGATGCCATGGTCTCAATAATACGTTAGGAAATAGAACAAAAATCAGTGTGAAACGAGGCGTGTGGCACTCTCAGTTGTGCTTTCTGATTATTTCGCTGTTCAGGTTCTTTGACCAGGAAAGCCAGTGCTTCATATACATTAGCCAGTAAAATCTGGTCGTCTCCATCTTGCTGAAATAATTCAGCATTGATTGTGTAGGTGCCATTTGTGAGAAAGGGAATGGTGAAATCTACATGGATCAGGTTTATATGTCCGTGATGCAAGTCGATGTTTTCATTGAATTCCTGATTTGACAGAATAAGTAGCGGTATGCCAAACTTGCCATTGATGGTGATTTTCAACTCTACACTTTCCTTCGTTGTATCTGTGAAAACACCAAACGAAAGCCTAATCGTTTCACCACCTGAAACTTGTGTTTTTGTCAGGTTTTGTTCCGTCATGCTCGCCATTTGAAAATGAACGGGTAGTAAAGTTCCAGATTCGAAATTAGTCCAGATATAGGATGAAAGGGGCTCAGGCAAAGAATGATTTTGCGTGCCTACACAGCCTGGTTGGTTTTTAATAACATGAACGGCTCATAGGCATCACATACATCTTTTGCATTATCGATGGCCATCATTTTCCCTTCATGCAACCAAAGGGCCCTGTCACAAAATTCACGCACGGCGCCCAGATTGTGTGTACAGAGCAGGATAGTTTTTCCCATTTCCTTCATCTCACGGATTCTGCGATGGCATTTTTGCTGAAATCGCACATCACCGACGGATAATACCTCATCGGAAATCAATATCTCAGGATCCACATGTACCGCCATGGAAAAGGCAAGCCTGGATTGCATGCCGGATGAATACATACGTATAGGTTGATACATGTAGTCACCGAGTTCAGCAAAGCGAATGATGTCTTCCATTTTTTCTTCCATTTCTTCCCGCCGGATTCCCTGGATTGCCCCAAGGTAATACAGATTTTCAATGCCGTTTAAGTCCTTATTGAATCCGGCGCTCAGTTCGAGAAGTGCGGTCAGCTTACCATGTATCGTGAAGCTACCATTTGTAGGACTCATCACTGAGGCAAGAATTTTAAAGAGTGTAGATTTGCCGCTGCCGTTTTTGCCAATAATGCCAAATACTTCTCCGTGAGGGATGTCCAGCGACAATGGTTCAAGGGCAGTGAAGGGGCGGTAACGTGGAGCAGTAAACGGAAGGATATAATCCAGCAATTGATCTTTTTGATTGCTGTATAGTTTAAACGTCTTGGTGAGGTTAAGTATCTCTATCGCGGGTTGATGCACGTGTTTGTTTTTATTTTTTCACTTTTCAAGTGACTGATTATCAATGTAAAATGGAGAATTCTGATGAGGAATAATCATTGTAAAAAATATGACTTTCTCATGCGGTATAAATGAAATTTTCCTTGTGTAGATATCATCTTTTAGATCTTAAAATTTCAAAAACTTTTTTTTGATGCGCTTGATAAGTTGCCTCAGAAGCCAATGGATTTCTCCAGATCTGCAAATCAATTGATCGTACTTGAACTCTAGTTTGTTCAAAGCTTTCTGGTTTTTCTCTACCAGTATTTTAGCAAAATCCACACCAGTACTGAAATTTGTGAAACTAATTTTAATCATTGTGACCCCATCGTAGGATTTCTCCAGATCCAGATCAAGCCAGTTATAATGTTCTGTAAAATAAAAGTTACCGTGTTCCTGATAAGCTGCATTGGACCCAGACACTTGAAAAGGAAGAATTTCATACCTTTCCTGAAACACGAAAATTTCATTAATTTTTATGCTGCAAGGAACGTTTCCAGGAAGAAATCGAAGTTGCTTTATTGAAATTATATGTTCAAATTTGAATTCTATAGATGATTGCTGAATTTGCGACGTTACGCACTGCTCCGGGGAAAATTTGACAGCTTCATCTACCTTCCAGTATAACCTTAAAACAAGATCTTTTTTTATTTCGGATGGATTGTTTTGAAAAAGAGCAAAGTATTCATGTAACCAGGCCAACTGAACTGTCATTTGTTCTTTTGTGAAAGCCGGGGCTTTTGTTTCGGTCCATTGCAGAATTTTCTGTTGGCTTATTGAAAGAGGCAGAAACTCAGCCTTTTTTTGTCTGTTGAGGGAAGAATTCACCAGTTCTGCCAGTTTCTGAACATCATCTGGTCTATTGTTTAGATTTAACGTGAGGCTGAGAAAATCTATGAGTTCTCGACAAGCAGATTCTGCATTTTCAATGAATGATTCGTATGGCAATAACAGAAAAGATCGCTGCTTGTCATACAGAAAAGTCAAAATACGGAGGAATGTGTGCTCCCAAAGTGCCAGGCTATGGAATTCAGGCAACTGACTTCTTTGTTGAAGTGATGCGGCAATGGCAGCAGGATTTCTCGAAGTGACAATGCTGTAAACACTTCGCCCTTCGAATAATATTTCCCAAAATGGAAGAAAAATTGCCATCCTGGGGTCCTTCCAGCACCAGGGCATCAATGACCGATCCATTTCTTCGATCAGATTTCTCGCCTCATCACCAAAGTTTTCCAGCAACGATTGTAAGGGTAGTTCTTTGTAGGGAAGATACCAGGTGATGCTCAGATGTTCAAGCATTTTTTCATGAAAACGCACTAGAGGAGTGTATTCAAAATAACCATCAGGGTTATAATGGTTTCCTTTCGCAAGTGCCTCACCCATAAAAACTCCTGAATTATTTACAAGCTGTGCAGCAAGAGAACTACCGGACCGGTGCATACAGAGGATCAGAATTATGGGCGGACTTGTTGGATTCATATTTTTTTATAATGGCACCTGTCTACTGCTGATGATCAGTTTTTGTGAGCCCACATTCATAAAGACACTCCCATCCGGAGCATCCTGAAGCAGGGTGACTCCTGCACCAATGATACATTCTTTTCCGATGACGACGTCATTTTTAATGATGGCTCCCGTACCAATGACAGAACCCTCGCCAATGCGCACATTTCCGCCAGTCATCACACCTGAGGCCAGGAAAGAATCACTGCCAACACGTGTATGGTGGCCAATCAGGCACTGACTTCCAATCATCACATTATCTTCAATCACAGAAAAGGGCTGACAAATCGTTCTTTCTCCTATTTTGCAGTGTTCAGATATGTCCATACCATCCCAAAGCATTGCCTCTGCACTCACATAGCTGACCGGTACAAACCCTTTACTCACTGCCTCATCCAGTTTCTTTCTTCGCACCTGGTTCAGTCCGGTCGGCCCCACTGCTATAAAAATCTGACAATCTGAGGGGTTTCTATACGTATCTATGTCTTCAAAAGGCCAAACAGGGATGTCCAGCAAGTGGCTTTGTTTGCACCATGATCTATCTACGGTGAACGCAATGATATTCCAGCCTGCTTTTTTGAAATAATAACACAGAAATTCTGCCGTGCTCCCAACGCCATACAGAATGAGCTCTTTTTTGATTTCATCCACCTCTTGGGTAGTTGTATTATCCCGATCGTTACTTTGCACGTATCTATAAGTTAAAATATACAGCGAAGCGTTACGGTAGGTGGCTTACCACCTGAATCTGCTCTTCTTCTGTAAGACTATGATAAAGAGGCAGGCATAACACCCTGCCAGCAATGTCTTCTGCGACAGGACACGACACCTGACTTACGTAGGGGAGACGGTTTAGTGAAGGGTAAAAATACCTTCGGGGCAGAATACCATCCAGTTGCATTGCTTTTTCGGCTTTCAAAAGAGCATCTTCATCCGAAAAAAGGACAGGGAAATAGCTGTAATTCCAGTCAACACCGTTTCGCAACGTGAGTGTGGCGACTTTTTTGCGTTGCAACAGTTCAAAATAACGAGTGGCTGACTTCCTCCTGGATTCCAGAATATTGTCAACAAAAGGAAGTACTGCCAGTCCCATTGAAGCCTGTAATTCGCTCATTTTTCCATTGACTCCCACATCATGAAAAGCCAGGGGACCATCGTGGCCAAAATTGTGGCTGTAAAATAATTTTTTACACAGGTCTTCATCCTGACAAAATATGGCTCCTCCTTCCCCTGTATGAAAAACCTTTGTGGCGTGAAAACTGCAGGTACTGACATCGCCATATTCGAAGATACTTTTGCCCTTGTATTTTACACCAAAGCAGTGGGCTGCGTCATAAATAACAGATAATTTATATTGTTTTGCAATACGTTCGATTTCTTCCACATGGCACGGATTTCCATAGACATGGGTAGCCAGTATGCAGGTGGTTTTATTCGTAATCGCTGCTTCTATTTTTGTTTCATCAATGGTGAGATAGTCCGGATGAATATCGACAAAAACAGGCGTACAACCCTCCCAGACAATCGAGGATGTCGTAGCCACATAACTAAAGGGTGTGGTAATGATTTCCCCGCCTCTTCCCAGTACTTTTACAGCAATTTGGAGGGGAATCGTGCCATTTGTCATTGCAATGACCTTACCATCTCTGATGTGAAGATGGTTGCACAATGTTTGCTCGAGCTCCTTTACCAATTCTCCTCTGTTTGTGAGCCAGCCGTTATCGTATGCCCGGGCAACTTGTCTCATATAGTCCTCCAGTGGAGGCAGAAATGTACGGGTAACCGGAATCATTTTGAGACGGATTTTATTTTTTCAAATACAGCAAAGCCATTTTCCTTTCTAAGGACTGAGTAGTCAAGTGCAATCAACGAATCTCGGAGCATGGATTTGGGAAGTGGCATTTTTCGCCTGATACTTTCGCCGATGAGTACAAGATATGGCTGTGAGTTATCCTGCCTTAGCCATCCTGTTACTATGCGGCAGTGATCAGCCTGATCCACAGGCATCCTAAATGAAACTCTGGACGGCAATGCTGTCTCAGAAAGTACATAATACAACCAGGAATCACCGCCGTAATAGAGTATTTTTCTTTCAGGACTTATTTTTTTTATCGAATCAACTACTTGGATTACATGTTCAATCCTTTTTTTTCTTGCTTTTGTTGTATACAAGCCTTCAAGCTTGGCATGGTTTACCTGGCTTCTGAGTTGTAAAAATGCTCCGTCTTCATACGCTCTTCCAAAACCTATTTTCGCAACGGGCAAGCAAACCATGAACGAAACAACCAAGTTCATTACAATACGTCTGTTTGAAGCAGAAAGGTGTTGATGTAATTCAACTAAAATTACAGGTAGAAAAGGCAACAAGCAATATGAAAGCTTTAGAAATCCTGTACTTGACCCGGCAGATGTTATAAAAGCAACTATAATGAGTAAGACTACCCAGATATTTTCTTTGGTTTCCAGGCTTTTGTTGTATAATAGAAAGACTGAGGCAATTAGAAATAAAGCACTAAACATCAATGACAATCCTGTTCCATACGTTGTCATATTTGCGGTCATACTAGTAACTAAGACGATAACGTATATGGCAAAATATACAAATTTATTTTTTTTATTTCGCAATATAATGTAAAGAAAAAGACTAAAACATGCGATAATAATGCCTAAAACCAAGCTATCCTTAACATAAGATTTGAGTAAGTTGAAAGTTGAGTGTGACTGGCTGAATGTTTGTTGTTCCCGAATTCCTTCTGTGATATGAAAAAAAATGTTGGAAGTATTTAATACATCGATATCCATAACATACATGTACATGACCAAATAACACAGAATCGCAGAAATCAAGTAAATGCTTACATCCCATAGACGTTGCAGCGCAGTTTTTCCATCCATTTGACCAATCATAGTGATAAAGATGCCAATAATCCCAATAGTGAGTATTTCCGGAAATCTGAACGCCATATTAACTGCCGACAGGATGCCCAGTAGCAGTAATAATCCTCTTTCTTGATGTTTCATCCAGGCGTAGGCGAACAGTAAGATTAAAACTTTAATCAACGTAGACAGAGTGTATGGGCTAATCATATACGAACTTCTGGAAGTATGCAGTATAACTGAAAACGCAATCCAGAAAAGTAAGGTATGCGAATCCAGTTTCTTTCGTAGTAGGTATACGACTGGTGCAGCAAAGATGAGCAACTGCATGAGATAGGCCAGAATCCGGAAATCAACAACCCTGCCGGGAAAAATATCTGACAAGACCTTTCCAACAACTGGATGAAGGAAACTTAATACATCTGGCTCAATCAACTGAAGCATACACAGGATTTGGTATGGTTCATCAGTAAAATGGATGCCTTTTAAAATAAAGAAAAATGGAAAAATGAAAATCAGAACCAGGTATATGCCTGATGTGAGCAATCTCATGAATGTTGAAGAAAACCTGATGAAATTCATCTTTCCGGAGGGATAATAACTCCTTAACTTGGTTCTGTTGATTCTAAAATAAACTCTTCAAAATCCACACCATGCAGACCTGAGTTTTTTCTGATCTCTGCATGTTTGATGGTGTCTTCGTCTTCCGCGACCAGCTTTTGGATTTCGTTCAGTGCATGTTCTGATGGGTATGCCCACAGCACAACATACCTTCCTTTTGCATCGATGTACCGACCGAGAAATTTGGCACCGTATTTTTCATGGACCGGTTTTACGAGCTCATAAAATACTTTGTCGGAATCGATTTTTCTTTCCGATGTATTGTAAATACGCATCCTGACTACCATACTAACTGTTTCCATTGATCTTCTTTGACATGCGGCCGCAATTCCTGAGGCAAAAACATGGGGTCATCCGGTAAATTTTGCAAAATTTCACACGTAGCCTCCTGACCTAATTTTTCTGACATCATCATGGCCCACTCCATTTTAAAGTTTTTTTCACCTGTCAGGCGATACATAGGCATTTCATTTCCACGTCCTGGGACGCCAAAACTTTCTTCTTTCAATGACGACTGCATGGGCTTGTGTAAGATATCAGGACGGCTTTCTTTCACAAGGTGAATTGCATCCTGTAAATCAAGATTCCGGCCTCCCAGGCCAATTCCAAACAGAGAGCCGTCAATAAAGTCAACACCCCAGGACAATGCAGCTGCAGTGTTTTCTATTGCCAAAGAAAGATTATCGTGTGCGTGGTAGCCAAATCTTGATTCCCTGACCGAGGCAAGGGTGTCAAAAATTTCATTGATCCATACTGGCAATAAGGCCCCTCTTGAGTCGGCAATATATACAGCTGCAGCATTGTCTGAAAGTTTAGTAAAAGCATTTTTTATTTGCTCTGCTGAATAGCAACTGATATTTGTTAAATTGTATGAAAAAGGAATTCCGGCCTTGTTGCAGTTCAAACCGAGCTGATTGGCGAGTGAGGGATTACGCAGATCTACGGGTATTCGAATAAGATCAATCAATCCCTTGCGCTTTTCAAGTACCTCTATTGGTGTCTCTACGCTTGGGCGACACATGGCAGCAAGCAGACCCCTGGAACGAATCGGGTCGAGTTTCACCAGCTCTTCTGGTTGCCATGAAGATGCAACCGGTAGGCCTTGCCTGTCATCCAGATACCCAATCTCCACGATATCTGCCCCGCAATCGAAGGCGGTTTCAAAGGCAAGTTGCATTTCCTGCCATGTAAAATTCCAGCCATTCAGGTACCCACCATCCCTGATAGTCACATCCAGAACGATTGGGTGTGTTGCGGCCATTAATTGTAAAACTTTACTCATCATAAAAATTTATGAATGTATAATTTTTACTTATACTATGCTTTTTTGCTTAAAATCCCAGGCGTTTTACCAAATCCTCATTTGCACCTTTGACATGTTTATGCATGTTTTCTAGCATTTTCCTGTCAATTTCTTTCGCCTGTTCAAAGGGGGTAGGGAAGGACACAATAAATGAAGGCGGTAACTCCAGGTGAAATGTTTTCTGTAGTTTTTGTAGCCCAAGCATGGCTGTCAAACTATCTGCGCCCTGGTGAAACAGTGGAATATCGCTTTTGATTGCCTTGTTTTCAAGAAATGAAGACCAGATGGAACAAATTTGATGCAAAGAGGTCGGTCCCCTTTCTGAAGGTTGAGCTGAAATCGTGTCAGGATTTCGGAGCGATTCCAGTAAACTATTTTTTATCGCATGCACATCTGTTTTTCCCCTTTCAGTCAGGGGAAAGTTATCCATTGAAATATACAAGGCGGGAATGTGTGACAACGGAAGTTTTTCTGCTAAGCTGGAGTTCAGATAGTGAGTATCCAGACTGAGGGAAGGCGAAATGGCCGCAGCAATTTGCTGATGACCTTCCGTCTGAATGGGAATAACCAGTACCTGGCTGGCATCCAGAAGCGAAAGCAATGCATTTTCAATCAACACAGGGTCGATGCGAACACCGTTGATTTTTATCTGGCGGTCTTTTCGACCCAGATGCTCCAGTAATCCTTCCTCATTTATGCGGCCCAGATCACCTGTAGCATAGGTTCTGGAGTGGTCATCCTTGCTCTTCCTGAGTCGCAGTTCTGCCTCCGGTCCTTCCAGTGTATCCGCTATAAACGGTGATTCCACGAAGATCTCGCCCACTTCACCATCTGTAGCGAGTGTGCCATTTTCGGAATAAATCCGGATGGTTTTACCCGGTCCCGGAAGACCGGCTGGGACTTTTTGCCATGCCAAAAACACCTCAGCCGGTTTTGTCACGCTGCAGATCAGCATCGTTTCCGTACATGAGTAATTGTACGTAAGTAATTCCAGGGCTGGTAGTGCAGACAGTAAGGCTTGCAGTTGGCTTGGGCGGATCTCCTCACCTCCGAGTACCAGGTGTCTGATGTGATTGTGCTTTTCGGGTACAGCCTGGGCCAGGTAAGACCTGAGAAGTGCCGGCTGACCCTGAAGAACAGTGGCATTGTAATTGTAAATTCTGCTTTGTAGCTCTGGCCATCCTTCTTTTTTTACGTTTCCTGAAATATAGGTTCCCCCCTGAATGAGTGATCTCCACAATCCGTTGATATGTAAGGATGATGTATACGCTCCCAGGTTTGCGTTGATGCTTTCTTTGTTGATCCGGTACGTTTCCCAGGAGGTCAAGACATCGTGTACCATACTACTTTGTCTGAAATACACTCTTGTTTGCCGGCCGGAAGATCCGGATGTATATAGACAGTGAAGAAGAAAATCATCAGCTGGTATTTCATTGATCCACTTAGATTCTGTTTCCTGGTTTAAGTCAGACGGCGTAAGAATGTAGGTTGAATTTTGCTGAATATGCAATGAGATGGTTGATGCCACAGATTCGCTGCACAGGCACATACCTGCTCCGGCATCGGTCATCAATTCCATGATTTTTGCTTGAGGGAGTGTTGCGTCAACGGGAATGGCCAGGCAATTTGCCTTCATACAGGCAACAAGGGCAGTATAATATTCGAGTCCCGGTTGGAGTATAATCAGACACTTCGCTTGAGCCAAATGGGCCAGGTGATATGCCCATTTTTCAGCATTTCGGTTCAACTCTTCAAAGGAAATTTCTCCATCAATTGTTGCTATGGCAATTTTAGGTCCATAGCGTTGCACAGATTGCAGAAATAAATTCGGCAATGTGACTAGTGCTTTTCCTTCAGTATCAACACGCTGCATGATTAAGAAACTGTAGGCCGTTTTTTGTTGTAATACCCCATGCTACCCAATTCCTCACCAGACATACAATCTTTTTCATGAATCTCAAGCAATTGATGGATTCTTTTGAGCAGTGAAAGATTATCGGCCTGAACTCGTTTCTTTTGATCCCACCACAAATTATCTTCCAGCCCAATTCTTACTCCATATCCCAGGGCTATGGCCAGCGAAGTGACGGGAAGCTGTTCCTGCCCAAGTCCTGCAAGTACCACCTGGTGGTCTGCCGGAATTTCACATATCGCGGCCGAAATGCTATGAAGATTGGCCTGTAATCCAGCGATATTGCCAAAGAGAAGATTCCAGTAAAACGGGCCTTCCACCATTCCTTTTGAAATAAGGTATTTCGCATAATTGATCATGCCCAAATCAAAGATTTCCAGTTCAGGGACCACGCCATAATCCTTCATTTTCATCGCGAGTTGCTGCACCATATCAGGCGGATTCACACTGGCCTGCGTCATAAAGTTGAGGGAGGAAGGAGTCAGGGAACACATGTCGGGAAACAGCTCGATCACTTCCGAACGCTTTTCAAATTCAGGCCAGTTGCGACCCGAGCTGCTGCCACAGACGATCAGCCCGGGGCAGTGTTTTCGAACGCCTTCAAAAATATCGCGGTAAACAGAGGACAAATAGGTGGGCGACCCATCTTCAAGACGCGCATGCAAATGGGCAATGGTGATGCCGATTTCCCAGGCAGCGTGTGTTTGCTCTATGATTTCCTGTACGGAGACCGGCACATGTATGTTCATGTCCTTTGTAGGTACCATGCCGGTAGGGCAGAAATTGATGATAGTTTTCACTACATTTTTATTTTACAAAGGTTAGAGTAATTGATCAAGAAAAGGATTATCCTTGACCACTTTACAAGGATTCCCGTAGGCAACTACGCCTTCAGGAATGTCTTTCGTGACGACGCTCCCCAAACCGATAATTGTATTTTCACCTATGGTTACTCTTTCCTTGATGATACTGCCTGCACCAATGTAGCAATGGTCGCCAAGGGTCACGTTACCGCAAAGAATCGCGCCTGGATTAATATCACAAAAGGCCCCAATCCGGTTGTGATGTCCGATTTGAGCACCTCGTTTGATATCCACACCAAATCCAATATCAGACTGATAACTTACACTTACAAGTGAGTCTACAATACCACCGTGATCAATTCGGGAAGATGGAAAAATCACTGCGGAAGGATGAATAACATTGGCGTAGTTCGTTTTATTAATACCCGCATTTTGAGAAAAGAAACTAAATAGCGCTCGCTTATTCTTTGGTCCGCTCACGCCAAAAACAAAACTGTCATTCAAATTGGGTGATTTCAAAGGTGAATGGATGATTACCGGAAACTCCTTGGTGTAAAAGTCAATTGAGGTATCAAGTTCTATGTTGAGATAGACTTCAAGCACCTGAGGATGAGAAGTATCCACCAGCATATCGTACAACATGCAGATTTTGAATTTGCAAAATCCTAATACATGAACCTTATGTTCCATAAGTATAAATTGGAATAATCGAATTTCTGTGCATTTTGCCGGCTTTAGTAGGTAAGAGCAAGCGAAATTTTATATTTTTCAAATTACACGACAATTTATTGGGTAGTATGTGCTTGTTTGGTGATTTTCCGGTCTGTTATCGATGGTGATGCAATGAAGTCCGGCATTTTTTGCCATTTCAATTGCCTTCAGCTGACTGACACCTGCACCCAAAAATGCGATCTTTTTTTGTTTTATTGTATCTTGAAAACTCCCGGAATTCAACTTATTGAGCGATTTGGATCTGATCTATAATCCGATGATATAAATCGTCTCTATTCTTTGTTAGGAGTGTATCGTCTGGAAACTGGTATATATAGGCCCCCAGTGATGATGCCGGCTGATCGTAACTTTTGACAGAATCGCCTTCCTTCACTGACAAATGCGCCTCCACTAAAAAAGGTTCCAGGTCCTGATCGCGTACGATGGAAGAGATTGTGCCGCTGTCGTTGACATGCATCGTCATGAGCATGGTATGGATGGCAGGGTGTGTCTGAATCACTACTCTTTTTCTTTCCAGCAGATCAAAGGTGGCCGCCAGCATATCAAAACCGTATGCATGAGCAATGGTCTGGGGCGTCATTCCACCTCCGCTTCTGGGGCCTATTTCCATCAGGTAGAGGGTTCCGCTGGCATCTGCCCTTGCTTCGATATTGATGGGTCCCTCGTGGAATCCCGTCTCCTGCAGCAGTTTGTTGATCTGACGTTCTGCCTCCGGCAGCCAGTTTTTTTCGATATCTCCCGGATACCACGTTGCACTGGGTTTCAACTTCGTACTTCCGGCATAAAACATCACCTTACCCAGTGCCATGAAGGCGATTTGTCCATCGATGACAAAGCCATCACCATGCAAATTGACAGTATTGGCATCGATCATCGTTTCCGCAATCAAAGTCTTTGAGCGGCTGAATTGCAAAGCTTCCTGCGCCAGATCTGTAAATTCTTTTTCGTTGCTTACATTATACACTCCTTTTGTATCAGAAGAATCCACAGGTTTGATGATATACGGGAATGCCAGGTCTGGTATTTGCCCTGTGGCTACATCATTGCCCGTCAATATCCGGAATTCGGGTGTGGGAAGTCCTGCCTGTTGCTGGGCAGCACGAAAGAGCCCTTTGTCTGTGAGCTGTGCAATCGAAGAGGGTGGGTTGCCCGGCAAGTCAAGTGCTTCACTTACGACGGCGCAGGTGTATGTGGCCGGGTCACTCGCATAACCCAGAATGGCATCTATGTCATGCTGCCTGGCAATATCAAGTATCGCGACGACATCGGTGGTGCTGGCCGGAATATATAGGTCCACCAGGTACTGTCCGGGGTTGTCTGGTAGGTAGTCGCACAAAATCGTGTAATAACCTCTTCTTTTGGCCTCTTCAATCGCGGGCATCTGACCATAAGAGCCTCCTAAAAGCAATATTTTTTTAATGTGTAAAGGCTTTAATATGATGTAAATAGTAATTATTGTTCATGGCTTCGCCCCCGATAGGTCTGCAAAAGCATGATTTTAATGCTCTGGCAAACCTACACTTGTTGTCGTGCATTGCAAAACCCAACCTAAGGGATGCAAAAATAGTTCCAAAATGTGAAAACGATTTCTTCAGATTGTCAAATCATAAGAAAGTAAGGATGACTTAACAGACATCCTTGCGATAGCGGGTTGGCAAGTCAGAGAGTGCGGAAGATGACTCGCCTGTGAGAAAATCGGAGTGGCTTATACCCAGCCGTAGTATCTTGCTCCGAGAAGGGCAGGATTCTCCTTTTCAATCCCCTGAAGGTAAAATTCATGGTTGGGTGCAATCACTGAATGCTCTTTTTCAGCCTTATGAAGACTTTCATAAAGAGAAAAAGAGATAGGTGTGGCCTCCTCCAGTGTTTCAAACAGTCTGACTCCCTGCATCTGCTCCTGCCATGAATTGCTGATCTCTGCCTCCATGACTTTTGATTTCGATCCGCTGCCATAGCCTATCAGGCCTACTTTTTTGCCTGCCAGAGGTGTATTTTCTCGGGAGTGAGCGCATAATGTGGAAAGCATTCCAAGAAACATTGAGCCGGTATAGATATTTCCCACATTTCCTGAGGCCACCTCGGCCGGAGCCAGTTTTTCTTTCACAAGACTTAGGTACTCCGGCGATTTCGCCAGGGCCTTCATTTTTTCTTTTGGGTTTTCACCTGCCTGGGCTTCCAGCAATTCTGGATTTTCGGCAGCAAAAATATCGATAAAGGTTCGCCTTCCCTGGTAGCAGTAAGGGAGATGCATCAGGATGCATGCCCAGCTTTCATATACTTTCTCTTCTGTTCCGGCCTGCCGTTTGAAATGAGAGTAGGCATCACTGACGCGATTAATATAACACTCATTGGAGTACTGGCCTTCAAATACAGGTTGTTCCTTATAGAGAGTTATCCCCGCTTCCAGCACGCCATTCCATTCAGGATTGCCGGAAAGTCCAAGTGATGCTTTTGATATGTAACGGCGGGGTTTAAAGAAGTCAAACACACCTTCCGACGAAACACCAAATATATTTGAAAATGACATGATTCTCGGCCGGGAAGTAATCAGCATGGCAATGGCCCCCGCGCCCTGAGTGTACTCACCTGAGGAACCAAGATCGTATTTGGCCAGATCCGTCGCAATAACGATAGCCTTCTTGCCGGGATTCAACCGGATAAAATCAAGGCAGTTATGCAGTGCATCCATGGCGCCGATACAGGCGAAAGTCATATCCACAACATCACAATATCGGAAACTTCCCTCACCATAGACCATTTCCAGATTGGAAATGACATAGGAGGCGACCGGCTTCGAACTATCCACGCCACTTTCAGTGCCCACATAAATGCGGTCTACGTTTGAAGGTGTCAGATCCTCTTGCTGCAAAAGCTTCCATACAGCATTCGAAGCCATCGTAACCACATCCTGATGTACGTCAGGAAAGCTCATTCGCTGCAGACCCAACCCTTTGGTCAGTTTGTCAGGATCTATGTTTCTGTGGGTTGCCAGCTCGGGTATTGGCAAGAAAAGTCGGGGAATCGAAAAACTGATGCTGTCAATACCTGCTGTCATGCAAAAATGCGTTTTTTTGAAAAGTAAAATTTTATTTTTTTCCTGGAAACAGATGTTTTGTTCGCCTTGACTGAAAAAGTACCTGCTCTGGATTTTTAAAAATATGCATTCTAACAAGATTTATGTTAAATTGTTACTGCTATTCTCAATTTTTTATGAATAAACTCTTTCATGATTCTAAAAATTCTTTTGAAAACGTAATTTGATCATGATTGTCTGTTAAGTAATTGAATTTTTTTATATTGAAAATTTATAATTCATAACAGATTTACTATGAATTAACTGTGATGAACTTTGCGTATCTACAAGCCATAAATCCTGTTTCAGGCAAGAGGCACCAAATGCACGTTCTATCGCATGAGCCATGGTGCCATCTACCTGTGCATCTTCAATGTCAAATTCTTCTTCCTGTAACTTTATATCCAGGATAGGCTGCAATGCTTCCATTTTTGCATAAAACATCGTTCCGGCAATGAAATGCAGTTTAGGAAAGTCCTCACTGGAAAGCCCCATTTTACGGCATAAAACCGATACCTTCTCAGCATTGTTGCTGTAATACATTGCCATGGGTAAAATATGTCCTTCGGGCCCTATCATTCCTATTTCCGGAATAGTGTGTAGTAATGAAGTGTATTTTACTATACTTCCCGGCGCCAACAACTTTTCAAATATATCTTTTTTCCACCCTGCATTATTGATGTGGTGACTTGATTTTTTTGTATGAATTTTTAAAATGTATTCAAATCCTTGCCTCTGTATGTCAGGCAGTATTTTTAGAAAAGGGAGTACATCTCTCCCTTTGTTTTCATACACGTATACAGTGTGCGGCAGCATTTGTGAGGACAGGATCTGGCGCACCTCAAATTCTGATTCGGGAGGACAGGTTACAAAAAGATGGTATTCAAGATCATGCTCCTTTTTTAGGTACAGTATGATTTCGCTTAAAATTTCTTTATATGGTCTGGGAATTCGAATATAAATCCAGAACGGCATGCGGTGTACAATAATCCATCGCCTGAAATCTGGCTCTTTCTTTGAAACTTTGGGAGTAAAAT
>JAJTEZ010000017.1 GCA_021298335.1 Saprospiraceae bacterium | reverse complement strand
GGAATTGTGAATGACGACAAGGCATGAAATTGCCCTGCACCGATAGCGGTCATCAAAGCCTGGTAGCCAGGTCGCTGATTTTGTGATAATTTTTTTATAGCCTGTTCCATAACCCTGTACGGCCGGTCATCATAAATCAGTTCTACACCTGTCAGGCCTTTTTGAAAAGCTTCCAGCCTTTGGTGATGATGCCCCTGTATGAGAATTCTCATTTTATCACCCCGGACAAACGCAACTGAACCACGAATATCTTCCGCCTCCGGTTGACTGTTAAAAAGGCGAACAGCAATTCCTTCCGTAAACTTGTGCATGCCCCCTCCCTGTTTACGTTCCACAGTGACCTCCAGAAACTCTCCAACGGTCCAGTAAACACGCAAAATATGTACCGGATACCAAACAAATCCTTTTTGCGTTTTTTCAGTGAGAGTTTTACTTTCACCCAATACCCTGAAAAACTCCTCTTCATGCCGCCGTTCAGCTTCAATTGCCTGTAGGAGTCTTGCGTAATGTTCTTTGACTTGTTGATCCATATGCATCTTCTCTAACAAATCTGAAAGAGAGTGGTTTTACATGCAGACTGAGGGACTTCTATTTCACGAGGGAAAGCGAGGTGGGTGTGAACATCGTGCGTCGAAAAGAAATGTGTATCTTTGTCAAAATTTTGATCAGATGATGAGTCATTTTGCTGTTAGAAACGGAGTTATATCCGGAGCAGTTCAGGTGGCGGTGCTACTGCTCTTTTACTTTATCTCAAAGATGATGCTGATTTCTTTTGCTTCAGTAGTCTGTTTTTTTATTTATGTTGGTTTTATGCGCCAGACGGTTATCCAGCAAAGATTGGAACAGGGAGGGTATATCAGTTTCAGAGATGCGTTTAAATGGGCATGGCTGACGTTTATTCCCAGCACTGTTATTGTTGTATTGTTCAATTACCTTTTATTCAACTTTGTGGACTCCCAGCTGATTGATATGCAGCGTGAAATGGCAGTAGATGCACTGGAGAAAATGTCAAAATTTCTGCCAGTCTCTGATGAGGATTATGAAAAACAGCTGGAAGTAGTGGAAAATCAAAACCCTTACGGTTTGTTTTCACTGGCAGTAGGACTACCGGTATCATTTTTATTTCCCGGAGCCCTTATTGCCGCCATTATGGCACTGATTATGAAAAAAGAAAATCCCCTTGGGGTATGACTGCGATGAGCGCAGACAGGCCACAGATTTCAGTGGTGATTCCACTGTTGAATGAAGAGGAATCTTTGCAGGAGTTGCATGACTGGATCGTCAGTGTCATGGTACAGAATGCATATACCTACGAACTTATTCTCATTGACGATGGCAGTACTGATGCTTCCTGGGAAGTCATTCGTCGTCTGAGCACAGCCAATTCCTGCGTATCAGGAATCAGATTCAGACGCAACTACGGGAAGTCTGCTGGACTGAATGTGGGCTTTCAGAAAAGCAAAGGGCATGTAGTCTTTACCATGGATGCAGATTTACAGGATAGTCCGGAAGAAATCCCTGCCATGTACTCAATGGTTGTGGATGAAGGCTATGATATCGTTTCGGGTTGGAAGAAAAAACGCTTTGACCCCATCTCTAAAACAATTCCTACCAAACTCTATAATTTTGTTACAAGTGCTATTTCCGGGGTTAGATTGCACGACATGAACTGCGGATTGAAAGCCTACAAGTCACAGGTGGTCAAATCGATCGAAGTCTATGGAGAAATGCACAGGTATATTCCGGTAATTGCCAAATGGGCAGGTTTTAAAAAAATTGGCGAGAAAGTTGTGAGGCACCAGGCGCGAAAGTATGGTGTGTCCAAATTTGGTTTGTCCCGGTTTGTCTACGGGCCGCTTGACTTGCTTTCCATTATGTTTATGGGAAAATTTGGGAAAAGGCCCATGCATTTTTTTGGTGTTTGGGGTAGCGTCATTATGCTGGCAGGAATCTGCCTTCTGGGGTGGCTGAGCTTGTCAAAATTATTTTTCCAGACAGTGGGCATTGCAGACAGACCTGCTTTTTATTTGGGAATCCTGATGGTCATTGTGGGCGTGCAGATGTTTATTGCAGGTTTTCTCGGCGAGCTGATAAGTCGGTCAGCGCCCGAGCGAAACACGTATATGGTTTCAGAAGAATTGTAGGCAGCGTATAGTTACAGACTCATCTCAGGAATTTCACCAACTATTGTAAGCCTTCCTTCTGTAACCGACTTAATATAGTCTACGGAAACTCCCGGTGCTCTCTCAACCAGACGAAATCCGGCTGAAGTAACATCAAGTACTGCCAGTTCAGTAACAATTTTTTTAACACACCGTACACCTGTCAGGGGAAGTGTACATTGTTTCAGTAATTTTGATTCACCGGCCTTGTTTACGTGCATCATGGCAACGATGATGTTTTCTGCTGAAGCGACAAGGTCCATGGCACCTCCCATGCCTTTGACCATTTTGCCTGGAATCTTCCAGTTTGCAATATCACCCTGATCAGAAACTTCCATCGCCCCAAGAATAGTCAAATCTACGTGACGACCTCTGATCATACTAAAACTCATCGATGAATCAAAAAAACTGGCCCCCGGAAGCGTCGTGATTGTTTGCTTTCCTGCATTAATGATGTCTGCATCTTCTTCACCTTCATATGGGAAGGGACCCATACCTAGCACTCCATTTTCACTTTGAAATTCAACATCGAGCCCTGCCGGAACATAATTGGCCACGAGAGTCGGTATGCCGATGCCCAGATTTACGTAATAACCGTCTTTCAGTTCCTGCGCAATGCGGCGCGCAATCCCCGTTTTGTCCAGTGCCATACCCTCAATTTTGGTTGCTCAAAATTACTATTTTTTCCTTACCTATTTCTCAAAATGCGTATTCTCTGTGCCTCCATTTCAGGAGATATGCTGTTTTTCTTTAATTTGTGTACATTTGACCTGAAAAAAGAAATTTCCATGAAGCAATATCATGACCTTTTGCAGCATATCCTAGACAAGGGGACACGGAAATCTGACCGCACCGGAACCGGTACTATCAGCGTATTTGGATACCAGATGCGATTCGATCTTCAGGAAGGCTTTCCGATGTTAACGACTAAAAAACTTCATTTGAAGTCGATCATTTATGAACTACTCTGGTTTTTAAAAGGCGATACCAATATTCAGTATCTCAATGACCACGGTGTGAGAATCTGGGACGAATGGGCAGATGAAAACGGCAATCTTGGACCGGTATATGGCAAGCAATGGCGCTCATGGGCCAGGTCGGATGGCAGCACTGTGGATCAGATCAGTCAGCTGATTTATACATTGAAAACTAATCCGGATTCACGGCGCATGGTTGTGAATGCATGGAATGTGGGTGAACTCGATCAGATGGCCTTGACACCCTGTCATTGCCTGTTCCAGTTTTATGTGTCTGACGGCAGGCTTTCGTGCCAGTTGTACCAACGATCTGCCGACACTTATGCGACTTGAAGCCCGGAGAGTTTATCCACACTTTTGGAGATGTACATTTGTATCAGAACCATATCGAACAGGCCAGACTCCAGCTGAGTCGCGATTGCCGGCCATTGCCGGAAATGATTCTGAATCCTGAAATTAAAGACATTTTTTCATTCTCTTTTCAGGATTTTTCACTGAGTGGTTATGATCCACATCCGCACATTAAAGCGGATGTTTCAGTCTGAAGTGCTTACTTTCTGATATTATTTTGTCAATCCGCAATAACAAGAAATGATGCATTTTTTGTCTAAAAGTTCATTAGGTCTTACAAAATAAAATTTGTAATTTAATACTTTGAATATTGATAAAAGATTTATTTTACAACGAATTCGAAATTAGTATTTACATATTGTGTTTTATGCGAATATCATTTGTAAATATTGCGCGCTACATTGGTTTTAGCCAAGTTTCAGGCAGTTATTTAGACCACTTCTAAATAATAAGAAACATATTTTAAAAATTGGTCTTCACAGCGCAGAGTTTTACTTTTGCACCAATATTTTTACTCTCTGTCTAACACAAATCATGGCTGAATAAGCTAAAAAAAATAAGGAACAGGCAATGATGGTTTACAAGCATCTAAGTATCAAAATGATAGCAACTTTCATCATGATGACAGTTGCTATTTCTTTATCTGCCCAGGGCAATCCGGATGCGGGTAAGGAACTTTTCAAAAATTATTGTGCTGCCTGCCACAGCAAGGACATGCGCAGTGCAGCAACTGGTCCTGCTCTTGGTGGTTCACAAACCAGATGGAATGATGATGCAGCCCTGTACAGCTGGATCAGGAACTCCCAGGCCCTGATCAAAGCTGGTCATCCAAGGGCCACTGAACTCTGGAATCAGTATAAGCCTACAGTCATGACCGCATTTCCCAATCTGAAAGATGAAGAAATAGCAAATATCCTGTCTTATGTCAATGGCGTATATGACGGAACATACGGCGCAGCTCCAAAAGATGCTGCCGCGGCTCAGGCAGCCCCTGTAGAGGAAGAAGAAAATCCATTGTTTCTCTATGGTATGATCTTGGGAGTATTGGTCATCCTCTCCCTGATTCTGGCAAAAATTATTTCCAGCCTGAATGTGATTGCTGCTGCTAGAGAAGGCGAAAAAGCAGAACCGAAAACTATTGCTCAAATCTTGACTTCAAGAGGTGTTGTGACATTTTTGATTTTTGCAGCCGTGATTCTGGGCGCATACACCACTGTTAATAAGGCTACCAGCCTGGGCAGACAGGAAGGCTATGCTCCCGATCAGCCCATCAAATTCTCACATGCCACACACGCAGGGGTGAATAAAATTGATTGTCAGTACTGCCACGACAGTGCCCGAAGGTCGAAACATTCAAGTATTCCAGGTACGAATACCTGTATGAATTGTCACGCCGCCATCAAAAACGGAACCCAGTATGGTACTGCTGAAATTACCAAAATCTACGCATCCATCGGTTATGATCCGGCAACCAATAAATACATTGAAGGATATGAAGCCAAAACAGAAGAGGAAATCAAGGCCATCTATACAAAGTGGATTGGTGACGAATACAAAAGGGTAAAAGAAAAAGCCGACCTCGATGCGGAAGGCCAGCAATTGGTGCAAGACCAGTGGGAAAATATCAAAAAGTCACTCACAAACGAGCAAAAGAAGAGAATCCAGGGACCTATCGAGTGGGTTAGAATTCACAACCTTCCGGATCATGTGTATTTTAACCACGCACAACACGTCACAGTCGGAAAACTCGCCTGCCAGACTTGTCACGGAAAAGTAGAAGAAATGGATGTGCTGGCACAAATGTCACCTTTGTCCATGGGATGGTGTATCAATTGCCACAGACAGACAGAGGTCAAGTTTAAAGACAACCCATATTATGCCAGCTACACTCGCTATCATGAGGAATTGGCGACAGGCAAACGAGAGAAAGTCACTGTATCAGATATAGGAGGCTTGGAATGCCAGAAATGTCATTATTAATTTTCCATTCATTTAGACAACTTTAATTTCAATATACAGAATGAAAAAGCAGATGGACACAATTTGGATAGGCCAGAAAGACCTTACCCGTGATGCTGAATTCATGAAATCGGCTGACCAGGAGTTTGCCGAAGAGCAAGTCTCATACTCAGACATGACAAATCACCTGTCGGGAAACAGACGGGATTTTTTAAAGTTTCTGGGCTTTGGACTGGGTGCAGCTACAGTAGCTGCAGGATGTGACATTCCTGTAAAAAGAGCAATTCCTTATGTTGTTAAGCCAGACCAGATTGTTCCTGGTGTCGCCAATTATTATGCGTCTACTTTCGTTCAGGGTGGCGACTATTGTCCTGTCCTGGTAAAAACCCGGGAAGGCCGCCCTATCAAAGTTGAAGGGAATGACCTCTCTGGAATCACCGGTGGAGGAACTTCAGCGAGAGCGCAGGCATCAGTACTCAGTTTATATGATACCAATAGGTTCACCGGACCAAAGAAAAAAGACGGGGCAAGCTGGAAGAATACAGAATGGGCAGACTTAGACAAACAAGTCACAGCTGCATTGGCAAGTTCACAGGGCATTCGTCTTGTCACAACCACCATCATGAGTCCAACGGCTAAAAAAGCGATAGCTGAATTTACAGCTAAATATCCCGCTGCGAAAGTGGTCACTTACGACCCCGTCTCCTCCTCCGCATTGTTGGATGCCAATGCCCTCAACTTTGGAGTCAGGGCTGTACCATCTTATAAGTTTGATCAGGCAGAGGTTATCGTTAGCTTTAATGCTGATTTTCTGGGTACCTGGATTTCCCCGGTTGAATATGCTGCAGCCTACGTTAAGGGTAGAAAAATAAACGATATCTCAAAGGCGAAAATGTCTCGCCACATTCAGGTCGAGAACCATATGTCACTTACAGGTTCTAATGCAGACAATCGCATCCTTGTAAAGCCTTCTGAACAGGGTGTCGCTATCGCCTTCCTCTATAATGCCATCACCGGTAACAGCGTACCTACAACTGGTCTGAATGAAAAGGCAAAAAAAGCCCTGACAAAAGTAGCCGAAGAGCTGAAGTCATCTGCTGGAAAGACCCTCGTAATCAGTGGTTCAAATAATGTTAATGAACAATTGATGGTAAACGCCATCAATCAGGCGTTGGGCAATTACGGAATCACAATAGATCTGGCTGCACCCTCTTATCAAAGACAGGGAAATGACGCAGATTTGAAGAATCTCGTTGAAGAAATGAAGGCAGGGAAAGTAGACTGCCTTATGCTGTGGGGGGCAAATCCAGCTTACGACACGCCCTATTCCAAAGATTTTGCCGCAGCAATGCCAAAAATTAAAATGACACTTTCTTTCGCCCAAAGCAACGATGATACAACTGATCTTTGCACATGGGCGGCACCAGCTCCACATTTTCTTGAATCATGGGGTGATGTAGAAGCTAAAAAAGGACATTTCACCATTATTCAGCCCACAATTGCTCCCCTGTTTAATACCAGAGAGGTAGAAATGTCGTTGTTGATGTGGGCTGCAAGTACAAATATTAATGCAAGTGCAGAACAGCCATATTATGAATATCTGAAAAACGCTTGGAATACCAATCAATTTGATTTACAAGTTGAGTATGCTTCATTTCAGGCATTCTGGGATGCTGCAGTGCATGATGGTGTATTTGAAGCCGAAGCTACTTTAGCTCCAGCATTCAATGCAGTTGAGATTGGATCTGAAATCACAAAACCTTCAAATGCTGAACTCGAGATTTCATTTTTTGAGACAGTACAGATGGGGAACGGCCAGTATGCCGGAAACCCATGGTTGATGGAAATGGCTGATCCTGTCACAAGGACTGTTTGGGGCAACTACCTTGCAGTTCCGGTAAATTTTGATGGCGTGCGTACAATGGTTGGGTTTAAAGATCTCGTAGACTCAGACCTTGTTGAGGTGACTATCGGAGATAAAAAAATGACCGTCCCTGTTATTCAGCAGTTTGGCCAGATGCCGGGTACAGTTTCCCTCGCTTTGGGGTATGGAAGAGCCATCGCAGGAAATACCGGTTCCAATGTAGGCGTTAATGTGAACGATTGCCTGACTGCAGGACCTTCTGGATTTCAATTATACAATACGTCAGTAAGTGTCTCCGAAAAAATCGGTGAAGAAGATGATTTCTCCTGCGTACAATATCATCACACCATTGGAGTCAAAGGCATCGATAAAGAATCAGGCCAGGAAATCAACGCCGATGAGGCGGCACTCGTCTTTTTCGACTATTTTACTGGAGTCAAAGGCTTCCAGGGAGCATTGACAGAAAGATCAGTGATCTATACATCTCATGTGGGCGAACTGAAAAACAGTGTAGAACACCTTCAAGAACGAAGGAAACATGCTCAGCATCTCAATGAACAACAAATATATAAAGGTTACGATCATTTGTATTCCCTTGGTCATCACTGGGGTATGCATGTTGATTTAAATGCATGTATTGGTTGCGGTGCCTGTACGGTTGCTTGTATGTCTGAGAATAATGTCCCCGTCGTCGGCAAGCACGAAGTATCCATTCACCATGAAATGACATGGCTCCGAATTGACAGATACTATTATGGCGATGTTGAAAATCCAAATACGATTTATCAGCCGATGATGTGCCAGCATTGTGATAACGCACCTTGTGAAAACGTTTGTCCGGTAAATGCTTCCAACCACTCTTCCGAAGGTTTGAATCAAATGGCCTACAACCGATGTATCGGTACCAGGTATTGTGCAAACAATTGCCCGTACAAGGTACGTAGATTCAATTGGCTGGATTACACCAAAGCCGATATATGGCCTGCAAATCAGCCGAGATTACAGGAGGAAAGTGTTCCGTTTATGGCCGATAACCTGACCAGAATGGTCCTCAATCCGGATGTTACTGTAAGATCCAGAGGTGTGATTGAGAAATGTTCTTTCTGCGTACAGCGTATTCAGGAAGGAAAACTGACCGCAAAGGTCGAAGGAAGGAGCCTTCAGGATAGAGATGTACGGACAGCTTGTCAGACATCCTGCCCAACAGGAGCCATTACCTTTGGAGATATGAACAATAAAGCCGGAGAACTGACAGGAAAGCTGGAATCTCCGCTGAATTATATTGCGCTCGAAGAAATCAATGTAAGATCTTCAGTAACCTATACAATGAAGGTCAACAACAGAGATAAATCCTTGGACGCTTAAAAGATTTTTGGAAAACAATTCAAACAAACACATTCATGAGTGCTGTTGTAAGTCCAATAAGAAGGCCCCTGATTACGGGCAACAAGTCTTATCACCAGATCACAGAGGATCTGATTTCACCCACAGAAAAAACCCCAACCAAAGAATGGGTTCTTGGATTCATTCTTTCCGTTACGGTGCTTACTTTCGGAGTGTTTTGCATTCTCTGGACAATTTGGGTGGGTATCGGTTCATGGAATTTGAACAGAACCATCAACTGGTCGTGGGATATCACAAACTTTGTTTGGTGGATCGGTATCGGCCACGCCGGAACACTGATTTCTGCCATTTTGCTTTTGTTTAGGCAAAAGTGGCGTACCGGTGTAAACCGAGCCGCTGAAGCGATGACAATCTTTGCAGTAATGTGCGCAGGATTATTTCCCTTGATTCACATGGGAAGAATTTGGCTTGCAATGTTTATCCTGCCGTATCCAAATACCCGGGGACCGCTCTGGCCAAACTTTAATTCTCCACTCTTATGGGACGTTTTTGCGATCAGTACCTATCTGACTGTTTCTTTATTGTTTTGGTATACCGGACTTGTACCGGATTTTGCAACTGTCCGGGACAGAGCGAAAGGATTGCGTAGAAAAATTTACAACACACTTTCGTTTGGGTGGACAGGGTCTGCAAAACACTGGCAACGCTGGGAGTCTTTGTCTCTCGTACTTGCAGGATTATCAACTCCATTAGTACTTTCAGTGCACACAATCGTGAGTTTTGACTTCGCAACTTCTGTTATTCCCGGTTGGCATACGACGATCTTCCCACCATACTTCGTAGCAGGTGCAATCTTTTCCGGCTTTGCTATGGTGCTTACACTGATGCTGATCACTCGGAAGCTGCTTCATCTGGAAGATTATATCACCGTCGAACATGTGGAATCAATGAATAAGGTGATCCTGTTGACAGGTACAATTGTCTGCGTTGCTTATCTCACAGAGTTGTTTATTGCATGGTATTCAGGTTATGTATATGAGCAATTTGCTTTTTTCAACAGAGCGCTGGGACCTTATTGGTGGTCATATTTTGGCATGATGTTCTGTAACGTGATTTCACCGCAGTTTTTCTGGAAAAAGTCCTGGAGAAGAAATCTGACTCTAACGTTTTTCCTTTCAATTGTTGTAAATATAGGGATGTGGTTTGAGCGCTTTGTAATCATTGCCACCACTCTGGCAAGAGATTACCTCCCTTCAAGCTGGAGTTTATATTCTCCAAGCTGGGTAGAGATAGGGATTTACGTTGGAACGTTCGGACTGTTTTTCACTTGCTATCTTATTTTCGTTCGAGTAGCACCTGTTGTTGCCGTGGCTGAAGTAAAAAGTATCCTGAAGGCAGGTGGAGACCAGTATGTTGGTGAAAATGCAAGCCATGGTCACTCCCATCATGCACATCACGAGAATCATTAATTATTGAAAATTTCCATTTTATATGGCACAACATAATCATACAGAAGTAGTCTACGGACTGTACAATGATGAAGAAGACCTGCTTCATGCAGTAAAGGAAGCTCAAAACGGTCATCTGGATATTTATGACGTTTTTACTCCATTTCCTGTGCATGGGCTTGATCCGATTCTTGGATTGGAAGAGTCCAGATTGCATCAGGCAGGATTTATTTATGGCGCACTAGGCACAATGACAGCCTTTTTGGGGATGACTTGGATTTTCACCAAGGACTGGCCCAACATTTTTGGAGGTAAGCCATATTGGTCAGTACCTGCTTTTATTCCCATTACCTTTGAATTGACTGTATTGTTTGCAGCAATTGGTATGACTGTTACATTTTACATCATCAATGGATTGGGGCCTGGTGTAGTCAGCAAACATCTGGATGATAGAATTACTGACGACAAGTTTTGTCTCGCCTTTGATGCTGCTGTAGTCGATAAACAAAAAGCCGAGTCTTTTCTGAAATCAACTGGTGCGGCTGAGATACATTCAAAAACCCTGTAAGCGAAGAAATATGAATTCATTAAATTGTTTGTACGGACTTGCTGTAATTGGATTCCTGGGCTTTTTATCTTCGTGCCAGTCCCCGGGAGGAAACACCACTGGCAGTGAGTATATGCCCGATATGGCCCATTCAGTGGCTTATGAAGCCAATGTGTTTGGTTACTATTACAACAACCGCTGGGGATCTGAAGAAGATCTTCACAAAATGGTGCAGCCTCGAAAGCCTGTTTCAGGAACAATAGCAAGGGGTTATGCCGGAGGTATCGATGCACATGAAACTGGTCGAGGCGTGGCTTATAAAAAGAATGGCAGCGTACCTTATTATTATGGTGATACAGAGGAGGAACGCCTGAGAGCTATTGCCGAAATCATCAATAATCCTTACCCAATCACCACCGCAGGACTGGAAAGAGGAAAAGCTCTTTACACTATCCAGTGTGCAATTTGCCACGGGGAAAAAGGTGATGGTGCAGGGTACCTGGTACGTGATGATGGAGGGAAATACCCTGTTCAACCGGCCAATTTCTTATTGGACGATTTGATCAATTCATCCAATGGCAGATATTATCATACCTTGATTTATGGAAGAAATCTAATGGGAGGATATTCAGATAAATTGTCTTACGAAGAGCGTTGGAATGTCATTCAATACATTCGGTCTTTGCAGGCAGTTAATAAAAAACTGGAGTACAATGAGAAGTTGAATACCTTTAACACGACAGATGTTCCGTACAGTGTAGTAGCTCAAAAGATGCTTCAGGAACAAGCTGTTGTTGCAGCAATGGATACAACAGCATCTCCATCAGTACATACTTCAGGTGGTCATTAATATTATGTGAATCAGAGAAATCAGCGTGATATGAATCAGTATACAATAAAACCTGCCCATAGAAACATCCTCTTCGGAGCAATGGCTTTGGGTGTTCTTAGTATGGCACTGACCTGGTTGGGTGACGACGCACACCACACTAGGTTCTGGACCAACTTTCTACATAATTCTGTTTTCTTTACCATGGTGTCTGCGATGGCCCTCTTTTTTATCGCGGCATGTGTAACAGCCTACGCGGGTTGGCACACAGTGTTCAAAAGAATATGGGAGGCATATTCCATGTTTTTGTTCGTGGGCCTGGGACTCCTTTTTATAGTGGCATTAGGGGTATTTATGCATTGGCATCACCTATATCATTGGGCAGATGAAGCTTCAGTCGAAACAGACGCTGTACTCAAAGGAAAGTCTTCTTTTTTGAATAAGAATTGGTACATGTTTGGCACGATAATTTTCGTTGGCTTGTGGGCTTTCTTTGCCCTAAAACTACGAAGCCTCTCATTGTCGGAAGACAATACGGGAGATGCTAATTATGCACAACACAAATCTATGCGTGTATATGCAGCCATACTTTTGCCTGTATTTGGTTTTTCCAGTGCAGCAATGATCTGGCAGTGGGTTATGAGTGTTGATGCACACTGGTATAGTACACTGTTTGCCTGGTATTCTACGGCGAGCGCCTTTGTCACCATGATTGCAATCACGATTCTGACGCTGATTTACCTTAAATCAAATGGCTATTACGAAAACGTAACGCAACACCATATCCACGATCTGGGTAAATTTCTGTTTGCAATCAGCGTATTCTGGACTTATCTCTGGTTTTCGCAGTTTATGTTGATCTGGTATGCCAACATAGGTGAAGAAACGATTTATTTCAAGGAACGATACAATAACTATCCTATCTTGTTTTTTGCCAATCTTGGAGTAAACTTCCTCGTACCTTTTCTAATTCTGATGCGCAACGATACAAAGAGAAAGTTCGGTTCTGTAAGTTTCGTAGCCATCATCGTTTTGCTGGGCCACTGGGTTGATTATTTTCTGATGATCAAGCCGGGAGCTCTGATCACAGCAAGTCACGCAGGCGGTGTTGAAGGTCATGCTGAGGAAAGTCACGGTGCCGAGGCAGGGCATCATGCAGCAGAACACGTATCAACGTTTGTGGATGGTTTTACAATTCCTGGATTACTTGAATTGGGGACTTTCTTAGGTTTTTTTGGATTATTCGCGTTTGTGTCTTTGACTGTACTTTCAAAAGCAGCTCTGACACCTAAAAATGATCCATACCTGGAAGAAAGTATACACCATCACGTTGTTTGATTGTTTTTATACTTTAATAAATAAAATAAATTTATAGAAATGACATACTTTATCGCGTTTGCCATCATTGCACTCCTTGCGGTAGTTGTGGTACAGATAGGGAAACTTTCTGAATTGGCATCCCGGATTCGGGGTGAGGAGGCTGTTGAAAAGTCATCCAACACGACACAGGGTATGGCCCTGATAGTGTTTATGGTAGTTTTTTTAGGAGCTTCTGTTATATCCGCATGGTATTACAAAGATTATATGCTGGGTTATGGTCCACTGACTTCAGCTTCAGCACATGGTTTCGAACTGGACCATATTTTTAATGTAACACTCTTCTTTACAGGGATAGTATTTATTCTTACCCATATTTTGTTGTTCTGGTATTCTTACAAATACAGAAATATCGGTGGCAGAAAAGCATTGTTTTTTGCGCACGATACAAAACTTGAAATGGTGTGGACGGTAATTCCTGCTATTGTCATGACATATCTTGTTGCCAACGGACTTATCGCCTGGAACAGTATTTTCCCTACCCTGACAGAGGAAGATAAATATCTTGAAATTGAAGCAACGGGTTACCAGTTTGCTTGGGATATAAGGTATCCTGGCTTGGATGGCAAACTTGGAAATAAAGACTTCCGACTGATCGATCTAGCCTCAAATAGCCTGGGTATCGACTGGAGAGATGAGGCATCTGCTGATGATATCATCCTGGGAGGTACGGATAAAATTATTTTACCAAAGGATTCAACCATCAAAGTTCGAATCACAGCAAAAGATGTACTACACAACTTTTACCTTCCACACTTCAGAGTAAAAATGGATGCAGTTCCCGGTCTTCCTACTTCATTTATCTTTACACCAGTATTGACAACTCAGGAATTCCGACAGCAATTGAGTAAGTATCCTCAGTGGCAGGAGCCAGTGGATCCTGCTGATCCGAATGGACCTAAAAAATGGGAAACTTTTGAGTACGAATTGGCGTGTGCAGAGTTATGCGGTAAAGGTCACTATTCCATGCGCCGTGTTGTAGAGGTAGTCACTCGAGAGGAATTTGATACCTGGCTAGCAGGCCAGAAGCCCTTTTATGGTGCAAATATCAGAGGCACAGAAGCGGACCCTTGGGCGGGCAAAAAGGTTTTCTCTTATGAGAAAAAGGCAAGAGCATCGGAGTTGCGATCAGATATAAATACATTTATTGCAGACACCACGGGTACTGCAAGCAATGCTTTTCCTTTGAAGTTCGTCAATTTTGACGAAAAAGGCATTCTGTTATCAGAAGTAGCCGGCGCAGAACTCGACGTACTCGCTGAAATCGTAAAGCAAAAACCTTCTATGAAAATTTCTGTTACCGTCACTGCAGCAAATGCTGAAGAGGCTCAGGCAAAAGCAGAACAGGTAGGAGTTTACCTTTCTTCTAAAGGGGTAACAGCGCAAGTGACAGGTGTAGCATCTGAAAATCAGTCAGCTGATTCGAAAGCTGCAAACAAAGTTGAAGTGAAAATCATCTCTAAATAAAAATTAAAACACAGACATATGGCTAATGTAACCGTTCACGAAGAAGATGTTTTGATTAAAGACAATGGCTTTGATGATCATTTTCATGAGCATCACCATGGTGACAAATACCAGTCAAGTTTTATTTTCCACTATATTTTTTCCATGGATCATAAGATCATAGCCCGTCAATTTCTGATTACGGGTATGATTTGGGCCATTATTGGTGCTGCTATGTCAGTTGTATTTCGCTTACAGCTCGGCTTTCCTGAAGAAAGTTTAACCTGGATCAAACCTTTTCTAGGTAAATGGATTGTAGTCGATCCAACTACTGGAATCGGGAAACTTGCGCCTGAATTTTATTATGCATTGGTGACCATGCACGGGACAATCATTGTCTTTTTCGTATTAACAGCAGGTCTTAGTGGAACATTTAGTAACTTGCTGATTCCGTTGCAATTAGGAGCACGGGATATGGCTTCTCCCTTCATGAACATGCTCTCTTACTGGTTTTTCTTTTTAGCCGGCATTATTATGTTCTATTCCCTCTTCCTCAGTACAGGGCCATTCTCAGGAGGATGGGTGGCGTACCCTCCGCTGAGTGCTTTGCCGCAGGCGTCGTCAGGATCAGGCACAGGAATGACTCTATGGCTGGTGAGTCTGACATTCTTTGTGGTATCTGTCTTGTTAGGGGGGATCAACTACATAACAACTGTACTGAATCTTCGTACGAAAGGCATGAGCTTGTGGCGGATGCCTCTTACTATATGGGCATTTTTTGTCACTGCAATTCTTGGTCTACTTTCATTTCCAGTGTTAGTTTCAGGATTTTTTATGCTGATCTTCGACAGAAGTTTAGGTACAAGTTTCTTCCTGAGTGATATCTTTATTGCAGGCCAGGCATTGGACAGGGTAGGAGGTAGCCCTATATTATACCAGCACCTGTTCTGGTTCCTTGGACACCCGGAAGTTTACATTATCATCCTTCCGGCTATGGGAATCGTATCAGAAGTTTTATCCGTGCACTCCCGAAAACCAGTGTTTGGTTACAGAGCTATGGTGTACTCTATTATGGCTATTGGCTTCCTTTCATTTATAGTTTGGGCCCACCACATGTTTATGTCAGGGGTAAATCCGTTCATATCAAACTTCTTTGTCGTCTTTACACTGATTATAGCCGTGCCTTCAGCTGTGAAGGTTTTCAACTGGATCACAACACTTTATGGCGGTAATTTGCGATTGAATACCCCCATGCTGTTTGCCATAGGCTTTGTATCTATGTTTATTTCTGGTGGATTAACAGGTATATTTCTAGGTAATTCAGCCATAGACATACAACTTCACGATACTTATTTTGTGGTTGCCCACTTTCATATTGTGATGGGGGTTGCGGCCTTTTTTGGTATGTTCGCGGGTGTTTATCACTGGTACCCTAAAATGTATGGTCGCTTCATGAATGAAACTCTAGGTAAAATCCACTTCTGGGGTACTATTATCACAGCTTATGCGATTTTCTGGCCAATGCACTATCTGGGAATGGCGGGTGTACCACGTCGATATTATTCGTTTGATACTTTTGACGCGTTCAGGCATTTTACTGAGATGAACAAATTCATTACAGTATTTGCCATCATCGCTTTTTTCATACAACTGGTTTTTGTAATCAATTTTTTCTATAGCATCTGGTATGGCAAGAAGATGAAAACAAAAAATCCTTGGCAGGCAACTACCCTGGAATGGACAACTCCGATTGAACCCATCCATGGCAACTGGCCAGGCAAACTCCCTGTAGTGCATCGTTGGGCTTATGACTATAATAAAGATGATCGTGAATATGTACAACAGCACGTTCCACTTAATGAAGGTGAAGTAGGAGATCACTAATTTTATTTGTTGAAAATCAACAGAACAAGTGAGACATAAATATACATTCACAACTGCAATAAACCGGAAGTCCGCCTGGCGTTCAGTGCTGGTTGACTATCTTTTGCTGATCAAGTTTCGGCTGACCGCCGTGGTTGTACTGTCATCTGTGTTTGGTTACTTAATCCAGCTAGATGAGACATTTAGCCTTCAATCCCTGTTTCTGCTTGTAGCGGGTGGCTTTTTTGTTACGGCTTCCGCAAATGCTCTAAATCAGGTATTGGAGAAAGATTATGACATTTTGATGGAACGCACGGCAGTCAGGCCTGTAGCTTCTGGTCGAATGCGTTCATCTGAGGGAGTCATGTTTGCAGGCTTGAGCTGCCTTTTAGGTATCAGTCTGCTTGCAGCCCTGAATACGATGACAGCTTTCCTGGGTATGTTATCTCTGATTTTGTATGCATTTGTATATACACCATTGAAACGTTACAGTACTCTGGCTGTGCCTGTCGGCGCTATTCCTGGTGCCTTACCAGTTATGATTGGTGCGGCTGCAGTAGATGGAAAAATATCCATGCTGGCGTTTTGCTTATTTGTCCTCCAGTTTTTGTGGCAGTTTCCACACTTCTGGTCAATTGGGTTTTTATCATTTCAGGATTATAAGGCGGCAGGGTACAGATTGTTACCGCAACAAGGTGACGAAATTGATAGGAATCTAGGTCTTTCCTCTATGTTTTACGCCCTGATGATACTCCCTGTAGCCTGCTTTATGTGGATGCGGCTGGATGTGACACTTACCGCTTCTTTGAGTACAATCCTGCTGACGATATCGTATGTCTGGTTGAGCTATCAGTTTCATGTGAAATTTGACAGGACAGCTGCTTTGCGTCTGATGTTTTTCTCTTTTCTTTACTTACCACTGATATTATTGTCTTACTGGTTATTATAATACATTATGGAACAGACGATAATTCATAATAGAAATAAGATTCATCCTCAGAAGTTTGCACTGTGGGCTTCTCTGGCAAGTATCCTGATGATGTTTGGTGCGTTTACCAGTGCATATATCGTAAAGCAGTCAGCGGGAAATTGGCTGGAGTTTTCTCTCCCAGCCTCATTTTACTTTAGTACAGCGTTGTTGGTACTCTCCAGCATTACTCTACATATCTCTCAACGCTCTTTCGTGCGTCAACAGATATCTAAGTACAAGATCTTCCTGGGTGTAAGTTTTCTGCTTGGAATTCTTTTTGTTGTCTTACAATATGCTGGTTGGACGGAGTTGTATGATAAAGGGGTGGATCTCAAAGGAAACGTATCGGGATCTTTCTTTTATCTGCTTTCAGGAATCCACGCATTGCATGTACTGGGAGGATTGGCGGCATTGATGGTTGCAGTAATTCATGCTTTCTCATTGGGGAATCACGTAACTCCTGCCCGCAAACATCGGTTTGATCTTGTAGTGACTTATTGGCATTTTGTGGATGCTTTATGGGTCTACCTTTTCGTTTTTTTAATCATTAGCAAATAAAACATTTAGTATATCATGGCTTCAGCAAGTATTGAACATGCACATGAGCATACCCAGCAAGGAAGCGCTTGGGCAGGAGGCAAAGAACCATTTAAAGCATCTTATGGAAAATTGATGATGTGGTACTTTTTGCTGTCAGATGCATTTACATTCTCTGGATTTTTGATTGCCTACGGAGCATTGCGTTTTAGCATGCCTACATGGCCAGTTCCTGATTTTGTATTCAGCACGTTTCCGGGCGGTTTTCACCATAAGCCATTACTTTTTGTGACAGTAATGACCTTTATCCTTCTCGCGAGTTCGTTTACAATGGTACGAGCTGTACAGGAAGGACATCAGGAAAATAAACGGGGAGTTGTGATTTGGATGCTTCTGACCATCGTAGGAGGTCTGGCTTTCTTAGGCTGTCAGGCCTGGGAGTGGAATACTCTGATAGGTGGAGAACATATGACAGTAAAAGTAAATCCATTCGGGACTCACACTGAAACCGGCGTCTACCTCGAGGGTGACGGACACGACGTCAAAAAAGGGGATACCTTTCAACCAGGCATGTCTTATCTCATCCACAAGCACGATAATGAGTGGGCACCTTTAAAATATAAGGTGACAGAAGGCCCAAATGCCGGAGTGGAAAAGAGTCAGGCCTTCGGACCAAAAGCTTTTGGTGCATTGTTTTTCTTTATTACTGGGTTTCACGGTTTCCACGTTCTTTCCGGGGTAGCCTTCTTGCTGATTATTTGCCTGAATTCAGCTACCGGTCTGTATGTAAACCGAAAAAATGGGTACGAAATGGTCGAAAAAATCGGTTTATACTGGCACTTCGTCGACCTTGTTTGGGTGTTTGTGTTTCTTTGCTTCTACCTTTTATAACTCTGAAGGTTTCATTATTCCTGAATTCTTAATCAAACGAATATGAGTCATTTAACATACGATCAATCAAAAACCATAGCAACCAAAACCATTTTGATTTTGGCTGTCATTACAGTTTTTGAAGTGCTTTTCGCCTTGTTGGGCAAAGGGTATCTGGTGGAAGGATTCCATATACCTCATTGGATAACAGGTGGCGTTATGATCGTGCTAAGTATCGTCAAAGCGTATCTGATCGTCTACGAATTCATGCACATGAAGTATGAAGTCCCCGGCCTTGTGAAAACGGTTTTATTACCTACACTTCTATTGGTATGGGCAATCATCGCATTCCTTGCTGAAGGTGACTATTGGAATAATTCCCGTGCCAGGGTTAAAAACCCTGTCCCTGCTCAAACGGAAGTAAATAATTGATAGAATCCTAGCGTCGTTCTCTTTGAACAAAGAAAAGATTTAGACGTTTCTACTTTAAATCTGAAAGAATGGCAAAATGGATTTCCTGGATAGCTCTTTTTTTACTTCTGGTAGTAGTACCTTTTGGATCATGGTACTATCTGAAGAGCGGGTTGGATTACAGAAAGAAAGCCCTTTCTGATCTTTTGCCTAAAGATAGTATTTCCTTTAACTTGGATTCCTTGTCTATATTTCGGGGAAACACGACAGTTTTGGTATTAGGACAAGATACTACTTCTTATCAGGTAATCAGGACGATAAATAAACAGTTTGAAAAAGTGCCGCATTTTCAGTGCCTCTTTCAGGACACTGCAGCCGCCAGTGATGGTTTTAACATTCTTCCTCAAGGATACGCGGTAGAAGATTTACAAAAATACCAACTGGGATATTTATTGATAGATACTTCCGCAAAAATTCGAAATTCATACGCTGCTTCTAAGCATGATGTGAAGAAATTGATTGAGCATACGGCCATTGTCCTGCCACGCGAAAAAGAGTCGGATATTGAACTAAAAAAGAAATAATGGAATATCAAGCAAATCCTACACTCGCAAAAAAATTGACGAGAATCAGTTATGTCGTTTCTGGTTTAGTACTTGGCCTGGTAGTTCTCATGCGAAAAGTGAAGCTGGATGTAGGAGTGGATTTAACATTCCTGCCTGCAGTTAATGCTGCATTAAACGTTATCGTCGCAGTTTGTTTGCTCGTAGCCTTGTATGCCATCATGCATAAAAACATTCAAAAACATCGGTTTTTTATGTTTACTGCGGCAGTCTTATCCACCTTATTCCTTCTCTGTTACATAGCGTATCATTTTACCACTCCTGAAACAACTTATTGCGTTGAGGGAAATATTAGGTACATATACTTTTTCTTTTTAATCACACACGTCATACTGGCTGCCCTTTCGTTTCCATTCATCTTACTGACCTTCATCCGGGGACTTACCTTTCAGATTAGGGAACACCGGAATATGGCCAAATGGGTTTTTCCAGTCTGGTTATATGTTGCTGTGACTGGTCCTATTTGCTTTATTATGCTACAACCTTGTTACCAATGAGAAATGTAAAAATCCAATGGCTCTGCTTGGTCTTAATGTCAGTAGTCTTCTTTTTTCCACCCCAGGCTGATCTTCGTGCGCAATGTCCGATGTGTAAAATGTCGGCTGAATCTAATCTGCGCGATGGTGGTACAGAAGGAAAGGGATTGAATACAGGAATTCTGTACATGTTTACCTTACCATACCTGCTGGTAGGTACATTGGGGTTTTTATGGTATAAAAACAGAAAAGGTCACGAATTCAGTGACAAAGGTGAATAAATAGTAGATTTTTTTTCATATCTTCTCCATACCTTGCGTAAATGCGGTTTTTCTTATATACCAGCATTCTTACATCGTGGTATTGACTACTTGAGTTTCTGGAAAAAAAAACGCCCGTGTAAGACGAAAAACACGGGCATTACTCAATTTAATAACCAAAACTCATAATCTTATATTCCAAATACCGTGCCAAATATTTTTATATTTCGCAATATGACAATACGTATCTGAAACTTTATATTGTATTCCTCGACTGAAAGACGTGTGGAATTTACTTTCTCAAAAAGTGCCGATGACATTTCAAAGGCGACTACGAATCTTATGATTCAATACCAAAACTTACACAATACAAAGATATAACATATTATATAATTATAGTATATGTAATGTCATTTATTTTAATGATATTTACATATTTTTTAAATGTAATTTATAAAACACAGTAATACAATGATATAGGTATTTACATATTTTTTAAATGACTATTATTTATTTGTTTAAATATGTAAAATAAATCTAATATTTATATTTTTTATTGATCTGCACGGAATATAAGACTATGGATTCCTACGGTGTAATGACTTTTATTCATGTATTGTACTACAGCTTAGGTATTTTTAAATAGCTGGAATGTACTCGGAGTATCTGCTTTACTTACCTGTAGGAGCTCAATGCAGGTACTTAATATTCTGATAAAATTCAACCAGCCTGGGGTCCAGAATAATGTCTTTTGATTTGACCTGTTGCTTTAATATAATACCATCGAGTGTTCTGCATCGACTCAGGCCTACATAAGTTTGTCCACTCTCAAATGCACCACCCCCCAGATCAATGATCACCCTGTCGAAGGTCTTACCCTGACTTTTATGAATGGTCATAGCCCAGGCCAGCCTGAGAGGATATTGTGTAAATGTTCCAATGACTTTCGCAAGGATCTGCCCGGCATGCTGCGGGTCTGGCTCATACCGAATCATTTCCCAGGTCTGTCTTTCCACTTCTATATATCGGGCTTCTCCAAGTGCATCTTTGATACATACTCTAACAATATCATAGTTGAGTTCAGTTATGATGCCAATAGTTCCATTCACATACCTTTTTTCTATGTCATTTCGAATAAACATGACTTGAGCCCCCGCTTTCAAAGAAAGATGCAGTTCAGTAGGAAAATTCTGGGGGACAAACTCTCCTTCCACCTTGGCAGTATAGGCAAAACTGGGCACATCGATGGCCCGGAGCTCTTCTTCATTGATTCGGTTTGCCAGATCGTTTCTGGTGCATAAAGTAATATAAAACGACTTGTCCGTTGGCAATGCCACACATCTCGTTTGCAAAAGTTCGAAGTCCTCATATTCCAAAGTGGCCATCCTGATGTTGTCCAGCAATTGAATAAAGAGCTTTTCCTCTTGTCTGTAGATACGATGCAGTTCAATAATTTGAACCGGGTTTTGTCGCACGACGTCTGAAGAGAAAAAATACGGACTTTCATACCTGGTTTGGAAATATTCTCTTTCAAATGAAGTAGATACAACCGGGGGCAATTGAAACAAATCCCCAAAAAATATCATTTGTACTCCACCAAACGGGAGATCCGTTTCTCTGTTAATGCGCAAAAAGTAGTCTATATTATCAAGTAGATCTGCGCGAACCATAGATATTTCATCGATAACGATCATTTCCAGACTCGTGTATAGTCTTCTGTTTTTTCGCTTTTCTATTTCCTTTTGATTT
>JAJTEZ010000016.1 GCA_021298335.1 Saprospiraceae bacterium | reverse complement strand
ATATAAAATATTATAAAACAAATAATTATAACTTAAGTTATTCACACTAAGATTGGTGGTTCTAATGTAAAATTAACATTTTATACCTGTATTTATATTTTACATATATATTTTTTATCAATATTATATCAAATAGAAATTTACTGACTCTTTATAGATCGTAAATTCACAAACTGAGTCATCTTATAATATACTGTTGATAACTAAGAACATCAATTAAACATAATGTGAATTGATTGAAAGTGAATATAATAGGTAAAATTTAACTGGTGTATAAAATGTGAATAATATATCCTTCATTCCAAATCTTTGTGTTTTACACATTTCAACATTTCTAATAGTAATTGATAGTATACTTTTAAATTTAATTATAAGTTACTATTGGAAAAACAAGAATCCAAAAGTCGTGTTTTTGGAAGTGAATACTTTGGAATACCTTTACGAAATGGAATTCAAAAGCAAGGAGTAGTGTTAACGTTTTAAGGTTTGTCAAGAGTTTTGTAAAGTGAATAAATAGATTCTAGTATTCTTTTTACAAGGGTTTGGAGGATGTAGAAAATACACAGTAAATTTATAAGGATGGAATTGAATAAAAGGTATTTTTCTGTGAAACTGTGGTTGATGACCGGTATATTGATGGTCTTTATACAGGTAGTTGTTGGCGGAATCACGAGGTTAACTGAATCAGGTCTTTCAATTACCAAATGGGAAATAGTAAGTGGAACGCTGCCGCCTCTGAATGAAGCTAATTGGAATCTTGAATTTGAAAAGTACCAAAAGACCCCACAGTATCTCGAGATAAATGAAGGAATGAGTTTAGATGATTTTAAATTTATTTACTTCTGGGAATATATACACAGGCTGTGGGCTAGATTTATGGGCTTTGTATTTCTTATACCTTTTATCTACTTTCTTAAAAAGGGAATGCTATCGGTGACATTGAAGAAGGATTTATATGTTGTGGTTGGTCTTGCAGCACTGGCTGCGACATTTGGATGGATAATGGTCGCTTCAGGCTTGGTAGATAGGCCGTGGGTGAATGCCTATAAATTATCTGTGCATTTAATAATTGCTTTGTCTGTTTTTCTTTATTTGATACTCACCTATTTAAAGTATATAGAATTTGGGATGTCTTCTTATGGTCGAGATAGTTTTACATCGGTAAAATTACTTATTTTGTTTACTGTAGTGTTATTCTTCCAAATTGCATTTGGAGGAATGCTATCGGGAATGAAAGTTGCTGTGCTCTATCCGACATGGCCAGATATGTATGGAGAGTATATACCAAAGATTTTGATGGATATAAATGCATGGAAAGTTGAATCCTTTTTAGAATACGACAAGTTTCAATTCATGCCGGCTCTTGTTCATTTTCTCCATAGAAACCTTGCATATCTTGTTTGGGGTTTAGGGATGCTTTTGATTTGCAATCTTATACAGTTTTATCGTAGAGCAGGTTTTAAAGAGTATCTTTACTTAGGTTTAGCTCTTTTTCTAGCGATTCATCTTCAGGTTTTTCTCGGCATTTTTACGGTTATTAGTAGTATTGGGAAAGTTCCAGTATTGCTAGGGGTTTTACACCAGGCTGGTGCAATAATTCTGGCAGCTGTAACTACAGGTATTATTTTTCTAGTAACTGCGACAAATAAATTAAAATAGCTCTATATTGGCCTGAATTTATTATTTTTTTATTAGTATGGCAGCGAGTCAGTTGATTGACGAAAAAGGCTTTAAGTATATAGAGACCGGGAATAACGGGACTCCTTTGATTTTGCTTCATGGGTTACTTGGAGCCTTAAGTAATTTTGAGGGAATAATAAGACATTTTTCGAGTAGTCATAATGTTGTAGTACCTATTCTGCCATTGTTTGATATTTCTCTTCGTAGTTTGTCTGTGATGCGACTTGTCGAGTACGTGGAGTCTTTTATTGAATTTAAAGGATATGAGAGTGTACATCTTTTAGGTAATTCATTAGGTGGTCATATAGCTCAACTTTACACCTTAAAACATCCTGATAAGGTGAATAGTATGATACTGACGGGCAGCAGTGGGTTATTTGAAAGTGCTATGGGTACTACATTTCCTAAGAGGGGAGACTATGCATATATGAAGGCAAAGGCTGAGAGCGTTTTTTACGACCCGGCAGTTGCTACCAAAGAACTCGTGGATGATGTATTTGCAGTGGTGAATGATCTTAAAAAAGCCATGTGTGTGGTTGCTATAGCTAAATCAGCAGTCCGGCATAATCTTGAGGACAGGTTAAAGGATATAAGCTGTCCGACACTGCTTGTGTGGGGCATTCAGGACAATGTCACCCCACTCTGGGTAGGTGAAAAATTTCACGATCTGATTCCGCATGCAGAGCTTGTCAAGGTAGACAAATGTGGCCATGCCCCAATGATGGAGCGTCCTGATTTGTTTAATGAAGCTTTAGAAAGCTTCTTAAGCAGAGTCGAAAGTGGGGTATTTAACCATCAAAGAATGGAGACTTACACTCTAGGTTAAAATCCAGGGTTTCGCATAGAATAAGAATCTGATCTTTATGTGAGGTTTATTCATGTTCACTTAGGATAGAGTGGTTGAAGTAAGCAGCTTTATCTATATTTATTGCCTGAATTTATACGCATCAACTCCCCATAAATGATTCAAGTCCGTTTACACATACCATTACGGTTTAATGGTTTTATTTTGTTTTTGCATAGGGTTCTCCTGATTTCTGGCTGCATTCCTTTTAAAAATTTCAAATTTGCTTGTGTTTTCTTGCTTGGGGTATGAGTTATTCGCTGTATCTATGTCTGCTGTTTCTTTATAGGGATCTAGAATAATCTTTTTGATCTTAGCAGTAGTGGAATGCACTCTTGATACTTTAATTTCCCCTTTTCTCCAGATTTCGGCTGGAATCCTGACCAGTTCTGTGGAGTCATTTTCATAAGTAATTTCATAAATGATAGGCATTACTATTCCACCAATTTTTTCAAATTCAATTTCATAGTAGTTGATAGTAGCTGTAGAAGGTTCTGTTGAAGTATAGGTACTGTCATTACGTAGATTGAAATCTTTTTGTTGTTGTTCAATTTTGAGTTTACTATAAAAATCTAGGAGGCTAGTATCTATTTCTGTGTATGTTGTTTTTATATCTACCGAGTTTCGAATAGTGCTTAGTGACTGCTGAGTTTGTTGTAAAGGGTCAGGACTATTAGATGAGGTACTACTTGTGGGATCGGTAGGCTGCTTCAAAGTAACATTGGATATGGCCATGTCAACGTGATCAGTTGTAAAAAACCATGATCTCCAGAACCAATCGAGATCTGTACCGGAAGCGTCCTCCATGGTTCGGAAAAAGTCTGCGGGGTAAGGTTGTTTAAAAGCCCATCTTTTTGCGTATTCCTTAAAAGCAGCATCGAATATTTTTCTACCTAAAATTGTCTCTCTTAGGATATTAAGTGCTGTAGCTGGTTTAGCATATGCATTGTTTCCAAGCTGGTAAGCGCTTTCAGGGTTAACCATAATGGGAGACATAGTTGATTTATCGCCTTTCATGTAATCGACGATTTTAGAAGGTTCGCCCCGACCAGAGGGATAGTTTCTTTCAAATTCCTGTTCTGTAAGATACTGAACAAAAGTATTTAAACCCTCGTCCATCCATGCCCATTGTCTTTCGTCTGAGTTGATGATCATTGGAAAGAAATTATGGCCAACTTCATGAATTATGACGCTGATAGTTCCATATTTGGTCCGTTCGCTATACGTGCCATCTTTTTCGCATCTACCAAAGTTAAAACAGATCATGGGATATTCCATACCGATTCTATCTGCATTGATTGACCAGGCTACTGGGTATGGATAATCTATTGTAAATTTAGAATATGTTTTGAGTGTATGAGCTACGGCTTTGGTAGAGTATTTGCCCCAGAGTGGGTTCCCTTCTTTTGGGTACATGGACATGGCAAGGCAGGTCTTCTGATTGATTTTTACGGCCATAGCATCCCAGATAAATTTTCTAGAACTGGCGAAAGCAAAATCACGAACATTTTCTGCTCGAAATTTCCATGTTTTATTCGAGTTGGATTTAGTTTTTTCTTTTATTGTAGCCTCTTCTTGATTCACAATAACGACCGGTTGTACAAAAGCAGATTCTGCTTCTTTAAACCTTTTATATTGTTCTTTACTAAGTACTTCATTAGGGTTTTGTAAAGTACCAGTTGCTGCCACCAGGTGGTCGGAAGGAACCGTGATGGACACAAAATAGTTGCCGAAGAGAAGTGTAAATTCCCCTGCTCCCAGGTATTGGTTAGTTTGCCATCCTTCCAGGTCGTTGAAAGCGCACATTCGAGGAAAGAATTGAGCAATGGTGTAGAGATAATTATCATCGTCCGGGAAATATTCGTATCCGGATCTGCCACCGAGTTTCATTCTGTCATTGATAGGGAAGCTGTATAGAATACTAAACGTAAATGATTGACCAGGTAATAATTCCTTTTGTAAGTCAATTCGCATCATCGTCTTATTGATAATATAAGGCAAGGGTTTTTTAAGTTGGTCAGTGACAGAGGTGATAGTATAGCCACCATCAAAAGTTCTATTTAGTCTAGTAAGTGAGTTTGCTTCCTCTTTATCAGTGATTGTTTGATTATTAATTTTATGAGCATCTGCCTCCAGTTGTTGAATGTTTTGATCTAGTTGTACCCAAAGGTAAGTCATCGTTTCCGGAGTGGAGTTATGAAACGTGATATCAACTTTACCTGAAATTGATTGAGTATTGTCATGTAATACAATATCAATATTATAGTCTGCTGTAGGTTGATAGTATTTTGGTCCAGGTGAGCCAGATGCTGTCCTGTATTCATTTGGAGTAGGCAGTACGTCATATAGCTGTCTGAAAGGTGATTGATCAGTATTTTGTGACTGCAGTGATGTAGCGATGACAAGGATCGTTAATGCGTGGATGATAAATGACTTCATAGTAACAAAGGATCTTTTATTGTGATTATGTATAAAAGTAAGGGCTAAAAGGTATGGAAGGGTTTAAGAAAGAAATTAAAATGTGAATGATTGTAAGAGAGGGAATAAATCATGTTCCACGTGGAACAATTCATCGTCCCGTAAAAATAAAAAAGGCCGGTGACATAATCACCGACCTTTTTGCTAATTTATTTGAAGAGACAAAGTTAATATAAAATTTTACATTATATAGTTATGATGGTAGTTAGTATCTATTTCTCCTAAGAAGTTCAAAATGTTTCACGTGGAACACAGGGACAAATAACGAGCAGAATTCTATAAAAATGTTCCGGTCACGGATTCGTTGCATGATTTTAAGTCTTCGGGTCTTCCTTCAAATATCAGGTGGCCCCCTTTATTTCCTCCTTCCGGACCCAAATCAATGGCCCAATCTGCAGCACGGATTACATCTAGGTTGTGTTCGACAACTAGGACAGTGTGCCCGTTTTCTACCAGTGCATGAAAAGCATTCATTAGTTTTTTAATATCGTGAAAATGAAGTCCGGTGGTAGGTTCATCAAAAATAAAAAAGATATGTTTTGTTTGAAATTCTTTTGTCAGGAAGCTTGCCAGTTTTACACGTTGAGCTTCACCTCCTGAAAGAGTGCTTGATGCTTGGCCGAGTTGCACGTATCCAAGTCCAACATCTGCCAGCGGTTGCAGTCTTGAGAGAATGGCTTTTTTTCCATGAAAGAATTGTATGGCTTCCTCAACTGTCATCGCAAGGATATCAGAAATGTTTTTTTCCTGGTAGAACACTTCCAGCACTTCCCGTTTAAATCTTTTTCCCTGGCAATCTTCACAAAGCAAATGTACATCTGCCAGAAACTGCATTTCTACGGTAATGAAACCTTCGCCCTTGCATGCCTCACACCTTCCGCCTTCCACATTGAAAGAGTAATGCCTTGGTTCAAAACCTCTGATTTTTGATAAAGTCTGCTCAGAAAAAAGTTTTCTGATATCATCGTATGCTTTGACATAGGTGACTGGATTGGATCGTGAAGATTTACCTATTGGGCTCTGACTGACCATTTCGACCATCTGAATATTTCTGGTATCACCTTCCAGTTGAGAATATTTTCCAGGGCTTACAGCGATGGGATCATTGACCAACATTTTCAAAACAGGGTATAAAGTATGCTGAATCAGGCTGGTTTTACCCGAGCCTGAAACACCACAGACCACAGTCAGGGCTTGCAAGGGTATGTGGACATCAATATTTTTTAAGTTGTGTTGTCTTGCCCCCTTCAGCGTGATTTTATGCTGAATTTTTCTCTTTTGTTCCGAATCATCGATAGAAAGTGTACCACTTAGGTAAGATGATGTCAAATTACCTTTTATTCCAGAAAAGAAAGGTTCTGCGGGTCCGCTATACTCCAACTTCCCACCATGGACACCTGCTTCAGGACCAATATCAATGATGTAGTCAGCGTTTTTGATGACGGATTCTTCATGTTCGACAACCACCACAGTATTTCCAAGATCTCGGAGTCTCTGCAATACAGCAACCAGTTTTTCAGTGTCCTTCGGATGTAGTCCAACACTGGGTTCGTCGAGTATATAAAGCGAATTGGTCAGGTTGGATCCCAGAGTTCTTGTCAAATGGATTCTTTGAGTTTCGCCTCCACTCAATGTGCTTGCAATACGGTCAAGTGTTAAATAACCCAGTCCAATGTCGACCATCGTTTGTAAGCGAAGCGAAATATCTGTAATCAATCGTTGCGCGATGGCCTGATCATGTTCAGTAAGCTTAAGATTGTGGAAAAAATCAAGCAGTAAAGAAATGGGGAGATCAATCAGATTTGTAATGGTTTTACTTCCAACAAAAACATAACCGGCTTCTTTTCTCAACCTACCACCATTGCAAGTGGAACAAACTGTCTTTCCCCTGTAACGAGAAAGCATTACCCTATTCTGGATTTTGTACGAACCTTCCTCCAGTTCTTCAAAAAAAGCATCCAGACCATCAAAATACCTGTTGCCTGTCCATAACACTGTTTTCTGTTCTTCACTCAACTCACATACTGGTTTGTGAATGGGAAAACCAAACTGATCTGCTGTGTATATCAGTTTATGCCACCATGATTTTCCTTTCTCTCCTTTCCAACAGGCTATTGCCTCCTGATAAATCGACAATGAATCATCAGGAATTACTTTATCTCTGTCAATTCCCAGCATTCGGCCATACCCTTCACAACGTGGACAAGCACCAAATGAATTGTTATAATTGAACATCTGGTGTGTAGGCTCTAAAAACTGAATTCCATCTATTTCGAAACGACGGTTAAAACATTTAGATTCGCCATCCAAAACGGAAATTTCACAATCACCCTCCGATTCTGCAAATGCAGTGTTAATAGAGTCGGCTACCCTCTTTTTGTTTTCTTCTTCAGCACTCGCTGTAAAGCGATCAATGACAACACTGGCATTCTCTTTCCAATCAAGGACGGATGTTTCGGCAATTTCAGATAATGATTCCTGATAAGACTGCATAGATAGTACAGAACCATTAATGTAGATTCTGCTATAACCTTTCTGCATCAACAAATCCAGTTCCTGACGTACAGAGCGTGGATATTTACGTTGGATTGGAATTAAAAGAAGGAATTTTGTTGCTTCAGGGAATGCGAAAATATAATCCACAACGTCAGATGTAGAATGTTTTTTCACCTCTTCGCCCGAAACCGGAGAAATCGTTTTACCTATGCGCGCATACAACAACCTTAGGTAATCGTATATTTCTGTCATAGAACCCACGGTTGACCGGGCATTGCTTGAACTCACTCGCTGCTCTATGGCAATGGCAGGACAAATTCCACGAATGAAGTCGACTTCCGGCTTTTTCATTCTATCTAAAAACTGTCTTGCATATGAGGACAAACTCTCTACGTATCGACGCTGTCCCTCAGCATATAAGGTATCCATGATGAGCGACGACTTGCCGGATCCTGAAACACCAGTAACAACAACCAGTTTGTTTTTTGGAATTTTTACCTCAATATTCTGCAAATTGTTGGATCTCGCTCCCTTTATATGAATAAACTTCCGAAGTTCATCACGAGGTATTTCGGTGACTGATAGTTCGATGTCTTTCGTTTGCCCTGACATTTCTTGAATTTTAATGAGATTTACTCCCCATGACTAGTTGTGAGAGATAGAAGGTATTCCCTTGTTTTCTTTCCATGTCATAACAAAACGAGACATGTAAAGATTAGAAACATGCATAAAAAAAGGGCGTATACCGCCTCTTTTAGAAAGCATAGGTACGATTTACTTATAGACCACCAGTGAAGGCAATTGAACTATTGCTATCTGGCATGCTCACAGCATAATTTCCTGGACAAAGTTCAGAACTGTTTTCGACATTTATGTACCCCACTGATTTAGCAAAACGACAGACAGCAAGTAGGTGCAAACAAAGAATTCTTGACCTGCTTTACACATAAAAATATTTTTTAGAACCAATATAGATTTTAATGAGACAGAGGCAACCCATATTTCTGTATTTTTGTATCATGAAATACGAATGAGGCTGTCACACAAACCAGCGTACTTTTTCTCATAAATATTCCATATATAGTTGATAATCAGTCAATAATATAATGAAGAAATTAAAATAAAGATATGCATCTAATGACAGATACCATAGTAGCACCTGCTACCCCGCAGGGTCAAAGCGCGCTAGCAGTAATTCGCCTGTCAGGTTTGGAGTCGATCTCGGTTGTGAATCATCTTTACAGGGGAAAAGATTTGACTCAGGTGCCCTCTCATACTGTGCATTACGGATGGCTCACAGACCAGACAGTGGAGATAGACGAAGTGATGGTGTCTGTCTTTAGGGCTCCAAAGACATTTACAAGGGAGGATAGTGTGGAAATTTCCTGCCATGGATCGCCGGTGATTGTACAGCAGATCTTGTCTGCCCTTATTGCTGCCGGTGCCCGGATGGCAAGTCCCGGAGAATTTACATTGCGTGCTTTTTTGCATGGGCGATTGGACTTATCGCAAGCGGAAGCTGTAGCAGACCTCATTCATGCTACCTCAGGACGATCTACAGAGATAGCATTGAAACAACTGAAGGGCCACTTTTCGAGTCAGCTGAAGGAACTGAGGCAGGAGCTGATAGATTTTGCGGCGTTAATGGAGCTGGAGCTGGACTTTTCTGAAGAGGATGTGGAATTTGCGCATCGGGGTCGCCTGAAGGAATTGATAGACCGCATTGTTGGTGTCATAGATCCAATGATGGCTTCTTTTCAGTGGGGCAACAGCATACGTGAAGGCATTCCGGTTGCCATTGTGGGTGCCCCGAATGCAGGCAAATCCACCTTGCTCAACGCCCTGCTCAAGGAAGAAAAAGCCATGGTCAGTGACATTGCGGGTACGACGAGGGATTATATTGAAGATACAATGGTGGTACAGGGCATAGCATTTCGGTTTACAGATACAGCAGGTATTAGGGAGACAACAGATGTGCTGGAGGGAATGGGCATTCAGCGTTCCAGGCAAAAGTTGCGGGAGGCGGATATTGTATTCTTTGTTTGCGAAGCGGGCAAGTCAAATGATCAGATTCTTGAGGAATACAATGCATTGCTGGACGAATCTACGCAGGAAATTGTCATTCTTCTCAACAAAGCAGATGCATTGACCGAGCCGGAGTCCATGCAAAAAGCCACACAGTTGGCCGGTGCCATAAACAAACCGGTGTTGCCCATATCTGCTAAGGATCCACACACTCTCTTGGCTGTATGGACTTTTCTGGAAGGATATATCCAGTCGCACAACCAGGTTGAAGGCACTGTCATCACCAATGTGCGGCATGTGGAGGCGCTTACCAGGACCAAGGAGTGCCTGAATAAGGTCAGGCAGGGATTATCCTCACATCTCAGTTCAGATCTGGTCGCTATGGATCTGCGCGAGTCGCTGTATCACCTGGGTACTATTACGGGCCAGGTCACGACAGAAGACTTACTGGACAGTATATTTAGCCGGTTTTGTATCGGGAAGTAGTTATTGGAAAATCCTCCCATGTTTTTCGTTTAACAGATCAATGTATTCCTGTTGCATTTTTTTGACAAAAAACTTTATTCAATCCAATAGATCCAAGTAGGAAGAACAGATTCAAACCGCTTTAAAATAGACAATAGTCAATCTTGAAGGTTCATTTTTAGGTTTCTCTACATTTAAAGACAACTTGGGTTTTTGTACCCTTTCGGGTGTACTTTTTAAGTGCAGCAAATAGGGTAAACTCTCACAATTTATCCCTTATTACAACAGAAGGTATTTAACATCATTGGCTTTACTAACTACACAATGACCATAGGCTCATGATTCCATTCAACATTCCGATTTGAATGTCGTTATACTTCTTTATGAATCATGATTTTTACACGTATTTCTTGGATTGGTCATTTCTCTCAAATAAAAATTGCGCTTTGTTTGGAACCATGACAACAAGAATAAAAATAGTATCGATACTCCTGGTCAGCCTAAGCTGTCAGGCTCAAAAACCACAAAGTATGGAACAAAAAAACAATCCGCTTCTCTGTGATCCGGTAGAAGGAATCTGTGGCGTGTCGGATAGTCTTCATCCATCGACCCTGCAAACAAATCCTGTAGAAAAACCCATGAAAGTTGTGTACTTCACTGATCCGATTTGTTCTTCCTGCTGGGGAATCGAGCCGCAGCTCAGAAAACTGAAGCTGGAGTATGGCAGCATTCTGGAGTTTGAATACCGAATGGGGGGCTTATTGCCGGACTGGAGTTACAATAGCGGAGGGATTAGTAAGCCTTCAGATGTAGCCCATCACTGGGATGAGGTCAGCCAACACTATGATATGCCCATTGACGGTGATGTCTGGCTGGAAGACCCGCTGCATTCATCCTATCCTCCATCCATTGCCTTTAAAGCAGCTCAGATGCAGGATGACAAAAAAGCGGTGTTATTTTTACGGGAAATCAGAGAGATGGTTTTTCTGCAAAAAATAAACATTGCCAAATGGGAAAACCTTGCCAAAGCGGCACAACAGGTGGGTTTAGATGTCGAACAGATGAAGTCGGATGTTGTAGGCAAGGCAAAACAACTCTTTGAAGCAGACCTCAAGGAGGCCAGATCTATGGGTGTGAGGGGATTTCCCACACTCTTTTTTATGGATGACAAGGAGCGTAGAGAGGTAGTCTATGGTTCTAAACCCTATGCTTCCTTTGAAGCGGCCATCCTGAAAATCCTACCTACGGCCACAAAAACGGAAGTGAATACGCAATGGGAAGCCTTGTTTTCAAACTATCAGTCCCTCACAGCCAAAGAATTTTCAGTACTCTCGGGAATGCCCCGGACTGAATGTGACGCATTTCTGGACAAGCAGCTTGCTACAGGGAAGCTGCAAAAACTAACTACGAAGAATGGTTCGATATGGAAGATTCAAAAACTGTAAAGTAAAATTAGATTTATGGTGAATTTTACGAATAGCGTACATGATGTTATCAGCCATGTCCCCAATAATTTTTTACTCCTATGTATATAAAAGGTTTTGATGGGCTGCGATGCTACTCCATACTTCTTGTCATAGTAACTCATCTGGGTGTAGCACATTATTTTGAAGAAGGAAGTTACATCAGGAATCATGTTTTTTATTTCTTTTCAGGAGCGGCCGGTGTCAATCTCTTTTTTGCAATCAGTGGTTATTTAATTACGTCTTTGATACTACAAGAAATTAAAAAAACAGGAATGTTTAACATTCGTTTTTTCTTTATCAGGCGCTTTCTTCGATTGTTACCGCCCCTCATGCCCTTTTTTATTGCCATTTTTATTTTTATGAAACTAGGCTTTATCCGGGAAACAATGATGGGAATAATGTTGTCGCTTTTTTACCTGTTTAATTTTGTACCCAAAGCAAAAGCTTTTTGGACAGCAGAACTCAGCCATACCTGGTCGCTCGCAGTAGAGGAACAGTTTTATATACTTTGGGCGGCTATTTTCAAATTTTTTCGTGACTTTCAACGGGTCATGATTATCTTATTTCTACTTATACTTTGTGTGGTTGCAACAAAACTTCTTCCTTCAATAGTCATAAATATAACGGGCAAAAACTATCGGTTGGACGAGGTGTTTTTTGTGACAAGGTGGACTATACCAGCTATAGGCCCTATACTAATAGGCGCCTTAAGCGCCATCGTTTACTTTTCAAACTGGAAAAACATTCAACAAACATCAAAAGGCTTTCTGTTTGGATTTCTGAGTTTTGTTGTGTTTTTTTCTCCATTTTATCTTCCCGGTTTCCTGATGCCATACATAAATCTATTCCATGGTTTAGGTTCGGCAATGCTCTTGCTTTGGATCACCTCCAATCAAAACAGTATAGTCATTACCTTTCTGGAATGGAAACCTATCAAGTACATCGGTGTGATATCTTATAGTGTGTATATCTGGCAAGGATTTTTTGTTCGAACAGGTCAGGACATGCTACCCAAAATCTGGGTACATGAGGCACCGCAGAATGTAGTTTTCTCCTTTATCATGGCGATCATTTCTTTTGAACTCCTAGAAAAAAGATTTTTGAAATTCAAGAAGAATTTCAAATAATCAAGTAATTTCGATTTGGTGGATGTTGTGTTTGTCGTTGAGGTTGTTCTATCAGGACAGCATCTGCCGTTTATTCATAACAATTCAACAACATGGACGTACTGATTATTGGATGCGGAAACATGGGCGCTTCACATGCAATGGCCTATCACCAGATGGAGGGGGTGCGCATTTGCGGACTGGTATCTCGTGGGACAAGCAAAGAAATCCTGAATCAACAGCTTGGGGGTGGATATGCCCTGTTTGACAATGTGGACGAGGCATTGGAAAAAACAAGGCCACAGGCAGTTTGCATTTCGACATATCCGGACACACACGAAGAATATGCCATGAAAGCGTTTGCCATGGGCTGCCATGTATTCATGGAGAAACCTATTGCGGATTCCGTAGAGGGGGCAATTCGAGTCTCCCTTGCGGCTGCTCAATCCGGCAAGAAACTTGTCATTGGCTATATACTGCGGCACCATCCTTCCTGGATCCGGTTTGTGGACATTGCTCAACAACTGGGCAAGCCCCTGGTCATGCGCATGAACCTGAACCAGCAAAGCAGGGGACATATGTGGGATGTGCACCGCAATCTGATGCAAAGTCTCAGTCCGATTGTAGATTGTGGCGTTCACTACATCGATATTATGTGCATGATGACAGCGTCTAGACCGGTTCAGGTCCAGGCAATAGGTGCTAGGCTAACAGAAGACATCCCTGCCGGAAATTATAATTACGGTCAACTTCAGATCCGCTTTGAAGACGGATCTGTCGGCTGGTACGAAGCGGGCTGGGGACCCATGATGAGCGAGACGGCCTTTTTTGTTAAGGATGTGATTGGGCCCAAAGGGTGTGTTTCGATTATAGCCAAAGGGGCCGGTGCTGCTGGCAAGTCAGACTCCGTTCACGATCACACCAAGACAGAATCTCTTAGGTGGCACCACGCCGAGATCAATGACAAAAACGAGTTTCTTCGCCAGGACGACTGGATAGACCTGACTGACGAACCGGATCATCAGGAACTCTGCAACAGGGAGCAGGCCTTTTTTATTGACTCAATTCGACGGGACAGAGACTTAAGCCAGCATATAGATGATGCCGTCAACAGCCTGCGCATTGCCTTTGCGTGTGATGAAAGTGTGCGTACGGGTCAGGTAGTCAGACTCTGACTTAACCTACATTCGTTTCAAGTGCCTGCAAAATGTCCCGCAGGATATCGTCCCGGTGTTCCAATCCAATAGATAGGCGTACAAGACCGGGTGTAATGCCAACCGTGCGGCGATCTTCTTCGCTCAGCTTGCTGTGCGTAGAGGAGGCAGGGTGCGTGGCAATGGTTCTGCTATCTCCCAGGTTGGGTGATATCTTAATCATTTGAAGTCGATTGAGGAATAGCTTAGCTGCTTCATATCCCCCATGGAGTGTGATGGTGACCATGCCTCCGCCCAACTTCATTTGCTTTTTTGCAATGTCGTATTGTGGATGAGAGGGCAGGAAGGGGTATGAAACGTCACTCAATGCGGAGTGATGTTCGAGTTGTTCTGCGATAAAATGCGCATTTTCAGCATGCCTGTCCATGCGGATGGCCAGCGTTTCCAGGCTTTTGCTTAACATCCAGGCATTCATGGGACTGAGTGCAGGACCGGTGAGGCGCCCAAAGAGGTAGATATCCCGAATGAGGGAGGCTTTGCCTACTACCACACCTCCCAGCACTCGTCCCTGGCCGTCCATATATTTTGTGGCGGAGTGAATGACCAGGTCGGCACCCCAGCGGATTGGCTGCTGGATGTAAGGGGTGGCAAAACAGTTGTCAACAATCAGCAGCACATTTTTTTCTTTGGCAACGGCAGCTACGGTTTCCAGGTCGATGATTGCAATGGCCGGATTTGTAGGTGTCTCCAGATAGATACACTTTGTGTTGGGCTGGATGAGTGACGGCAGTTCCTGTACGTGTTGGGCATGAAAATAGCTATGTGATATCTGCAGTTTTGGAAAATAATTTTTAAACAAGCTGTGGGTTGCTCCAAACACGGAAGAGCAACTCACGATGTGGTCACCGGATTGCAGCAAGGCCATAAATGTGGTGTAGATGGCGGCCATGCCGGAGGCCATCGCTACGCCTGTTTCAGCGCCTTCAAGAAGGGCTACTTTTTCTACAAATTCATCCACATTGGGGTTGCTGTACCTTGAATAGACGTGGGCATCACTGACTTCATCAAACGCGTCCTTCAGGTCTTCGGCGGTATCAAACACAAAGCTGCTCGTCAGAAAAATCGGGGCGGAATGCTCGCCGGCATCACTTCGGGATATTTGTGTGCGTATTGCAAGTGTTTCCAGTGCCATATCTGTCATGATCATGTTTGTTTTAAGGGTTGTAAGGAATAATGTGTTAATGATGTGCAACGTCCTGAATAGCTCATTCCATTAGGACACAATGCCCTGTGGTAATAGAATCAGGGACAATTGTTTCTGCTCCAACCAATCAGTTTTCCTAAGTTGCTGAAAGGAAATTTGTCCGGTTTTGTATGAATACTCTTTACTGCTAAACACGCTATCCGTCACATCCATTGGGACAGAATGCACATCGTCGAGTGACGCCGAACCAATGTATGCGTGCAAGTGAAAATCGGGGGTCAGCTTGTTTGTGGGGGTGTCGGATTTGCGGTATTCATACTGATATTGGTACTGGATTGCAGAAATGTCTGACAAAACTGCACTGGCCGTGGGAAAGCTTCCGGCACCTTTACCGATGAAAAGTTGTTTGTCGGCAAAGGCGGCTTGTACAATGATGGCATTAAATTCATTATCCACAAAATAAGCGGGATGTTGGTTTTTGATAAATTGTGGAGCGACAAATCCTGCTACGCCGGAAGGCAATTTGTGGCCATGTCCGATGAGCTTGATGCGGTACCCTTTTTCTCTCGCAAAGGCGATATCCTGTTGTTTTATGTGCCGGATTCCTGTATTGAACACTTCGTCGGGTGTGGTTGTCAAGCCGAAGGCATGTTTCAGCAGGAGCACCAGTTTAAATTTGGCATCAAAGCCATCAACGTCCAGGGTGGGATCTGCTTCGGCAAAACCTTTGAGTTGTGCCTCCGCAAGTGCTTCAGCATATCCGATGCCCTCGTTGCCTTTTGTCAGGATAAAATTGGTGGTGCCGTTGATGATGCCTTCAATAGATGAAAGTGTATCGTTGTTGTAATATTCTTCGAGGTTGCGGATGACTGGAATGGAGCCTCCGACAGCCCCTTCGTACAGGAAGGAAACGCCGTTTGATTTGGCCAGGAGGATTAATTCATCCAGGTGTTCAGCAATCAATTTTTTATTGGCAGAAACGACATGTTTTCCCTTTTTGAGCGCATCGCATACGATGTGGTAGGCGGCATCGCTGTCGTTGATTAGTTCGACGACGATATCGATGGCTGGATCATCGAGAATTTCTTCTTTGTGGAATGAAATCAGGCTGGAGGGGACCTGTCTTTTTTTGGAAGGATCTTTGACGACAATTTTGTGAATTACTGCTGGCAATTGGCGGGTTTGATTGAGTACTTCATATAAGCCTCCACCCACACAACCACATCCGAACAAGCCAATTTTTAAGGTAGACATATAAAATCTGTGATTAGAATTTAGAAAAACAAGGAAAAGCTAAGAAATGCCAGGACGAAAATGAGGCGCCTAATGAAGAGCAAGCCATAACCGGCGCATGCAAACAAATGGAAATGCCAGGAAAGAAGCATTGCCATTCACAGCAATCGGTAAAGGAAAGACCTGTAAGGCAAGAAAGAAATGGAATGGTTGTACTGTACGCATCATTTTGTTTTTATCTTCTCCGAATATCCGGAACAGGATTTGGCACCGGTTTTCCAATTCCGCGTGGGAACTTTGAGTTGGTTGCCAGAGGGTCACAGAGCCAGTCTCTCGCCTCTTCTTTATAAAAACGTCAAACTTTCTGGTGAAAATTTTTGCAAAGATACGGAAAAATCAGATACAAACAGACGAGGTTTATTTTTTCCTGCACACAAACCAGGCCGGGTGATACGTAAGTGGACATGCCTCGTTGTGCCCAAATTGTTGCTCGTACTGGCTGCAAAAGTCATTGAGGTGCTTTTTTGTCCATATTAAAGGACTGCAGGATGTACCATTTTCGTTGGTAGGCATTTTACCAAAGCTATTGACGCCGGTTTGCTTGAGGTGAAGCAGTACGTCCAGCGCCGAGTCAAAGTACAAGACTTTTTCCGTTTCTTCAAAATGCAGAATGTCAAAATGGCGGCAGACCATTTCTTTTACCTGATCCAGTGGGATATAATTGATGCCTTTGCCGGAAACCGATTTACATTCGTGCAGGTTTTGCTCACCAAAGGTGCTGAATGCCAGAATGCCGTCTTCATTTATTTGACCTCCCAGTTTTTGCAGAAAATCGGGTAAGTGATCAAACCATTGAAATACAGCACTGGAGGCTACCAGATCCGGATGGCCCGGGATATCCAGTTTTTCCGCATCTCCTGCAATAAACTCCCAGTGCAGGTCGGGAAACTCCTGCAAAATGGCAGAAATCGGCTGCTGCATGGCGTCGCACAAATCATTTACCCACAGTGATGACATTTGTAAAGACGATGCAAGCTGGCGGGTGAGTAAGCCTGTACCTGCGCCAATTTCATATACATGATGAAATGATGAGCCGACTTCTCGAATCACGGTAGTCAGTTTATGCGCCATTTCTGTTTGGATCAAGGCAGCATTGTTGTAGGTTGAGATACTCCTGGCGAACCGGAGACCAAGTTGATCAATCATTCTCAAAAGTATGGAAACTTTCAGAAAAAAGATCATTCCACGATAGCCATCTGAAAAACGGAAAGTGGCCGTCTTCTAAAGAAATACCAGGAACTTTATATTGTGTCCAGAACGCCAGGAGCCGTTCATACGGAAAAACAAGGTCCTTTTTGCTCAAAATAGCGTGTGACCATGCCAGCATAACGGGCCCATGGTCTTGAATATCCTGAAAATAAGAGAGTCCGGCCTGCATGTGTAAGGTTTCATACGGTAGGGCAAAACGGAATATTTTCCTAAACTGAGCGGCATCGCCTGCGACAAGAAATACAAACTCACGAAATGCAGCGGCAGACATTTGGGCAATCGTTTGGTGATACCGTTCCGGGTCCATCCCAAATTCTGAGGACACAGGCTGCATCGTTCCGTTGATCGCCACACTTTTTTCAATCCTTGCGGAAGGAAATAATGCAAAATAACAGGAAGCCATCAATACACCCATAGAGTAGCCTACCACAGTGATACTTCGATAGTTTTCGATTGACGGAAGCGACTGTTGGCTACCATAATCCCAAAACACCAGCACGTCTTTGTTACCAGGGTCAAGGTGTGCAAAGCAATGTTCATTGAGGGCCCAACCTGAAAAACAAATCAGCAACTCCTCCGAATTGGTCTTGTGAATCCACGTATGTCGTGCCTGAAAGGATAGCATGTGTAAGCTTACGTTAGGTTATTTGAATACTTTGACATCTTTTGCGCTGATCTTCCTTTTGGGGGTTGATGGCACGCTGTACACTTCATCATCGCCCGTGTCATGCAGGATGACCGTGCCCGCGCCTATGATGTTGTGGCAGCCAATGGTGAGTTTCTCGCGAATGATGGCATTCATTCCCACAAAACTATAATCCCCTATGGTTACACTGCCTCCAATAGCGGGACAGGAAATTAATACATGAGACCCAATGCGCGTGTGGTGACCGATGCTGGCACCCATTACGATGGTATTGTCACCGATGGTCACCTTTGGCTGGATGACGGCGCCCTGTCCGATAAAACAGTTTTCACCTGTTTGCAAATCCTTCCAGACTCTGGAATAAGAAGAAATATAAGAGGCAAACCCAAACCCCTTTTCCTGAAAAATAGCAAAGTATTTTTGACGAATCACATTGGTTCCGATAGCGATATGGATGTACACTTCCTTTGGTGAAAACCTAGTAAATACAGTATCTAGAGAGAACACCGGCAAACCACACAACAAAGTATCTTCAGAACCTTCGGTCAGGCCATCCTGGCAAAATCCAATGACCTGAAATTCAGAATCTTCCTGAAATAACCAGGCAAGCAGT
>JAJTEZ010000189.1 GCA_021298335.1 Saprospiraceae bacterium | reverse complement strand
GAGAGCAGCTATTTGGGCATCCCCACCTTTTGGACCTGAGAGGAGGCATTCCACTGAAAACCCTTCGCGCGCAATATGCCCTCCGGTGGTTCCGGTGGCATACAATTGGGCGTTGGAGAGAAATATTTTGTGAGAAACAACAAAGGAAACCATTTCCGGTTTTTTCCCATCATGCGCTATCAATCCAATATGTAACATCTCTTAAGACTTTTATGTACTTTTACCTATCCAAACAACTCGTGTATGTTTCAATACAACCACAATATTAGGGTAAAATCTTTTGCGATCAGGACTCTGCGCAATAATTTCTTTTTTCTGCTCCTGGCTGTACTCGCTACAAATCCAATGCAGCTATGGGGACAGGGGACAAAAAAGATGATTCCGGCAGATTATGACCGCTGGTACAAGATTAAAAATCAGGAAATCTCCTCTAACGGAAACACCGTCATTTACAATCTCGAAAAAGAGACGGGTGACAAAATTCTGGGCGTCTATAACGAACAAAAGGATACCAGCCTATTTTATCCTCGCGTAAATACTGCGCGGATGGAAAAAACCGGCCGTTTTGTGGTGTTCACCCGGGCATGTTCGTACGACAGTACCCGCGTTCTTAAAAGAAAAAAAACACCGAAAGACAAAATGCCTCAGGATAGCCTGGCTATCCTGGAGGTGGCCACGGGCCAAGTTTCAACTGTGCCTGGAGTCAATGAGTTTATGCTAAGCGAACGCTGGCCGGGATATTGTTTTTATCTGGTAAAAGAAGAAAAAAAAGAACCAAAAGCTGATAGTCTGGCAGTGGCAAACGGCGAAATAACAAAAAAGAAAGATAAGCCCATTTGCGACACGAAAACACTCATTATCAGACACTTGTACACAAAAAAAGAAGATACAATTCGAAATGTAAAAGAGTATGCTTTGGCAAGAGATACAGCTATAGAAAGGCAGCCTTCCTTTCTCTGGCTGGAAAAACGACATCGGAACAGAAACCGTGGCAACTGCACTTGATCACGTCTCAGGATTCCATCGCAAAAAACCTCAATAAAGGAATGAGTCAGATACTGCCGGAGAAGTGGTTGGTTTCAGGCGATCGTAAGCCATCGTTTTCAGAATCTGGAAACAGGCTGTTTTTTGGAATTTGTCCGGTACTTCCTGTAAAAGATACAATGAAGCTGGAGGAAGACATTGTAAAAGTAGAAATCTGGCATCACGATTCACCCAAGTTGTATACCCAGATGGAAACCACTGTAGATGCCGACAGAAAAGAAAGTTTTGATGTAATGTATAGCATTGACCGGGATACATTTGTACAGATTGAAAATCCAGATACAGAGAAAAGTCTGGTTTCTCTGAAAGGAGATGGAAAATATGCGGTTACCTGGCGAACAAGGCCTTATGAAAAGGCAGTTACCTGGTTGGGTGAGACACACAAGGACATTTATATCGCAGACCTGGAGACTGGTGCAACCGTACAGATATCCTCCGGTGAGTCTGGCACCCCGTCCTTTTCGCCGGCGGGCAAATATGTGTATTGGTGGAGTCGCCAGGACTCTATCTGGAAAACATTTCACACCGGGAAAAAGACCTTGGGCGTACTGGGACTATGGTCAGTGTCAACATTTCATGACGAAGAAAATGATGTGCCTGAAAAGGCCGGCCCATATGGAATAGCGGCCTGGATGAAAAATGACACTGCTGTGATTGTGTACGACCGGTATGATCTCTGGAAATTGAATCCGGAAGACCCATTTTCGAACATCTGCATGACTGACGGAAGGATGCACAGGCAGGTATTTCGATGGATGAAAACACGAAAGGAAGTAGAACACATAGATACATCCGACGTCCTGCTACTGCACCGGTTTCATGAGGACACAAAATCTGAGGCCTACTTTGCCTATCACATGAATGGTGGACCTGCGTCAAAACTGATTGGAGGCGATTATTCACTCGCAAAAAATGTGCAGAAAGCAGACAGTAGCGAGGTGTACTTGTTTACGAAGCAGGACTTCAGTACGTTCCCTGACTTGCTTTTGGGAGATACACAGTTTAGCCAGGTAAAAAAGATTACAGACGCCAATCCTCATCAAAAAGAATATGCCTGGGGCAGTGCGCGCTTGTTTTCCTGGACTAATTACAGGGGACAGAAAAACGAGGGCATCCTGGTCTTGCCTCCGAATTTCAACCCGGAGAACAGATACCCGATGATAGTCAATTTTTACGAGCGTTCATCGGATGAACTGCATCGCCATCGGGCTCCTGAAGCCAATCGATCGACGATCAATTATGCGTATTATGCCAATCAGGGCTATATCATTTTTAATCCGGACATCAAATATCTCACGGGGCAACCGGGGGAAGACTGCTACAATGCAGTGGAAAGTGGTGTCGAAGCCCTGATCAGGGAACGATTTGTCGACGAGGCAAAAATAGGTTTGCAGGGACATAGTTGGGGCGGTTACCAGGTAGCATATCTGCTTACGCGGTCTGACAGATATGCCTGCGCCGAATCGGGAGCTCCGGTAGTCAATATGGTGAGTGCCTATGGTGGCATTCGCTGGGAGTCGGGCATGAGCCGTATGTTTCAGTATGAAAAGCAGCAATCTCGCCTTGGAGCCACACTTTGGGAAAACCCGGAATTATACCACAAAAATTCCCCGATATATGCCATGCCCAAGGTCAATACACCCGTATTAATCTTGCATAACGACGAAGATGGCGCTGTGCCCTGGTACCAGGGGATTGAGTATTTCATGGCCTTGAGAAGACTGGGCAAGCAAGCCTGGTTGCTGAATTATAATGGCGAGCCCCACTGGCCGGTGAAATGGCAAAACAGGCTTGATTTCAACATCCGGATGGAGCAGTACTTCCGACATTTCCTCCTGGATGGCCCAATGCCATTGTGGATGCAGGAAGGAAATACTCCTTTGGAAAAAGGAATTCTGGACAAGTATTGAGACTATTTTTTGAGCTGGTCCATCATCAGGAGTTCTGAGCAAAGGGACAGGTCAAACGGGTCATTGCTTGCCAAGACAATCAGCCGGTCGTTCATGTTTTGGGTCAGCAGGCTGGCAAACCAACGTTTTGCCTGAGCATCGAGGTAGGATGTCGGTTCATCCAAAAAAAGATAGGGGCTATCAGCCAGAACTGCGAGTGCGAGTTGAATTTTCTGTTGCATTCCTGAGGAAAAGTATTGCAATGGTTTGTCATGCTGCGCAGGAAGTTCAAGGATATCAAGAAACTCTGCCCAGGAAAGATTCTTTCTCCAGGGTTTGAATTTTGATTGAAACCGAAACATTTCCTGGAGCGAGTATTCATAGACGAGGCCGGTATATGGCGCAGACCATGCTACATGGCGAAAGATCATATCTCGGGATATGGACGTATCGTTGATCTGCCAATGGACGTCACCTGTGGTTGGGGAGAGGTAGCCGCTGAGGATTTTCACGAGTGTAGATTTGCCGGAGCCATTTCCCCCACCTATCCCCCAGATGTGATCGCTCTGAAGGCAGAGGTTGACGTGGCGAAGCACCCATTGAAACTGAAATCTTTTCGAAAGCTCTGTGGTCTGAATCTGCACCGTCACTGGAGATAGCCTTTCATGATTCCACGTTCAGCCTGACGAAGAAAAGCTACAATTTGCTGTTTTTCAATCGATTCTTTAATCTCGGCATCAATCAAATCGATTGCCTGGTGCACGTTATATCCTTTCAGAAACAGGATCCTGTATATATCCTGAATGTGGCTGATTTGTTCATCAGTGAAGCCTCTTCGCTTCAATCCAACGGAATTCACTCCCGCATAGGACAGAGGCTCCCTGGCTGCCTTCACAAAGGGGGGGACATCTTTTCGCACCAATGATCCGCCTCCAATCATGGCATGGTCGCCAATTTTTACAAACTGGTGCACAGCTGAAACACCCCCAACAATGACGTAATTGCCAATTTCAATATGTCCTGCCAGATTGACACTATTGGCCAGGATACAGTTTTGGCCGATAAAGCAATCGTGCGCCACATGGACATATGCCATGAGAAGTGTGCCCTTGCCAACCCGTGTCGTCATGGAAGCTTCTGTTCCTCTGTTCAGTGTGCAGCATTCGCGAATGGTCACATCATCTTCTACCACAAGAGTAGAGTTTTCCCCTTTATACTTCAAATCCTGAGGAACTGCACCCACTACGGCTCCTGGAAACACCTTGCATCGGTTTCCTATGAACGCCCCTTCCATGATGGTTGCGTGTGGACCAATCCAGCAATCGTCTCCGACCACTACATTGGGACCAATATACGCAAATGGATCAACAGTGACGCCGGTGCCCAGGGAAGCGGATGGATGAATGTGGCTCAGGGGACTAATCATCTTGTCGTTTTACAATCTGGGCTGTCAATTCACCCTCAGATACTAATTTATTACCAACGTAAGCGGTACCCCACATCTGGATGATTCCACGTCGAATCGGACCCATCATTTCCATTTTCAGTATCAGCGTGTCGCCAGGAAGTACTTTGGATTTGAATTTCACATTGTCCATTTTCAAGAAGTATGTATCCCAGATACCAGTGCCGTCACTGATTGTTTTCAATGCCAGAATTCCTCCGGTTTGTGCCAGTGCTTCCATTTGTAATACACCTGGAAACACAGGATTCCCTGGAAAATGCCCCAGAAAAAACGTCTCATTGAAAGTGATGTTTTTTACTGCTACGATGGATGTTTCGTTGATGGAGATGACTTTGTCCACCATCAGAAACGGATACCTGTGCGGCAGGTACTTTTTGATCTCTTCCGTATTCATCAGGGGCTCAGTATTTGGATCGTAAACAGGCCTGCCGGCATTTTTCTTCTGCTCGAGGTAGATGGATTTCAACATACGAGTAAGAGTGGCATTGCCCGTATGTCCCGGTCGGGTGGCGATGATGCGGGCGTGGATATCTCTTCCCAGCAGCGTTAAATCACCGAGTAAATCCAGGAGTTTATGTCGGGCAGGTTCGTTGGAAAAACGCATTGGCGTAGAGGTCAGCTGTCCTTCCAGCATTTTCACCGGCGCCTTGCCCATCTTCTGCAGTAGAATGTTCAACTTCGCTTCATCTGAAGGCGTATCTATGAGCACGACAGCATTGTCAATTTCTCCACCCTTAATCAGTCCCGCATCAAATAGAGCTTCCACTTCCGACAAAAATACAAATGTACGTGCTTGTGCAATATCCGTGGAGAATGTGCTTATATCATCCATCAGGGCCACCATGGGACCGATATTTTCCTGTGGAAATTGCAAAATGACATTCAATTCAAGTTTGTCGGCAGGAAATACTGCATATTCGGCACCTGTTGCTTCA
>JAJTEZ010000188.1 GCA_021298335.1 Saprospiraceae bacterium | reverse complement strand
GGCTACCTTCAATTCATTGGATGTAACGGGAGGACATATTGGGTCGTAGGTCACCTCTACTTTGTAGGTGCCTGACGCATAGGTAGAATATTTTTTTGTTGTTGCGCCCGGAATGACCATGCCATTACGGTACCACTTATATTGCGTGCCATCCAGATCGGTCTCCATATCAGCAAGACCATTTGTGATTGTCAGTTCCATATCGGGAACAAAGCCTCCAAAACCTGAGAAGTAGCCATACCGGGTTCCTCCGGTAGTACCTCCGTTGATGACTGCCAGGTGAAAAGGAGCCGTACTTTTGATGATGGCCCCACCTCCAGATGCCAGAGTACCAGCATTGATTGATTTGGTGGCATATTTCCAAACGCCGCCGGTATTGGGTACATCTGAAAAGTCAGCGGCAGTGATTACCGTAGCAGACCCGTTAAACTTAAAATTACTAATAGATGAAGCTTTTGCCAAAATATTCAGGGTAAGTGGTTCTGCGCTTGCGCGAGTGATACCAACCGTCGTCGATCCCGTACAGGTTAAAGCAGGGATGACACCTCCTCCCACTTCACATCCAAAACCGGATACCTGATATACTAAAGTGGGTTTGTTGGTTGTAATATAGTTGGTCGATCCATAGTTGATGAGTTCGTAATATTGCCCTTTGCTCAAGGTGGCAACAGAGCTTCCGTTGACAGAGACAGATGTTCCATTTTGGGTCGCGTAAATGTACACAAGGTCTGAAATACCATCTACGGTTAATCCACCCGGAAGAGTGATAAACTCCTGACCTGCTACAGTCATCGGAACCATCTGGTCTCCGTTCAAGTCGCCGCATCCACCGGGGGGGCTGGTGAGGTCATTCGCCATGGTGATAGCGACTTTTTTGGTTGATGTCACCTCAGTGCCGCCTACGTGATTCGTTCCAAGGCTGGAGGTAGCTCTTGCCACATAAACTTGTCCTTTGTTGAGCGTTTTAGTAAATGCTCCGGCGCTGGCGGTATGCCCTACCAAATCGACAGAGGGCGTCACTGTAATCACTGTATTATCTTCAGAAGCAACTACATAAAACGCGCTTTTATCTGTATTATAACTATTCCATTTTTTTTGGGAAAGAATGATAAAGTCTGTCCCGAGAGCATTCTCTCCCTTTAAAGAAAAAATGTCAGGGTTGACTGTATTGGACGGTTCATAATAGGCCAGAATTTTTTGGGTAGCCGTCACAAGGATGCCGTAATTGGTAATGACATCGGCTCCAGCATTTTCCACTGAGGCCAGATAACTGGTTAAATTAAATGTGTAGTTGGAAAACGCACTAACATTTTGCACAATTGGAGTGAATGATGGATTCGAGGGCTGAGAAATAGTAACAACTGCATCCTTGTTTAAGGCAGTCACCCGTAAATAAATCGGATTATCATATGATGCATTCAAATCAGGGGCTGCAAACCAAAAGGTGGTGTCCGTCTGTGCTGAAAGTTTGATAAAATTCGATGTTAAAAAAATGCATGCAAACAATGCATACCGAAAAATCTTCTGATTCATGGTTCTATAAGTTTGAGATTGGTTAAATAGTCTAATTCTGGGTCTCCAGTCAAAGACGCCCCAAATGTAAAAAGGAAGAACAACCCTCAAACTCTCATTATCCTATATAAAAACTACCATTTTCATATAATGTCAAAATGGAGGATTTCTCAACTCCCAAAAACACATCTATCGCTCTTAAAATCATATAGATATTTCCTCATGTAATTCATTTACAGATGTTTACAAAATTTAACCAACAAGTAAGCCTACCGAAAAACTAACACAAACTCATCCAAACAAACATAAAAAAGTATACATTTGACCTCCTTTAGGAATATAACTACTTCTTTTGCATTCCATAATTCAATATGATTATGCGTCAAGGTATTCATTTTCGTAAGTACATCTTTTTATTCGTTATACTAGTCCTGTCAGCAGTAACTAATATTGCAAACAGCCAGGAAGTACAAGATGTAGGCTTTGAAAACTTAATTGCAAAGCACCAATGGAAGACGATTATCCAGAAAATTGAAACAGAAAAGCTGCTTCAGAGGTATAAACATAATGTGGAAAAGGAGGCATATTATTTGTATCTTAGCAGTGAAGCTCAGTACCGACAGGGCAATTTTGTTGCCTCAAAAGATTTCCTTCAGGAGGCTTTAATACTCACCCCGAAACTGCAGGATTCGACATTGTTGTATCGGATCTATTTATTAAAGGTACAGACATTGAATAATGAGGGCCAATTATCCGAACTTCTCAATTATCTGAATAATGCCCTGGACTATGCTACCAGGCAGCAAAACCAGAAAATGTTACATGATTGCTACATCTTATTGGGTGGTCAGTCACTGCAAAATGGAAAAATGAAGGAAGCGCTGAAAATGTATCAGACGGCAAAAAATATTTCCGTGAAACATCGCTTTACTCAGTTCAATCACCTGGACGATACAAATCTGGCTTTTGCCTATTGTTATCTACAGCTCGATAGCGCGAAAGTCTGTCTTGACCGCGCAAAAAAATCTGCCGTAGAACAAAAGGACTCTGTATTTATTGCAACCATTCACAATGTATATGGCTTTTATTATCTGGTGAAGAATGACCGAAAAAGATGGAAAGAAGAGGTTCTCAAATCATTAAGTATTGCTCAAAGTATCAATCATCTTCCGATCATTTCTCTTGGTTTTAGCCAACTGATGGAGTATGCAATTTCCGATAAAAACTATGACGAAGCCATTAAAATGGGACAAAAGGCACACCAGACCCTCAACCAAAAAGATATTCCTCTTTTTCACTCCCATGTGGACAGCCTGCTGTATGAAGCTTACAAGGCCAAAGGAGATGACCATACTGCTCTTCAATACTTCGAAAAATATTACCGCGGACGGACATCCATTCTGTCCAGGGAACAGGCTGATAAACTGGAAGATTTTAAAAGAAATTTTGAGCTCAAGGAAAAAAACCTCCAAATCAAAAACCAGGCTCTAGAACTGGAAAACACAAAAAAGCGCAGCCTTGCCTTGATTGTTGCAAATGGTATGCTTCTGATGTTACTGGTGGGCGGATACTTTTACAGGAAGAACCAAAAAATGCTTCAGGCTACCTTATACAGGAAAGAAAAAATGACCGGTTTATTGTTTAAACAAGATCATACTATCGATGGAGAAACCAAAGAAAAACAAATTGAAGTCAGATTCAATGCACTGGGTAATGGGCTTCTACCCGATAAAAATGCAGACCAATACGACACAAAAGATAAGCGTGATCTGTACATCAAAATGATCCAGGCCATAGAAGAACAAAAACTCTACCTCAACCCCAACCTGGACGTCAATCTCATTGTCACCACACTGGGAACCAATAAATTTTACCTGTACCAGGCCATCAGCAAGAATGCTTCGGAAAACTTCAGAAACATCATCAACCGCTACAGAGTGGAAGAGGCAAAGCGACTGCTGGAAAAATTTGTGGATGAAAAGTCCCTGCAAAATCTCGAGAGCATCCATACCGAAGCAGGGTTTAACTCACCCAGTTCGTATTACCGCATTTTCAGACACATGACCGGACTGACTCCAAAGGAGTATATGCAAGAGTATGGAAGGGATGTTAGACCGTAGAGGCACAAAATTTTGTGCCTCTACGGTCTAACCAAAAACGAAAAACAGATCGTTTCCAAAAAATAACCCTATGTTTGCACATCAACCCTGATGTATGACATTCCACACTGGCAAGGCAGCCCTCCCCCTACCCTCCTGGGCTGCCTCACTCACCCTATACGAAGTCAATATCCGGCAATACACAACCGAAGGCACCTTCGAAGCCTTTGCCAGACATCTGCCTCGATTACGTGACATGGGTGTGGGCATCTTATGGCTGATGCCAGTGTTTCCTATCAGCAAGACACGCAGAAAAGGTAGTTTGGGCAGTTACTACTCCGTCAGCGATTATCGTGCCGTGCACCCCGACCTGGGATCCATGGAAGATTTCAAACAACTGATTGAAAGTATACACGACTTGGGCATGTATGTGATTCTCGATTGGGTCCCCAATCACACAGGCTGGGACCATCCATGGGTCAGTGCAAACCCTGAATTTTATCAAAAGGACAACAATGGGCACACCTCTGAGCCACTGGATGCACACGGCAAACCATTGGGTTGGGAGGATGTGGCCGGACTGGATTACAGCAATTCAGAATTGCGCAAGACCATGATCGAAGAAATGGCTTTCTGGGTGAAAGAAGCAGGCATTGACGGATTTCGGCAGGATATGGCCTTGCTGGTACCCACAGATTTCTGGGAGGAGGCAGCCACCTCGCTTCTGGGCATTCGACCGGACTTATTGTTGCTTGCAGAATCTGAAAATTACGAACTTCTCCAACGCCCTTGTTCGATCCAAAAACCTATGGCAGGTCCGGGACTATTCTTACATTTTACCTCCAATCACGACGAAAACTCCTGGTCAGGATCAGAAATCGAACGACTGGGTGAAGCATACAGAGCCTTCGCGGTGCTGGCCATGACACTGGATGGAATGCCACTGATATATAGCGGACAGGAAGAACCATTGACCCGTCGCCTTGCTTTTTTCGAAAAAGACAATATTGGTTTTTCGGCTTACCGGGAATCGGAATTTTATACGAAACTGTTACACCTCCGGCGAAGAAACCAGGCCCTGTGGAACGGGGCGGAAGGTGGCGAGCTAGGCCTTCTGGAGGCCGACGAGCAACTGCTGCTTTACCAGCGCCAGGCCGGCCAGCATAAAGTCACCATTGGCATCAACCTGAGCCGGCGGTTTAAAAAGTACATTCTCAAGCAGGAAATCACCGGACGGGAACTATTTACCCAAAGTCAGGTGCTGCTGGCGGAAGGACAGACGTTACTCCTTTCTCCATGGCAATATTTTGTGGTGGAACATGTGGAAATTCAAACGGAATGAGTAACTTTCGACAAACAAAAGGAAACAATATGCAAAAGCCCTTGCTGTCCAGAGCTGCTATCTGGAATATGAGTGTCGGATTTTTGGGAATCCAGGCAGGATTTGCCCTTCAGAATGCCAATGCTTCCCGGATTTTACAAACGCTGGGCGCGGACACGCACCAACTGGGATGGTTTTGGCTGGT
>JAJTEZ010000187.1 GCA_021298335.1 Saprospiraceae bacterium | reverse complement strand
TTCTGCCTACGAAGGCTACCTTCTCGCCTCGTTCGATCACAAACTCGGCATTCTGAAAGACAACATGGTCGCCATAGCTCTTTTGCATTTGCCTGACAGTTACAGGATAGTCGCCTGCCCGTAAAGATGGAGGAAATCTGAGCTTTAAGGAGGCATTGTCAATTTCATCAATTTCGATGAGGGTCATTTTTTCCAGCATTCTCTCCACGGAGTTGACCTGATTGGCCTTGGAGTAGGTGCCTCTAAACCTCTCGATGAATTCCTTACTTTCAGCGATCACTTTTTGTTGCTCTTTCCAAGCCTTGATTTGTCCAGCCCGCCTTTCTTCTCTCAACTGGAGATAATGGGAATAATTTGCGCGATAATCATAGATGCGCCCCATGGTCACCTCGATCGTTCTGTTGGTGATGTTGTCGATAAAAGCACGGTCGTGAGAGATGACTATGACGGCCTTGGATTGATTCAGCAGGAAGTCTTCCAACCATATGACTGATTCGATGTCAATGTGGTTTGTGGGCTCATCGAGGAGGATCAGATCAGGTTTTTTTAGCAGGATTTTTGCCAGTTCTATGCGCATACGCCATCCTCCACTGAATTCACTGGTGGAACGGTGAAAATCCTCTCTTTCAAATCCAAGACCGAGTAAGGTTTTTTCCACCTCTGCATCGTAATTGATTTCCTCCATGGAATAGACTTTCTCCCCCAGTTCTGACGACAACTGGATGAGCTGCATGTACTCATCTGATTCATAGTCAGTGCGAATTTCGAGCTGGTGGTTTACATCGTCCATTTGCCTGCGCATCGACAGGATTTGGTCAAAGGCTTTCATGGTTTCTTCAAACACAGAGCAATGGTCTTCGGTGAGCAGGTGCTGTGGCAGATAGGCGATGACTTGTTCTTTAGGCGCTCTGACATGCCCCCGCGTAGGTTTTTGCATGCCGGCGATAATCTTCATCATGGTGGATTTGCCCGCGCCATTTTTTCCCATCAGGGCAATCTTATCCTGCTCATTGATGACGAAGGAAACATCGCTAAAAAGTGTTTTGCCGCTGAATTCCACGGCCAGTTGATCAACAGAAATCATGTAATCCCGGATTTGGCCGCAAAAGTACGGATTGTCTGTTGATTTTTACGAACCGACATTTAGGTTTTGACATCAGGTTGGGGCGGATGTATCTTTGTCGCTATCTGATAACATCATCACGGAGGTGATTCCAGAAAGGATATCAATGGCAATATGTAGCACAATAACTGGAAGCAGTGACCGGGTTTCCACAAATAGCCATCCAAGAAGGAAGGCGAGAATAGTTATTTTTGCTACTGCCTTCCATCCCTGGTACAGGTGACTGAGTGCAAATGAACAAGCTGTGATTCCAATGGCGTACCAGGAAATGTATGTTATTGCAGGGAGAATATTCGTCAAATAGGGAATTAGAAATCCCCGGAAGATCACTTCTTCACCAATGCCGGCGGCAAACGCAAGAAACAGGTAATGTGCAAATTCCTCCCAATTGATCGGTACGACAAATGACAATTCCTCAAGTTCCTTTTTACTAGCTTGTTTTTGATTCCAGCCTATCCACTGATCCACCAGATAGAATCCTGCCAGGAAAATGGTCAGGATTGAAGCCATAGGGCTCCAATGAGGCAGGCAGACTCCCAGGGTTTTCCAGGGATGACCGCTGACATTCCATGAAGTACCAACCAGCATGGCCCCGATCAACAGCATCAGGCCATTGCTGTAAAACAAATGTTTTTTGGGCGGCAGCCATTCAGAGGAAAATTCCTCATTCCCTGATTGCCATGACATCACAGGTACTACGACGAGCAGAAAAAATGCGTAAATATGGTCAAACCAGGTAAACTCCAAAGTCGTTTTTTAGCAAAGATACATGTTTGAAAATGAATGCTTGGAAATGATCTTTTTTAACCAGTTTTCCGTTAGTAGCTCTTCCGGCCACAGATATTGTGACGAATATGGTATTTTTACGTTTTCAAAGCGATAATTTCATGAATTCTCCCTTCGGCAGTAAACTGGTGTTCGCGTTTGATGCCAAAAGACTTTTTTCCAATTTTACGGGTCTGGGCAATTACAGCCGTACGTTGCTGAAGAATCTGGCGGAATATTACCCACAGCATGAATATCATCTATTTACTCCTCGGATAGTCAAAAACGAAGAGACTGTCTTTTTTTTGGAAGATTCGAGATTTGTTGTCCATACGCCGCGGGTATCACACCCTTTTTGGCGAGGTTTTACAATGTCTGCAGAGGTCAATGCATTGAAGCCCTCATTGTTTCACGGCTTAAGCCATGAGATTCCGTTTGGGCTTGACCATCACATTCTTTCGGTCGTAACCTTCCATGATTTGATCTATGAATTGTATCCGCACCAATTTGGCTTCTGGGACCGGTGGATGTATCGCTGGAAGTACAGAAGTTCAGCTCAGCGGGCTGATGCGATAGTTTCGATCAGCAAGAGCACCGCAGAAGATCTGGAAAATCGTTACAGACTTCCCTCTGAAAAGATTCACATTGTACAGCAATCAGCAAGGGAAATTTTTCAGGAGACTTTGGAGCCTGCCCGACATAGGTCAGGGGTAAGTGTGCCAGGAGAACCTTATTTTTTGTACGTAGGTTCGATGATTCCCCGAAAGGGATTGGACCGTTTGGTTGCTGCGTTTGCTCAATTGCCGGAAGAGTCTAGAAGGCCGGTGGTGGTTGTAGGTAGTGGCTCAGGCGGATACGTCACTTCCGTCCAACAGGAACTGGACAGACTGGATTTGCACAAATACTTTACATTTATTTCTTTTTTAACAAACGAAGCGTTGTGTGAAGTTTATGATGGTTGTCTGGCCTTGGTTTACCCATCCATGTATGAGGGATTTGGCATCCCTGTGATAGAATCGCTTTTCAGATCCAGACCTGTCATCACGTCAAACACATCTTCGCTCCCAGGCGCAGCAGGACCCAGCAGCAGGACCCGGAGCCATCCTGATAGATCCAATGAATGTTATGGCGATCAGGGATGCAATGATCGAAATACAAAATGATCAACTGTACTACCGTCTTGCCGAAGCGGGAAATTTGTATGTCCGCCAGGAATTTTCCAGTGAAAACACGGCCAGGCGTTTAATGCACCTCTACGATCAGCTACTCAGGAATTTCCCGAATCAGCAATAGTTTTCAAAGGCATCCATCAGATTGTGGGCGATGGCCTGAGCTGAGTTGCCTTCAATGTGTCTTCTTTCTAGCATGTGCACGAGTTTGCCATCCTTGAAAAGAGCGATAGAAGGTGATGATGGAGGGTAGGGAAGTAGGTATTCCCGTGCTTTTTCCACGGCTTCTCTGTCAACTCCTGCGAAAACGGTCACGAGTCGATCTGGTTTTTTGCCGTTGGATATCGCCAGTTTTGCACCAGGTCTGGCATTGGCGGCAGCGCAGCCACAAACGGAATTGACAACCATCAGTACAGATCCTTCCTTCGCATTCAGGGCTGTACTGACTTCTTCAGGACTAGTCAGCCCTTCGAATCCAAAATCTGTCAAATCTTTTGCAATAGGAGTGGTTAATTCTGCAGGATACATATTTTCTGTTTTTCTGGTGAATCGTATTTCGTTAGCAAACAAAAATGTAGTCTGAAAAGTTCAGGACATTCTTCAAATTATAGAACTCTGGGTTTGGGGGCCTGAATTTTTTGCGAAAGCCAGGATTGAATATCCAGGTAGAGCATGGATCGCATTTCGAAAATATCGGTTTCGAGTTCGAAGAGGCTTTGGTAGAATTCTTGCATCGCTGATTTTCTTTTGGCGGGTGTCAATTTCCCCCATTGTTGGAAGAAAGTGATAGTCATTTGTTGAAGTCTACCGGAGGATTTCGATTTATCGAAGTATTGGCGGGCACCCTGCACCAGATAATCTAGAATTTCTTCGTTTCCTGCATCGAAGTGTGCCATGATAAACATGAGGTGGCTGTAACCCTGGATATCTTCTCTCAGGCTGCCCATATTGAGCTGTAGAATGGTGTTTAGATAGTGGATTGCAGGGTCAGGTTGGCCGGACATCAGATGCATCCAGGCCATTTTAAAATAGAGCACCATCATGCGGTGAACATCCAGTTTGCCTTTGTATTTCTGAATGCGACGGAGTGTGGCCGGAATTCCTGCGAGTCCTTCCTGATATTTGCCCCGGAGAAAATACAGATTGAATCTTCCGTAATGAACGTATAAGAACGAAATGATGCGAGTGTTTTCATTGAAGTAGCTGTAATTTTCATCCCGAAAGGATTCCAATTCGGCGAGGTATTTTTCGTACAAGGCGGTTTCGTTCAGGTTGTACGCGCAGGTAAGCACGTAATGATAGCCCCGCATATAGAGGTCGGCATCCTGCTCGATCAGGGAGGGAGATTTTTTAAAAACGGATACCCACTGTTGAGCGGATTTCAGACACGGCGCAAAATCCAGTGTGATGTAATAAAACCACACTTGGCATTGCAGCAGGTAAATCACTTCGTGATAGGAGGGATTCAGCGCAAAATCTATGGAAGTCAGCCAGTTGTATTTACCTTGAATGGCAGTCAGTTCGTGGCTGTTTTTGACGTGTCCATGTTTGATGTAATGGCTGTGGAGTTCGATTCGGGCATTGGAGAAGCGGATGATTTTCTGGATGGACTGAATTTTTTCTTCGGACTGAAGAATCAATTGAGGCATGGTTATCGCTTCGCTTTTTGGAATGTGTCGGGAGCCGATATTTTTTTCGGTTTCGAGGATGGCCAGCTCCAGGAGTTCGTTGTTGGATCTGTGTGCAATGATTTTGGCTTTTTCCAGGATTTTCAGCGCCTGGATGTACAACCCTTTACCGTACAGAATATCTGCAAAATCCAGATACTCACGTATTTCAATATCTGTTTTTTTTGCAATATGTGTCAAGCGCAAGCTGGCCATGATTTGCTTGAACAGGTGTCGTTTGAGATTGGAATACTGAGTTTTGTCCAATCTTTTCAATTTGCCCAGGATGTAGGCATCTGTACAGTTTTTTTCTTTTTCGATCAGGTCAAACAATTGCATATATTTCAGCGAATCGGCGTCCTGTATGCGCGAAGCGTACAGTGTAAAACTGCGCTTTTCGGATTTTGAGAGCGACCTGACGAGCTGGAACAATTGCTCAGACTGAGATATGGGCATTTGTAGGATTGTATATTGACAAATGTATCTATTTGGGCTCATTTTGCGCGTTAACGAATTGTCAAAGCGTTCGGTGCCTTGAAAAATTGATGGTTTTTTGTGTTTTAAACAATTCGGTGTATCTTGGGTTTTTATCAAAAATTGAAACATGGACCAGCAAATTAAAATTACGGTGAACCACAATGGTTCACTCAAAGTAGAAGGCGAGGTGTTGATTCTGGATGGCGACGGCAGGCCATATGATTTGCAGGGCCGCACGACGATCGGTTTGTGCCGCTGCGGATTATCTGCCAACAAGCCGTTTTGCGACGGAGCTCACCGACAAGGTTTTGAGCATTCTTCGGAAGCTTTTGCTCTTCCCCCGAAAAAGGTATAATTTTTTTCATTTTTCATGGTTATTTTGAATTGTTTTTATGTCTGACCACAAGATCATCTTTGCAATGGAGGGAGTCACGAAGACCTATCCTCCACAGAAAACTGTTCTAAAAAACATCTGGCTTTCATTTTTTTACGGCGCAAAAATTGGTGTTTTAGGATTGAATGGCTCCGGTAAGTCGAGTTTATTGAAAATTATTGCCGGACTCGATACCAATTTTCAGGGCAAGGTCACTTTTGATAAGGAATATAAAATTGGCTATCTTGAGCAGGAACCTGCCTTGGATGAAAACAAGACTGTTAGGCAAATTGTGGAAGAAGGGGTATCGCACATTGTCCAGGTGGTCAGAGAGTATGAAGAAGTGAACAATTTGCTTTGTGAGCCTCTTGACGATGATGCCATGATGAAGGCTATTGAACGGCAGGGTGAGCTGATGGAAAAAATGGAACATTACGATGCCTGGAACCTGGATCATAAGCTGGAGACGGCCATGGAATCATTGCGATGTCCTGAGGCAGAGACGTTGATACAGATTTGTTCAGGCGGTGAAAAGCGCCGGGTAGCATTGTGCCGACTGTTGCTGAGTCAGCCGGATATTTTGTTGCTGGACGAGCCGACCAACCACCTGGACGCGGAAAGCGTGTACTGGCTGGAGCAATATCTGAAGAATTTTCCTGGTACGGTCATTGCGGTGACGCACGATCGCTACTTTCTGGATAACGTTGCGGGGTGGATATTGGAACTGGACAGGGGGGAAGGCATTCCATGGGAAGGCAATTATTCTTCGTGGCTGGAACAGAAGGCACGGCGTCTGGAGCAGGAAGAGAAGGCAGAATCGAAGAGGAGGAAAACGCTGGAGAGGGAATTGGAGTGGGTCAGGATGGCTCCCAAAGCCAGGCAGGCGAAAGGTAAAGCCCGTCTTTCTGCATATGATAAACTGCAGAATGAAGAATCCAAAGAAAAGGAGTCCAAGCTTGAATTGTTTATACCACCAGGAGACCGGCTTGGAGATAGGGTGATTGAGATTCAGGATGTCACGAAGGCCTATGGCAACCGAGTCTTGATCGACCATTTTACGGCCTCAATTCCCAAAAATGCCATTGTGGGCATCATTGGTCCCAATGGGGTAGGGAAGTCTACCTTGTTCCGGATGATTATGGGCGTGGAGCAACCGGACAGTGGTTCCATAACTATAGGAGATACAGTCCATTTGAGCTACGTGGATCAGTCACATGCTGATTTGAAGTCGGAGCTGACAGTTATGGAAGCGGTAGGCAAAGGGCAGGAGTTGATCATGGTGGGCAAGACGCAAGTCAATGTGCGGGCTTATTTGAGTAAATTTAACATTTCGGGTTCAGACCAGCAGAAAAAAATCGGTGTGTTATCCGGCGGTGAACGCAACAGGGTGCATCTGGCCATGACATTGAAAGAAGGTGGCAACGTGCTTTTGCTCGACGAGCCGACCAATGATATAGATGTCAATACATTGCGTGCGCTGGAGGAAGCTATAGAAAATTTTGCCGGCTGTGTGTTGGTGATTTCTCACGACCGCTGGTTTATTGACCGATTGGCAACGCACATTTTGGCGTTTGAAGATGACTCACAGCTTGTATTTTTTGAGGGCAACTTCAGTGATTACGAAAAAGCAAAACTTGAAAGGGTGGGCAGTATCAGCCCCAAGCGCCCCAGATTCAAGTATTTGATGTAAAAAAAAACTCGGTACTATTTCTTTTGCGATAATCCATTTTACATAACCGTAATGTAACCTACCTACATACGGGTGTGGATTGTAGACCCCTTTTTTTTAAAATAAATGAATGCAATTTGTTTATTTATTTTTCTTTTGGATAATTTTTAAATCT
>JAJTEZ010000186.1 GCA_021298335.1 Saprospiraceae bacterium | reverse complement strand
CTCGAAAACCAGATCATTCCTACCTCGCCAGTTTGTGGGATGAAGATGCTTTCAGAATCGACAAGGAGTCCAAAACGCAGACGCTCATAGCGCACATCGGCAAATATTTTACTGCCACCATACTCAGTGTGGCGGTGCTGACATTAATCTATTGGCTGACTGTAGACAAATCACTGGCTTTCAATGCATTTACCGCTGTTCTGATAGTGGCCTGTCCCTGCGCCCTTGCATTGGCATTACCTTTTAGCTATGGCAACATTCTGCGCTTGTTGGGCAGACGTTTTTTCTATCTCAAAAATGTACAGGTGATAGACAGAATTCAGTTGACAGACCACATTATTTTTGATAAAACAGGAACTATCACCGACCACCGGTCCATGGTGGCGCACATCCAGGGAGATGCCCTTCAGGATAAAGAAAAACACCTTGTGAAAAGCGCAGTGTTCAGGTCTTCTCATCCTTTGAGCAAAGCCTTGTATGCAGCGTTGGATGGTCCGGCCGACCTGATTCCGGACCAGTTTGAAGAGGTGACCGGACAAGGTATTGTGGCAAAATTTTCGGGTGTACAGGTGAAAATTGGTTCGCCCTCGTTTATTTTTGGTACAGAAAAGGAGAATATACAAGGTGTGGTCGTTGAAATTGACGGCCTTTATAAAACCTGGTTTCAGATCAGCCACCAGCTGCGCGAAGGTGTTGTGCCTCTAATACACACACTCTCTAAAAAATACAGCATTACGATTCTATCAGGTGACAACAACCGGGAGGAAGACTCACTAAAAAAACAACTGCCCCCGATGACAGACATGATTTTTTACCAGAGCCCGAAGGACAAACTGGCCTACGTGCAGAAGTTGCAGGCTAATGGGGCCAGGGTCATGATGGTAGGTGACGGATTAAATGATGCCGGAGCGCTGATGCAGAGTGATGTGGGCATCGTGATCTCTGAAGATTCCAACAATTTTACACCGGCATGCGATGCCATTCTCGGAGCAGCCGCCTTTCCGCAATTTTTGAAGTACCTAACCTACCTGCAAAAAGCCCGGAAAATCACCATAGGAGCTTTTGTACTTGCATTCCTGTACAATGTGGCGGGTTTGTATTTTGCGGTGCAGGGGGCACTTTCGCCGGTAGTGGCAGCCATTTTGATGCCCTTGAGCTCAGTAACTGTTATGACCTATGGCTTGCTCGCCAGCAGCCTGGGTCTAAGGTGGATGAAATAGCCCCTTTTTGCTGCCGGCCCAATCAATCTACCTCCAGGATGCGGTGGTCGTCACATTTGTAGACCCTTGCCGGGAATTTCTTAATCAGCCGGTAATCATGAGTGGCAATGACGATAGAGGTGCCAAATTCTCTCGACAGCCTGTTGAGTAAATACAGAATCTCGTCGCTGGTGTCGGGATCCAGATTGCCTGTCGGTTCGTCGGCAATGATCAGTGGAGGTTGGTTGAGCAATGCTCTGGCGATGACAACACGCTGCTGCTCGCCTCCGGAGAGAGCGGTGATTCTCTTTTCTTCATACCCCGTTAGACCCACCATTTCAAGTACCTGCATCACCCGTGCGGTGATTCTCGGTCTTTCTTTCCATCCTGTAGCTTCGAGAATATAGGCCAGGTTGCGCCGTACTGTCCAATCTTCAAACAACAGAAAATTCTGAAAGACCATGCCCAGTTTTCGCCTGAATAATGGAAGTGTTGTGGGGTTAAGTTGCTGCAGATCAAAACCTGCTACGTAGGCTGCACCCTTATGGACAGGCAAGCTGCCGTAGATGGCTTTTAAAAACGTGGTTTTTCCACTGCCCGATCGACCGATCAGGTAACATGCCTCTGCCGGATACAAGGTAAAGGAGATATCCTTCAGGACCACCTTTTCGCCCTGAAACAGATCGACATTTGAAAACGAAATCACCGCTTGCTTTTCCAACAGATTTTTGTGCAAAGATAGGCTTTTCTCCAAAATAGATGGATGTTTACTCTCTGTCTCCAATGCATTTCAGTAGGTTTGCGTCCTGTACATAACGTGTTTTGACTTCGTTTATTGATAGAAAAATTCTGATATCTTTCATAGTAAAACCGAACTGATGGCTATCAATCCTCCTATTCTTCAGCTGATCTTCCTGCAAAAGCTGGCTTTATGGCTGCTCCTGCCTGCTCAGGGCTTCAGTCAGCTGGTCTTCCGGGTTTATCCGCCAGCCCAAAACTCCAATACTGCTCTGTATATCGCTTCAAACCGAAACGGATGGAATCCGTCAGATACCTTGTGGCAGCTTCAGCCTGCATCAGATGGGACCTATTCTCTGGAAGTAAACATAGCAACAGGACCAATAGAATTTAAAGTAACCGGTGGCGGTTGGGATAAGGCAGAAGGAACTGTGGAAGGTAGATCCATTCCAAATCGAAAGACAATGTATAAAGGAGACAGAAATGTCCTGGACGTGGTGATTTCAGGTTGGGAAAAAGCACAGGAATCGCAGCTGTCCACAAAATCAAAAAATGTTCATTTGTTTGAAGATAGTCTGTATATCAGTAATTTACAGCGATATCGTAGGGTTTTGGCCTATCTGCCTGCATCATATCACCAGTCAGACAGGAGATATCCTGTGATCTATCTGCTGGACGGCCAAAACGTCTTCGATCGGGCAACGTCTTATGCCGGCGAATGGCAGGTGGATGAGACATTGGACAGCTTATTTTCAAAGGGAGCACAAGAAGGCATTGTGATAGCTGTGGAAAATGCCGGCAAGGAAAGGTTGAATGAGTATTCTCCCTGGGTACACCCTGAATACGGGGGAGGGCAGGCGCAATTTTTCATAGATTGGTTGGTGAATGAACTAAAGCCCAGAGTGGATTCTGTGTATCGCACTAAAGCAGAAGCTGCTTTTACGGGAATTGCGGGTAGTTCGATGGGTGGACTTGTTTCGTTCTATGCCTGGTGCAGGTATCCTGACATTTTTGGGCACACGGGTGTCTTTTCCCCATCATTCTGGTTTTCTGAAGAAGTGTTCCGTCTCGCCGAAACTATTCCATCCGGTCCTCCACAACGGGTGTATCTTCTGGCCGGAAAGGGTGAGGGAGCGAGAATGTGTCAGGATGCAGAGCGAATGAATGACATATTGGCTAAGAAGAACTTCCCATCTTCCAGTCTTTATTACCGCATTGATGAAGCAGGTCAGCACAATGAAGCTTTCTGGGCACGGGAAATGCCCGGTTTCTGGCGGTGGTTTACGGAAAAACCGGAGTAATCGTCAGGCACTTTTCTTTTGTCTGAGGATTTCACCCATCTGAAGACTATCCGCAAACAACATGATTTTGACGTTGACATTGCGTGGCAGATTTGAGACCATATTCTCCAGTAAAGAGATGAGTTTTTCTGCAAGTTCGAAGTCCAGGAGTTTATGCATCCGGCTGGCAATTTCAATTTCTTTGGCCGTTAGTTTTGCCTTGTCACCCTGGACCAGCGTCAGCCACAGGTATTGTCTGAAAAAATGGAGACCGTAATGCAAAAAGTTTTTTTGTTCGTCTTTTGAAAGTTCGGAGAATGCTGCAATCCACTGATTGATTTCTGCAGGGTCTGATTTGTAGGCCACCCGAAGCCACGCGATCAGCAGGTCGGAATAGTCGGAAGCCTCATTTTTACCTACTTGCAGGGCATACTGCATATTTCCATCGCTGAGGTTTGCAATCTGTTCCGCCTGTGCTGCTGGAAGTTGTAGCTGGTGTTGGAGGTATTCACTGATTTCTGACGAATCGAACGGAGGCACCTTCACAAGCTGGCACCGGCTGAGAATGGTTTGGAGGATGGCTTCCTGGTTTGTTGCGACCAGGATCAAATACGTTTTTTCTGTGGGTTCTTCAATGAGTTTCAGCAGCCTGTTGCCTTCATTTCCCAGATATTCGGGCTGCCACATGATCAGAATCTTGTTGTCCGACTCATAAGACATCATGTTGAGCTTGTGCATAATGTCGTTGCACTCTTTGACATTGATGTTTGGCTGTGTCTGGTCGGCACCCATACACTGCAGCCATTCAGACATTTCACTATACGGATGGTGTAGGTTCATGTCCCTCCACTGCGGCAGGAAGTCATCGCTGGTCGTATCAGCTCGTTTTTTATCGCCTGACTTGACAACCGGAAAGCTAAAATGGAGGTCCGGATGGATTAGTTTGTACGACTTCAGGCACTGCCGGCACTGGCCACAACTATCAGTCTCAGATCGGTTTTCGCAGAGGATGTACGCCGCAAATGCCATTGCCAGCGGCAAAGCCCCACTACCTTCTCTGCCCAGAAAAATCTGTGCATGAGGAATCCTGCCCCGCTGAACATTGGATCGCAGCTGGTTTTTTACGTCTGATTTTCCCGGTATATCTTCAAAGCGCATGTCTGAGGTAAGGTTTTCTAATGCACCGCGTGTGTCGACCAAAATTTCCAGGGAAAAATGTGGCATAGCTTCACC
>JAJTEZ010000185.1 GCA_021298335.1 Saprospiraceae bacterium | reverse complement strand
TTCCTCGTTGAGTTTTTCAGATGAAAATGCGTCCCTGACTCGTTTGAGCATGGGCAGATACTCAGATTCGTCATACAGTTCAAGCTTGTCTTTGATCATGGTGTACGCGGGATATGTGGCTCTCAAAGCGGTCATGGTCAACTTTCGCGTGGCATATAGACTCAGGAAAAGAGCAATGCCTGCCAGTGCATCCCTGCCATAATGGAGATCGGGTACGATGATTCCTCCGTTGCCTTCCCCGCCAATCACCGCCTGGTGCTTTTTCATGGCATTGACTACATTTACTTCACCTACGGCAGCAGCATAATATTTCCCTGCGTGGCGATGTGTGACATCTGCGAGCGCTCTCGTAGAGGATAAATTTGATACCGTATTGCCGGGCTGCCTGGACAGGATGTGGTCTGCGACAGCCACCAGCGTATATTCCTCTCCAAACATGGACCCGTCTTCACACACAAACGCCAATCTGTCCACGTCGGGATCGATACAAATGCCCAGGTGTGCTCCTCTGCTCACGACTGCCTCCGAAAGTCCCGTCAGGTGCTGTGCCAGCGGTTCAGGATTGTGCGCAAAATGACCAAAGTCCCCGTCATTGAGCAAGGTATAGCGCACACCAAGCCTGTCAAGCAGGGGAGGAATGGCGAGAGCTCCTGTCGAATTGATACAATCCACCACCACGTGCATATCCAGTGCGCGGATGGCATCTGTCAGTACATGCCTGTGATTGAGCACAGCCTCAATGTGAAGGTCAAAAGCACCTTCAAATGTTTGTACTTGTCCCAGCGCTTCTACCGGCGAAAATTCCAGTTCTCCCGACTGGATGATGTCTATGATTTCCTGTCCATCGGCGGCGGAGATAAACTCCCCTTTTTCATTCAGAAACTTCAGTGCATTCCATTGCCCGGGGTTATGGCTGGCAGTAAAGATGATACCGGCTCCGGCCTGGAGGTAAGGCACGAGGACTTCTACGGTAGGCGTGGTGGAATAGTCCAGGTCCGTCACGCGAATGCCCATGGATACAAGCGTCTGGATGGCAAGCTGGCTCACCATGGCCCCGCTGAGCCGTCCATCGCGGCCCACGACTATGTGCGGATTTCCGCCTTTTCGCCTGAAAGAAAACTTTCCTGTCAACGACCCACAACAAGGATGGAACGGAAAGCTGGAAGGCAAAGACATCGTACCTGGTGTGTACACGTGGATAGCCATCATCAGGACGAAGGATGGGACTGTAAAAATGCATACAGGTGATGTGACAGTGGTGCGGTAGTCTTTTTTTTCTTGCCTGTTGCTGGTACATAGCAATGCAGACATTCCAATCAAAAAAGTCAACTATGTTTGTTGTTATTTGTGAAATTTATTAAGATACTATCGGAAAATAACCATATATTTTACCTTAAAATGAAAAATTCGCCTTACATCTGTGACTACAATAAAAATATAAAATAGTATGCCAAACCGTCAATCCAATAGGAATTGTCATCAAATCACCTATGATGACGATCCACCTTAAAAAGTAATGTGTAAAAAATACTTTTTGTTTTTGAAATATATTATCCGTAACTTTAAATCATCTTCATGAAAAATATCATCATATCTATAACCACTATGTGTAGTTTGTTCTGTTTGCAAGGTTTAGGATAAATATCTTCGCCTACCACAGACAAGGCCAAAAATAACTTTACCTTTCGTATGAACAATCACATTGCCAAGTGCCTCGACGATCCAGAAAAGATGGCCAACGTCACTACCACGTTTGGGCATACGTGCGACAAAAACCACACCGTCACTCCTGAAGAAATCAAGGCCACAGCTGTCGAAGCTGAAAAACATGCGTTCATTCAGTCCAATATGGATGAATATATGAACATATTTTTCCCTGAGAAAATTCAAGCGTCTCTCAATACTACTGTAGAAATTTGCGATAATGGTGGGTATGAACAAGATTTTTTGCATTATAATGGGTTTGTCTCCACATATACTTCAGGAAGTTCTACTTGTACGCCTAATGTTGCTGGATGGACGCCAACTGCAATGCCACTTGCAAATCGTTTTGAAATTATGTCAGCAGGAGCAGATCCATTAGTGAGCATCCAAAAAGTAAAATTTGGCAACAAATCATTAAGAATCAATAATAGAACTGGACATATAACATCGCGTGATGGCAATCGTGGAATAGATCGCGTTACAAAAAGCTTTTTAGTGACTGAAGCAAACAGAAGATTTACCGTATGGTATGCTGTAGCTTTAGAAAACCCTACAAGTCCACCTCACATCAATGAACAGCCATTTTTAAATATCAAGTGTGATAAAGCGCCTGCTGACGAATTGTGTTTTGACGCAGACTTTCTAAAGTGTGCTCAAAACTATTCAGATCCGTGCAACTTTGACAAAATTGACGTAGTGGATTGGGCTTGTCACAGATTTAATATTCCTGCCTCAGAAGTAGGCACTATAGCCACCGTAGAAATGATTGTAGCAGATTGTGGTCTAGCTGCCCATTTTGGTTATGCTTACATTGATGGCTTTTGCGAGCCTTGCACCGGGAGTTCTTTGGGATCTATTCAGCTCAATGGTTCTCCGACTGACCCAACTATCGGAATTGATTATTATTCTTGTAGTGGCACTACAGCAAGAGTTTGTGGAAGTTATACCCTACCTACCTTATGCGGCACGTGGAGTGTTAGCAACATCAATGTACCAGGTTATACCTATTCAAATCTCACCATTGATGAAGTAAATAAAACTTTTTGTTTTGATTTTCCCATTTCTAATTTTGGGGCCAACCAATGTCTTGATATCAATGCTTTGATTTCTTTCAACTCGAGTTTGGGAATGAATTTGCCGCCTCAACCTTCCAATACCATCAAAATTTGTAAAAACCTTTATAAATCATATAATTATTCTGTAGTAGTCGGCAGTTGTAATTCCAACGGTACCCCTGATTTCCTATCAGATGATCATTATTATATTACAGTCAACGTTTCCGCACCAAATGGTGCCCCTTGGAGCATACAAAGGAAAACCAGTCAATATCCTGGAGAATCCGGTCTTTACACGATAACCGATGGAAATGGAGATGATATCATTACGTTAGGTCCCTTTTTAATTCAAGAAGGGTGTTGGGATATTATCATAAATCTACCTAATTGTAACTTTAATCAAAAAATATGCCCGCCGCCATTTTGCTCCGGGTGTGAAGCATTTGCAGGTGTGCAAATCACCAATGTAAAATGTATCAAAGGTCCACCAGACACATGGACATTTGACATATTTGTTCCTGGAACAGGGAGTTATACTATTTTTGGAATGACTAAGTCTAAAGGTAGTATCCATACTCTTCCTTCTCCACCTGAACCCTTAAATCCAAATTGTAAATCTATTACATTAATTGATGAGCTAACAGCGTGTTCTCAGACCTTAATGATATGTCCTCCTGTCCCATGCTCTGTTGAAAATTGTAACATTGAAGTATATCCAGGCAAGATTACATGTATACCTACCTCCAATGGGTATACGTATATGGTCAAACTTAATACGGTCCCTGGTAATCTTTGTTACAAGACTTCCGGAGGAATAGTAAGTGTACCCATACCTGCAAATGGTGAGATAGGTCCTTTGTCAGGTGGTAATGAAGTAATGATCTCGCCAGCACCATGCGGTAGCAATCCAAGTTGCTTCAAAATGATCTATTTGCCTAAGCCTAACTGCAATGATCCTAATATCGAAGTGAGCCAAGGAAGAGTCAAAGCATCTGCAAATGATTTCAACATTAAAATCGTACCTAATCCTTTTTCCAACAATCAGCTGACTTTAAAATCTGATATCACTATTGATCATAATGTAATGTTTTCTATTTACAACAATAATGGACAAATGATACAATCAGGTACATTTAGTGGTCTTGATCACACAGTTCCATTTGATCAACCTAGTGGTTTATATCTTATCAAGTTTAAAGATCATAATGGAAGTGTTCAAAATTATAAATTTATAAAATTATAATTCTTTCAGAAATTTATTGTTTTAAAATTTAAGGAGCATCAAGAAATTGATGCTCCATCTTTAGGCTAAACAAATCAAGAAATGTCGTTAAGAAACTTTTTGGTAATTTTTATAATTACCAATATTCACATGTTGGTAAAAGCTCAAGATATATCATGTAATATTGATACTGCTATTTGCCATTTAAACAAAAAGTTTGATTCTGATTTACCAATTCAAATTGAAAAGAAATGGGAGTTAATTGATGAAGTACCTGTTATTCAAACTCCAATTTTATTTGACACTAATAATGATTGTATACCAGAACTTATTGTTTCTGGTTATAAAAATTACAATTCTGATTGGAATGTTTCAAATCAGATTTTAATTATTGAAACGAAAAATAAAGAAATTACCCAAACAATAAATTCAGGGTATTTTTATTGCCGTAGCAACAATTATCTTATTCTTAAAAATGGATTATCTTTTGAAATTGTTGTAGCTGTTTCAGATTTAAATATTAATCCAATTAATTTACGTGGAAAATTAGTATGCTACAGAGCTGACAATACCATTAAATGGATTTCTGATCAAAAATATGGGGGTGCAAATGGACAAAGTGGGACACTTTCCGTTGCAGACTTTAATCAAGATTCAACACCAGAAATTTACATTTATAATAATATTTTCAACTCAGCTAATGGTGTCCTATTATTGAGCGGTGGTAATGAAGGAATAGGAGGTGTTGGCTTTGTTTCACATACAATTGCAGCTAATTTAGACAACAATTCTAATGATTTGGAGTTAGCTGCTGGGTTCACCACTTATAAGGTATCAATAACAAATCTAAATGGTTTGGTGGGTAATAGTATTACACCTAATAATGTTTTAATCAATGGATTAGGTAGAGATGGACATACTTTCGTTGCTGATATTAACAACGACCAAAAACTAGATGTAATTGTCGTAACTGCGCAAAATGTTTATTCAGGGATTTATGTCTATACTTATCAAAATAATAACTATGAAATAATAACTAAAATAGATTGGCCGTTTTATACACAATTAGATTTTTTCGCTATTGGAAGTGTAACAAATGTAGGAACATCAGATATTCTAATAAATTCTAGAAACGAAATTAGGAAATTCTCTTACAATAATTCTACATTACTATCAGATGATTGGAGTTTTGGTATCTTAGATGGTTCTGCTCGAATTGGGTGTTCTTTATTCGATTTCAATAAAGATGGAATACAAGAAATCATTTATAGAGATGAAGAAAGGCTGAACTTATTAACCGCAAAAAATAATTTACCCCAAATTAATACATCAATTCCTTGTAAGTCAATTACTGGAGATGAATTGCCAATCGTCGCCGACATCGACGGCTCAGGAGAAGCCACAATATGTGTCACTTGTGCAGCCAATATTAATGACCGTAATGGCAAGCTCACCATCTTCGGCCCACCACCTGGCCAACGATGGGCACCCGCCAGAAAGATCTGGCATCAATACGCCTACAATCCCCTATTTATCAACGATGACGGTACCGTACCTCAGTACATGCAAAATCCCGCCACCTACAAAAATGGTAAGTACAAT
>JAJTEZ010000015.1 GCA_021298335.1 Saprospiraceae bacterium | reverse complement strand
TGTTCCATTGGGTGTGGCGGCGGTGATAGCACTGAGCTGGCGTTTGTTGGGGTATTATTCCTACCTTGTGGCGGGTTGTATCCTGATTCCCTCCTGGTGGAAACACACGTTTTCGAGCAAATCAGAGTGATTTTGGTTAAAAATCAAGCCCGAAGCTTACATATAACCGGGGCTTTTGCACTGTACGGGTCTCCACGCCCCAGCCATAATCCACTTTGACAAAATAGCCAAGCAGTTGTGTGCGAAGTCCAAACCCATATCCAAAGACCACCGGGTCTCTGAAATACTTGATGTTTAATTCAAGCAGCGGAGGACTGACAAGTGTAATGTTGTTTAGTGGATTTTCTTTACTGAAAGGACCTGTTCCGTGGAAGGCCAGACCGGCATCCATAAACCCTGTGAGCTGGATGTTTCTGATGAAGTTATTTCCTTTGTATTTGCCCAGAATATACTGCATAAAAGGAATTCTAAGTTCTGTATTTGCAAGAAGGAATGTGGTGCCGTTTCGGATATTGTTGTTGAAGCCCCGCATCTGGAAGGCATTTGCCTTATAAGCAAAGTCTTCAGACGGAACGGGAATCTGGTTGTTGAACGAAGGAAAAAACCAGTTTTCCATGCCTCCGATATAATACAGCATTTTTTCAGAACCAAAGGAAGATGCTCCTGCGGCGCGGAGTGCAAGAACAGATCTTTTCAACACGGGGATGTAGTGCCTTGCATCAAAGCCAAGAATGCCCGTAAATCCTTTGGAGCCATCAAATGAAAAGCCGTCGATCACCTGAAGGTCGAAGGCATTGATTGCTTCAAGATAAAATTTGTATCTCGTTCCATGCTTGATATTGAGCGACTCGTCATGCGTGTTGTCAAAGATATATTCCAGTTTTAAGGAAGCTCTTTTTTCATGGATGACAGGAGAACGGAAAGAATTTACTTCTGTACTCAACTGAAAGAACCGGTCAAATCGAAGGCTGGCGGTCGCGCGCATGCTTCTGTATACATCAAAAGGATATTTCCATTGGTAAAGTCCCAGTAGTGTTGTTTTTTTTGACCTAAGAGTAAAGTTCTGGTTCGGGTCAGACGGGGCATTATACTCTGTGGATCTACGGTATAAAGCAAATTTTCTGTCGATTCTGTATTTATGATTATTGAATAAGAGGAAATATTCTGCTCCATTGAATGTTGCGGGTATTCTTAAGCCCCCTTCTACTTTGTAATCTTCAAAAATATCCACTACGTTGGCCTTGACAAGTAATCCCAAAGGCATGGTAAGCAATTGCTGCCGATCGCCGGTATAACTTTCCAGCCCCTCAAAAAGAAGGTCATTGTCCATTTTTGTGGTGATCTGAAACAAGGCAAATTTGCGGTTTGCGGCAATTGCTCGTGTGTTGTCATAGGCTTCTTTTGGCCTGATGGTTTGTGGTACAATGGGTAATATTGTTGATTTTGAAACGATGGGTGCCGGTATGATTGGCTGCCGGTTCGTTGGCGGGGTCACAGGATCTGGGAATCGGGACTGGAAAGTATATTTCTTCCATTCTGAAGATCTTTGATCAAGGGTTTCATTTGGGACTGTAGGTTTCGTGGTAACTTTCTGGTCTGGTGATGTTGATTCATTGATTTGACCTGTGTCTGACAACTTGCGTATTGAGGTTACCGAATCCTGTAATACCAGTACATGTTTACCTTCAAAAATAAGGATGGAAAGAAGTTGGTTTTTTTCAGATACCATATCCTGGAAAACCAGTTTCTGGTTGTAGTCAGAGATTTGTGTTGTTGGGTAGACTGCATCTTCCCATTTCGGCAGGATGGAAAATGGTCCGGTGAGTCGAAAATCAGTGCGGAAAGAGTTGTATTTACCCGAAATATCTGAAATGTAAGTGATGGATTGGGGCGATGCGCTGGCCGGCTGCCTTTCACTGGCAAAGGGAGTGCGTGTGAGCCACTGGATTGTTTTGCTGTTTTCCGGCAAAAATGCGATATCATAGGGCATTAAAGGCAAAATTGTATCAAAGCGCAGGGTGGATATGCTGTCTGATATTCTGTTTGTGGCAAACAGGAAACCGTTCTGATTACCGATTTTGGTAAAAACAGCATCGAGATCATCAAAATAATCTTCGGTAATACGTTGGTAGTTTCTGTTTTTGGATAAGTATTTATACAGGTCAGAGTATCCATCTGTCGAAGCTGAGAAAATATAGTCCAGGTCATTGATGTAGCTGACGCTGTAGATTTTTTTATTTTTTTTTCGTTTCAGGTCGCGCAAAAATACTTTCACTCGGCCTTTGTCATTGGTTGTGAAGGCCAGCTGGCTGCCATCGGGGCTCATGCGTACCTGACTGATGACAGCCTCGGTTTTTAAACCTGGGTGCAAAGTATTTTTGTAAGGGAAGGGAGCATCTGTCTTTTGCTCTAAAGCAAATTTTTGAGAGTAATATTGTTTCCAGTCATTTTTAAGCGCATCCAGGGACGTATTCAGCACATATTCAAAGCCATTGTCGATGCTGCGGCTGATTTTTGTCAGGTAAAGTAGGTTGGATACTGAGCCCTTACCATATTGCTTTGTGACAAAAAACCAGAAGGAATGTCCGGCGAGAGATGGATTTTCCTCAGCCATTTTGTTGAAGTTCTGGTATTTTTTGTGTTTGTTCCACAAATCTTTGAGTGCGTGCTCTGCATCCTGATTCCATTCACTGGCAGCATAGGCTATGACACCTTCCTTGTACCAATCTGGAATATTCAGCAGTATGGCATTCTGGATGATTTCCTGGATATTGGATCCGAAAAGCATATTGTTCAGAAACACAGATGCGATGCCTTTGCGGATCTGCTGTCTGAGGTGAAGGTGATTGCCATCGAAATACACAAACATTTTATTCCCTACAATCCTAGTTTCTCCTGCCCGACTCGTCAGGCTTTCTTCCGTGCCTATATTGCTTTGCTTCAGATCGGAGATATCTGTGTATACAATAATTTCAATTTTATCATTCATTCGGTGTTCCAGGACCCTCTGCAGTTCGTCGTGGTCACCTTCAGCCATCAAAATCGTGGGGCGGGCAACAAACCGGGACTTTCCATACCAGTAGGTGATAAAATTATCCGTTTCATATTGCCACCAGTCTTTAAAATCATCGTGGTATTGCACCCTGTTTTTTCCAAACTCCGTTTGGATACTTTGCGCTGTGCTGTCCAGTATCAGAAACAAGCCGGTTAATGCAAAAAGAATCTGCCTCATATGATTTGCAAAATACAGAAGTTTCATCACTTATACAATGGGAATAAGTGATTTCGGTAGATTAAGGAATGAAAAACCTGATGATAGTCCTGAATATCTGGTCCTTGTTCTTTAAATAAGTACTCTAAATAAAAAAAGCCCCTTTTTCTTTTAAAAGGAGCTTTTCAAACATTTCGATATTACTTTTCTATTTTTTCCTATGCAAAAATGAAAATATTTTGTCATAAGTAAAAATTTTTGTACTTATGTACTTATAAGTAAAATTTATGAATGTCCAGTTTGCCCAATTAAGATATTTTCTGGCGCTGACTACTGCAAAAAACTACAGTCTGGCCGCAGAGCAATGCAATGTTTCGCAGCCGGCCCTAAGCATGGCCATACGGAAGATGGAGGATGATTTGGATTTGATATTGATTGACAGGACATCAAATCCCATTACGCTAACCGAGAAAGGGGAGATGATAGCGGCCCAGGCCATGCGTATTCTGGATGAGATGCAACTGTTGGAAAAGCTGGCTTCAGACCTGCATGACGACCGATTGACAGGCCAGTTGAAAGTGAGTGTTATCCCTACCCTGGCGCCTTACATTGTACCTCAATTTATTCAGAAATATGCTGCCAGCTATCCAGACATTGAATTGATTATCGAAGAGGATACCACAAAGTCCATTCTCCAGAAAATGAAGGTTTCTGAAACCGATGCGGCTATTTTAGCTACGCCGATCGATGAAAAATCGATTGTCTACCAACCCTTGTTTTATGAGGAATTTCTGGTATTTTCCCATGAAAAGATAGACAAAAAATACATTTTGCCGGAGGACATTGATTTTCAGCATTTGTGGTTACTGGAGGAAGGGCACTGCATGCGTCAGCAAATGATCAAGATTTGTGAATTGCGTAATCAGACGAAATCTCAGATACGCTATAATGCAGGTAGTATCGAGTCGCTGATGAATATTACTGAATCCAGCGGCGGCATGACAATCATCCCTGAAATGGCAACCTGGGGCTTGTCAGAGGACCGGAAAGCTCGGGTGACACCTTTCTACGAACCTACTCCTGTGCGGGAGATCAGCGTAGCCCACCACCGCTTTTCAACAAAGCTGAGGCTGATCAATACAATTACCCATACCATTTCGGAAATTATTCCGCAGTATATGAAAATTAAAGATACCTATCAGCGCATTGATTTTCAGACTTGAGCAAGCAGATCAGGGTATGTTCAGGCGAGTTTTTAAGACGGGTAGTAGATTGTCTCCTTCAGCTGCGACCAGCATAAAGCCTTCCACCTGATCAAAGATGAAGGTGTATTTACCTTCGCTTCCTAATTTTTCGATCTCCATTTTGACTTTTTCAAGTATGGGCTTGTAGAGTTCGTCCCGCTTGGCCAGCACTTTTTGTTGTATTTCTGTTTCTGATTTTTTCAGCTCATCCTGCTTAGCGATGAGGGCGGCCTCTCTTTGCTGTTGCTGCTGCTTGGAGAGAGTTCCGGCATTGGCTTCAGACATGTAGGCTTTGTATTCCGATTCGAAGAGTACTGCCATTTGTTCTACTTTGCTGACAAGTTCATTCTGGAAGGCATTGACCTGAATATCGGCTACCTTCATTTCAGGCATGTCAGCTAGCAAGGCCTGTGTGTTTACATACCCAATTTTTTGTGAGTAAGCGGCTGACAATGAGCAGCATAGAGCACATACGAGTAAAAATCTTTGTGTCATAGACATGATAACGAATTGATTCATTTAGTTGATTTTATTCCGGTTCAAATCCTAATACGATATTAAAGCGTCCATAATTGCCATCGGTGACCACCTTGTCAATGCCCCAGCCGTAGTCAAAGCCCAGAAGGCCAAACATGGGTAGAAAGACCCTTGCACCCACACCAAATGAACGCTTGATATCGAAAGGGTTGTAATCGCTGAACTTTTGGTAAGCGTTGGCTCCCTGCATCCACACAGTGGCAAAAATAGTTGAATTTGGATTGAGAGACAACGGATATCTTAGTTCTACGGTAAATTTATTATAAATTGGGGCTCCCACAAAGGTTCCATTACTGGTACGTTCTCCGTTTCCGGTGACATCTTTAGTATCATAGCCTCTAAAAGCCAGAATTTCCTTACCCTGCAAACCGGCATTCTGGTTGTTTATACCATCACCTCCAAGCTCAAATCGCTCGAATGGCGGGATACCAATTTCGTTATTGTAAGGGCTGAGTATTCCAAATTTTGCAAATGTAGCTACAACCAGTTTATCTACGACATTATAGTACCATTCTGATGTCACCTTCCATTTGTGGTATTCAAGCCAGCGAAACTTACTGGCTTCGCGAAGTTCATTGATTTTTGCTTCAATATCGCTTTCTGTTACGGGTCTTGCAGGTCCATATTCAAATTTCAATTCGCGAACGATTTCTTCGCGCTGTTCAGCGGTCGGTGTAAATGTGTTGTCTTTTCTGAACAGAGAATATGGCGGTGTGGCCTGAATTGATAAAGTCACTTTTGATCCTCTGCGAGGGAATAACGGGTCGCTGATGCTGCTTCTGATAAACGTTTGTCGTAAAGAGAAGTTATTGAAAGCACCTTTTGTAATGGCAAATCCACCGGAGCGGAAATTATCCAGTTCGATTTGTTCGATATTGAGGGTGGTGTTGGATGAAAAGAAGTCATCAGGCCATTTCAACTGTGAACCCAATCCGATATATCCGCGGGTAATTTTGAGTTTGCCGGCTCCCGAAAGCGAATAATCGAAGGCTGTCTGTACAGCACCAATCGTGAAGGAACGAGGTTTACGTCCGCCGAGCCAGGGTTCGGTAAATGAAAAATTGTACGACTTAAAAAAGCGGCTGTTGGACTGAAGTCGTACTGATAATTTTTGTCCGTCACCCTGCGGCAGTGGGCTCCAGGTTGATCTGTCGCGCACATTGGCCAGCGAAAAGTTGTTAAAGACCACTCCCAGAGTTCCGATCAAGCCACTGAAGCCTCCATATCCTGCTGAAAGTTCCAGCTGGTCGGAGGGTTTTTCTTCCAGCTTGTATTCGATGTCTACTGTACCACGGGATTGGTTGACAGGCGTGTTGATACCGAGATTTTCGGGGTTGAAGTAGCCGAGATTGATGATTTCACGCTGTGAACGAATGATGTTTGAGCGACTGAATTTTTGTCCCGGTCGTGTACGGATTTCTCTGCGCACGATGTGTTCATTCGTTCGGTCATTACCTGCGATAGTCACGTTATCAACTGCAAACTGGGGCCCTTCAAACATCCGCATTTCAATGTCTACGGAGTCGTTTTCGACGGCGATCTCTACTGGATCTACATCAAAGGCCAGGTAACCATCGTCCAGATAGAGCGATGAAATGTCCCGTCCATCCTGACTAAATTTCAATCTGTTTTGCAGCAATTCAGGGTTGTAGACATCTCCTTTGGAAATGCCTAAAACACTGTAAAGTTGGTCTTCTGAATAAATAGAATTGCCTTTCCAGCGAATATTCCGAAAAAAATGCTTTTTCCCTTCATCTATATTGATCTGTACAATCACCTGACCCTCGGCATTCCTGTACACTGAATCGCTGAGGATGGCCATGTTTTTAAAGCCTTCATTTTGGTAAAAAGTCGTCAGGGACTTGAGATCTTCTTTATATTCTTTGTCAATAAATTTTGATTTTTTGAACAGTGTTCCCTTTTGCTTCGTTTTTTTCAGTTTTTTTCTAAGTTTTCTGGGGGAAAAACTCTTATTTCCTTCGAAAACAATTTCTGCTACCTTGACTCTTTCATTGGGATCAATGACAAATTCAATTCTAACGCTATTGGCTTTGGATTCTTCGGGAATTTCCAGCACCTGAACAGATACGTCAAGCTTGCCTTTGCCTACATAAAATTCCCGGATTTTGGCTTTGGCGAGCTCCTTTTGGTCATCTGTGACGATACCCCCTTTTGTCAGGATATTTTTGACAAATTCATTCAGATCTTCGTGCTGGGAATTTTTCACTCCTTTGTAAGACCAGCGGGTCAGTATAGGTCTTTCCACGAGTACTATTCTCAAAAACACTACTTCTCCTTCCACCTTTTCCTGAATAATTCGTACATCATCAAACAGGCGCAACTTCATCAGCGATTTGATGGCAGCGGGGATAAGCGGTCCCGGAATTTGAATTTTGGTACCTTCTTTCAGACCAGCAATGGATTTAATTGCATTTTTATCTCGGCTTTCGGCTCCTTCGACCACAACGCCCCCTATTTCGTATGTCTTTTTCTCCTTGTAGTCCACTATTGGGGGTAATTGCTGTGCCTGGGTCCGCGAGAACACAAGCAGGCAGCTCAACAGTAAAGCAGGTAAACGGAAACTCTGAACTCTTCCAATTCCTGTGGATTTTTTGTTGAGTGTACTTTGTTGTATATCTGGCGTCATAAATTTAATACTGGTCCTTAGAAATGATGATGTTTTGCATTTAGGCACTTGCTTAGGGTGTGACCAGTTGTTCGCTGGTTTTACCAAACCTCCGTTCTCTTTGCTGGTAGGCCAGAACAGCTTCATAAAAGTCTTCTTTTCTGAAATCTGGCCAGAGTACTTCTGTAAAATATAGTTCTGCGTAAGCTGCTTGCCATAAAAGATAGTTGCTCATTCTGTATTCGCCGCTGGTCCGAATCAGTAATTCGGGATCCGGTATCATTGACGTGGTCAGATGTTGGGCAAAAACTGAAGCATCGATTTCGTTGACAGCCAGATCTCCTTTTTCTACTTTTTCAGCGATTTTGCGGGTCGCCTCCACAATTTCCCAGCGTGACGAATAATTCAGGGCAAGGACAAGAGTCATTCGGGAATTGCCTTTGGTCTTTTCTATTCCGTCCAGCAAAGCTTTTCTTGTGGAATCCGGTAGTCCGGAAAGATCTCCAATAGCTTTCAGTCTGATATGGTTTTTATTCAGGGTTTCCATTTCACTGTAAATGGTATCTACGAGGAGTGCCATCAGCGCATTGACTTCGAACGAGGGACGCGACCAGTTTTCTGTGGAAAATGCATATAATGTGAGATATTCTATGCCCAACTCCGCTGCAGCCTCAGTCACCGCACGAACAGATACAACTCCGTTTTTGTGTCCAAATACCCTGGGTTTGCCCTTAGTTTTTGCCCAACGACCATTACCATCCATGATGATGGCTATGTGTCTGGGCAGTTTTTCCGGGATAATGAAATTTTTGACTGAATTCATGTTGTATCACACTACGGCAAAAGTGCGACAAAAGTAATAATTCTGAGAGTCTGCGAGACATTTTAACGATTATTTATTGAAATTGAACACTTTTGGTTCAAGAAAAGAAAAAAGTGAGGTCTTTCTACAAAATTATTTTTTCCATCGGGTACATTCGGCAGCTAGAAATACTTGATTAAACAAAACGCGCTATTTATCATTATTTGTATTTTTGCAGTATTGTCTTGTTTATCCCTAGAATTATGAAGCATTATTTTTGCACTTTCCTTTTGGTTTGCCATTCTTTGTTTGTCATGGGTCAGTCCTGGACACCAGTTGCGGAAGAAAGTATCCTCCAAATAGGGTTACGGGATATCCAGCCTGACAGATTCAGCTTGTATGTAACTGATGATGAAAAAATCAAAGAAATTTTGTGGTCTGCTCCTGCTGAGGGAGAAATGGAAGTTCAGAAATCTCCGGCCCGCATCCAGGTTGCTTTACCTGATGGGATAATACAGGAGTTCACCATGCTTCGTTATGAGATGATGGAGCCTGAACTGAGTGCCAGATATCCGGAGATCAGAACATTTTATGGTGTAGCAGTTTCTGATCCGTCAATGCATATCAGGGTAGATTACAGCCATCAGGGATTTCGGGCCGTGATCGCAGGCGGCGGTCATGACAAAGTATTTGTGGACCATTACCAAAGGGGGGATAAAAGGACCAGAATTGTCTACTATAAAAAGGATTATCAAAGGGTACCCTCCTGGGGCTGCCATACTGAAGGAGAACCTGTGCCTGTCACGCGGGGGGCGAATGGCAACCGTATTGGTGACTGCCAGCTGAGGAGTTATAGGCTGGCCCAGGCGACGACGGGAGAATATTCCAACTACCATGGTGCTACCAGTTCATCTCAGTCAGCTCTGGTGATGGCAGCAGTAACTACTGTAATCAACCGCATCAATGAGGTGTACGAAGCAGAGGTTGCCGTACGACTGATACTGGTTGCCAATACGGATTTGGTGTTTTATTACAATGCGAATACTGACCCATACACCAACAACAATGGAGGTACGATGCTAGGGCAAAACATAACCACCATCAACAGCATTATTGGCAGTGCAAATTATGATATTGGACACGTTTTCAGTACAGGTGGCGGGGGTGTTGCCTACCTGGGTTCTGTCTGTGGCTCGAATAAAGCAGGTGGCGTGACGGGTTCTTCGGTTCCAGTGGGTGATCCGTTTACTATTGATTATGTGGCGCACGAGATGGGGCACCAGTTTAATGCTCCCCATACTTTCGCCGGCAATTCAGGCTCATGCTCCGGAAATGCCAGCTGGACAAACTCCGGCGAACCAGGAAGTGGTACATCCATCATGGCATATGCGGGTATTTGCACCGGATATAATGTTCAAAACAACAGCGATGCGATTTTTCATGCACGTAGCCTGGAATCCATCAAGACATTTGTGAATACAGGCAGTAGCTGTGAGCAGTTTATCAATACCTTTGTGAATACTCAACCCGCAATAACGGCACAATCCAACTACTTTGTGCCTATTTCGACACCATTTGCTCTGACTCTGGCTGCCACAGATCCCGAAAACCACCCTATGACCTATGTCTGGGATGTGATGAATGTCACTACGTCTGCCAATCCTGTCAATCAGCCATCCGCTACCATGACGGCCGGGCCCTCCTTCAGGCATAAGCTTGCCACAACTTCGGCGACACGGTATTTTCCTCCACTGGCCAACGTGATCAACAATACGACCAATACCTGGGAAGTTTTGCCATCAGTCGCGCGCACACTGAATTTCAGGGGCATTGCCCGTGATTTTACGGGTGTGGCCGGCTGCAACAACGAAATCAACCTGAATGTGACCACGGTGGCGGGAAATGGCTCTTTTTCGATTACGTCGTTCAATACAGCCACTTCCTGGGCTGTTGGTGATACGCGTACTATCACGTGGAGTGTGGCCGGTACAAACACCGGGAGTATCAATTGTGCCAACGTTGACATCCGGCTTTCTTATGACGGGGGCAATACCTATCCGGTTTCACTGGCAAGCGCGGTACCAAATGACGGTAGCCATGACATCGTGGTGCCATCAGGAACCACCACGACCGGGCGAATCATGGTGCGTGGGACAAACCATATTTTCTTTGATATTAATAATGCCAATATTTCTATCACTCAGCCCACAGCTTCTTTTACCATGACAGCCAGCCCAAACAGCCACTCTGTCTGTCCGGCACAGAATATTTCAAGCACTGTTACAATTAACCCTGTCGGAACATTTGCTTCGAATGTCACATTGACAGTCTCAGGCCTGCCCTCGGGAGCTACCGGACAGTTTTCGGTCAATCCCGTGCCGTATAATGCCACATCAACGTTTACTGCGACTGGTCTTACTACTCCAGGTGTTTACACGTTGATCGTTACAGGTGTGTCGGGAGCACTTAGCAGTACAGCCAGCATAGCACTTGAAGTTAAGTCTGTTGCAGGTACGGCCAACATGCCTGTTCCTGCCAACAATGCCACCAATATTTCACTGACACCACTTCTGGACTGGGATGCTGTATCGGGGGCCTTATCCTATGATATGCAATTGGCGTATGACGCAGCATTCACAGACAAACTGGTGGATATCAATTCTACAAATACCTCCTATCAGGTGAGTACGCAGCTTTACGGAGGTACTACTTTCTACTGGAGGGTACGGGCAACAAACAACTGCGGTACCGGAAGTTGGAATACACAATCGTTTACGGTTGAACCCTGCTATTTTTATACCTCAGTAGATGTTCCGGTTCTTCAGGATATCGGACAAAACAACTCGGTATTTTCAAAATACGAATCCACAGACAGAGGAACGGTCACAGATATAAATGTCTTGGATCTGAATGGTGTATTTACGGGCATAGGGAGTCTGGATTTTATACTCCTCTCGCCAGCAGGCCAGCAGGTTTTGTTCTGGGATAGCCCATGTAGCAGGGAAAACGAATATGATATCCAGTTTGATGATGCAGCTACACTTTCCATCTGGCCTTGCCCGCCTACAACAGGACTGTCCTATATTCCTTCCAATCCGTTGAGTGGCCAGAATGGGCAGTCATTGAAGGGTAACTGGCGACTTCGTATTGATAGAAACACATTTGATGACGGGCAGTTAAATGGCTGGGGCCTTAAGGCATGTGCAAACAATATCTGTCGTCTTACGGTCGATCACCTGCGAAATTCAGGACCTGGCAGTCTGGTACAGGCAATCTCTTGTAGTCTGCCGGGGGATACCATACGCTTTGCAGAATCGCTGCAAAATGATACTTTTCTGCTGGGTAACGTATCACTGGCTATCAACAAGGCACTGACAATCCTAGCAAATCCGGTCAAAGACCTTCATATCATCAGTACGTCTGCATCATCCACAATTTCATGCACAGCACCGGTGGGATCGTCTGGTCTGGTCATTAAGGGAATGCGTATTCACGGTTCTGCCTCAGCGCCTGCTGCCATCACAAACAGTGGCAGGCTGACTTTGGATGATTGTGTGTTGTATTCTACAAGTGGATCGGCTACGATGCTGAATCAGGCGGGTGCCGTGACAGATATCAATGGCAACTGTCAGGTGATTGACAATTAAGTATAGATAAGGTCGAAATGCATCATCTTTCTGAATTTTTCCAGTCTTTCGTTGATGTCTGACTGGGAGAGGGCCTTCAGTTTGTTGAGAGAAAAGTCTTCGACGCAAAAAGAGGCCAGGACTGAGCCAGCTATGATGGCTCTTTTCATGTTTTCGATGCCGGTATCATTTGTTTTGGCGAGGTAGCCCATCATTCCTCCGGCAAAGGTATCACCGGCTCCTGTTGGGTCAAATACTCTGGAGAGTGGAAGTGCTGGCGCAAAGAAAATATCTTCATCACTAAACAATAATGCCCCGTGTTCTCCCTTTTTGATGACAAGATATCGTGGCCCCATGGAGTGGATTACTCTAGCAGCGCTGACAAGGGAATGTTCGCCTGATAGCTGTCTTGCTTCTTCATCGTTGATGGTCAGCAGGTCTACACAAGCAATTACTTCCCGGAGTTCTTCCATTGCAATATCCATCCAGAAATTCATCGTGTCCAGGGCAATGAGTTGCTGGGTGCCGTCCAGTTGTTTGAGCACCTGCATCTGTACCGCCGGTGTCAGGTTGCCGAGCATAACAAATTTGCTGCTGCGCGCTGCTTCAGGTATAACAGGGTTAAAATCAGCAAGTACATTCAACTCAGTGGCCAGGGTGTCTCGGCTATTCATATTGTTGTGGTACCGCCCTGCCCAGAAAAAGGACTTTCCTCCTGCCACCTTTTCCAGGCCGTCGAGATTTACCCCCCGGTTTGTTAGCGCCTGAAGTTCTTCATCAGGAAAGTCGTCTCCTACAATGGAGACCAGATGAATCTGATCAGTGAAATAGGATGCTGCCCAACTGATATAGGTGCAGGCACCGCCAATCACCTGGTCGGCCCGGCCATAGGGTGTCTCAATCGTATCAAAGGCTACAGTACCGACAGTCAGCAAACTCATAAGGAAGTTATATTTATGTAGCAAAGGTACTTTATTCCAAACTTTTTCTTTCAAAGAACACGCAATAATTCAAGAATCATTGCCTTTTCACTGAGTTATTGAATATGCGATTGAGCAGGGTATAAGTAAAAAACCCTGTTTCCCTGTATATTCTTGTATGGATTGAAAGTTCAAGCCAGGCCAAAATGCTTAATGCACCCGCAAGCAGGGCAGTGCGAACTGCTGTAAAAGGCTGAAGATAGGGCTCCATCAAAGGTTCTATCAACAATAACTGGATAACAGTGATACTCACAACCAGGAGAAGGGCTGCGACAGCAACTGCTTTCATGAATTGTTGCAACTCGCCGGACAATTGCCTTTGGCACAAGAGATAGAGCCCGAGGTACAAGGGATTACCTGAAGACATTTTCACGAGTTGCTGTAGAATAGCCCGGCTATCGTGCAGTTTTCGGAGTTGAAACAAACAGGCCGCCTTCCGAAACAATAATTCCTGATAAATGTCCTGGCCCTGGAAGGAGTAAATATTTTCCCTAATGATGGTTTCTATGACTGGATCCGACATTTGAACAAACCTGTCATATCGGCCCAATTCAAAAAGGCAAAGCAGATAGTCGAGTTCGATTTCTATTCTTTCATCAAAGGGTATAAAACGCAAGTCCTGTTGTATGTCTTCTACAAAACGCACCTTTTCTCTATAGGCGTTTTGTCCCAGCCTAAAGTATTCTTTGTACAATGAAATCTGACCTGAAATCCCCATGGGCTACATTACATGCTTTACACTATACAATAAAACCTTGCTCGGACTAGCGTCCAGTTGCAAAGGAATCGTCTGAATTTGGCAAAAGTACACATTATCCTTCAGCAAATCATCTACATATATAAGTTCCGTGATCGTTTTATGACTCAAGACCATTTCGGGCAAACCCCAGAATCTTTTGTGGGCTAGTAATGTGCCTTCGTCTTCCTCCTTGTCCACTGAGGGCAGGTCTGTAAGCAGGTGTTGAAATCCTTGCCTGTTGCTCCATTCGATTGCTTCAGGAGTGAAATAAGGTGGATTTGTACCAGAATAATCTTTCAATTTTTTTTCTGGGCCATTGGGCGAAGTTCTCACGATTAGTGCAGTCGCGGAATTTGGTATAGTGCTGGTTTCTGGAGTCAGTTGGTGTAAAAGATTTTTCCAGGCTTTTACCAGCAAGTATTCCGTGATGGTCAGATCTCCGGAGGAGGAAACCACAGGAGTAACAGTAAGGAGCATTGCTAAAAAACTAGATTCCTTTAGGCAGTCATTGATGGTGTAGGGGCCTGGGTGTATATGTCCGACACATTCTGTATGTGTTCCGTTGCCGTGTGGGTTGAGTGTAATATTTTTATAATTTACGTGTCCTCCGGCCTCCAGGTCTCCTATGAATTCTCCTGCTATCACCGCTTCAAATCGGATGGGTGGGGCATAATAACACCTGGGACCTGCCAGACCTGCATACAAGGGAATCGAAATATTTTGGCCACTGGATGTATCCACCTCATAATTTCGTCCGCCAATGGATAGGGTAAGTATCATGTTGTTAATTTCGTTTATCTCTGCCCCAAAGTAGTTTTTCACCCAGTGTATGCATAAAATTTTGTCCTTCAAGCTGAATAAACCGAATGCTAAATGAGGCTTTTGTGATCTCGATGACATGAGACCGGCCAAAAGTTTCATACCTTGAGTCCAGGGTACACATAAAACTGTCCTGACGACCCTCAACCCTTATGCTGATCAGTTTGTCGTCGGGAATTACTACCGGTCTGACAGTCAGATTGTGCGGGGCAACGGGTGTTATGATGAAATTAGAGGCGTCCGGAAAAAGAATGGGGCCTCCACAACTCAGCGAATACCCGGTAGATCCTGTAGGCGTACTGATGATGAGTCCGTCAGCCCAGTAGGCGTGAAGCGGGATGCCGTCAATACTCACGTAAACGGTGATCATAGAGGAAGTATCTCTTCTGTTGACGGTAAAATCGTTCAGGCCAAAGGCAAAATCTTCAAATAGGGGAAAGTTGCTTTTCAGCTGGAGCAATGAACGGTTTACCAGAGTGAAAAGTCCATGCTTCAACTTATAGATTGCTTTGGGGATGAGTGTTTTTTCGACGCTGGCCAAAAAGCCTAGTCTACCAAGATTAATACCCAGTATTGGGATGTTGCTGTCCCGAATAAGGGTTACAGACCGAAGTATTGTGCCATCACCTCCAAGGACAATAGCAGCATCGGGAGCAAATTGCAGCAGCTGGTCGTGCGTTTGAAGCAGGGTTTGGGTGGTAGTTATAGTTCCAAACCGAGCTATTTCTGCGGCAAAGGGTTCGTAGAATGCATAAGAATAACCATGCGCCTGAAGAGCATCAATCAGATTTAGCACATAACTGTATTCTTCAGTGGATTTGATATGCTGTCCATAGATCAGCAGCCTTTGTATTTCCGCAGATTGCATTACAGTTGTTTCGTTTGAAATAAATGTCTTGCCAGGCGAAGGTTGACTTCTTTCATTTCATTGAGTGAGACATGAAACAGGTGAGATACATTCTTTCCGGAAGCACTCAATAGTTTCATGTAGCCCAATACCATTGACCACCCCATGAGAGTAGCCATCATCGGGTTCAATTCACTGATGATGCTACCATCGACTTTTCCTCTTTCGATCTCTTTCACTATTAGTTTGAAGGGAAGATTCTGGATTTCCTGTAACTTGTCATAGTACATGCTTTGTATGACAGCCTCCGTGAGCCAGGCCTGGTCCTGACCTGCTGAAGTGGCACGCATGAGCGAGAAATATTCCATTAGAGTTTCTGAATACAGGTGATTGCGCTCGCTAAATGCCATAAAGGTTTCCAGAAGGTCTATTGAAGCTTCGATACCTGGATTTTTTGCATTTCTTTCAATACAACTCGAATAATCTTCAATGAGTAACAACAATGCTTTGTATGTGACTGCGAGGTAAAGATTTTCTTTCGATTGAAAGTAGGAATAAAGGGTCACTTTGGTGATGCCTGCCTCGCGAGCAATATCTTCCATTTTAGCGTTCTTGAATCCAACTTTTCCAAACACAGACTCAGCCGCAAGAATGATGTTGACTTCCTTCTCTTTCTTTTTTACTAACTTCATTTTTAAGAAATTGTCATTAAAATCAAGGAATTTATTGCCTAGATCAGGTGTAAATAAACTGAAAATCTTTGAATATTTTAATTATTTTCTAATATTTCATGTCTCAATCTATAACAATAGACGTGCAAATATAGCGACAGTTTGCAGGGCAAGCGTATTAATTTATACCTGTTTCTCCAAACAAAGAGTTGAAAAAATGTTAAAACTCGTTGATTATCAGAAAAAGTCGTACATTTGCACTCGTTTTCGAAAAACCATTCTTTCACCCCTGTGCCATGATACATGGTGCATACAAAACACAAATTTATGTTAGAAGATCATTTACAAGAGGCTGAGCCACAAAACGAGAATGAAATTGAAATTGAAGATATTTCTGATATTCAACTCGAAGATACTCAGTCAACGCATTCTGCAGCCCATGATGATTTTGACTGGAGCGGCGGCAAAAGAAGTACAGTTAAATATTCTGAAATTGATTACAGCAAATACTTTACGCAATACGATCAGTCTTTGAATACAGTCTCAGAACTGGATGTTGTCAAAGGTCGAGTAACTGCCATTCATAGTGGCGATGTAGTTCTGGATATCAATTACAAGTCTGATGGTCTCGTTTCCCTTTCGGAATTCAGAGACATGCCAGAGTTGAAAGTCGGTGATTATGTGGATGTCTACATTGAAAATAAGGAGGATATTCGCGGCCAGTTGGTACTTTCAAGAAGGAAAGCAAAGTTGCTTAAGGCCTGGGATAACCTGGTGGATTCCTATAAAAATGGCACGATTATCAAGGGTCTGGTTGTCAGTAAGACAAAAGGAGGATTGATTGTAGATTGTCTTGGACTTGAAACATTCCTTCCTGGTTCACAAATTGATGTGAAGCCGATCACTGACTATGATGTGTATGTGGGTAAAACCATGGAGTTTAAAGTTGTCAAGATCAACGAAGCTATCAAGAACGCTGTAGTTTCACATAAGGCACTGATTGAAAGTGATTTGGCTGAGCAGAGAGAAAACATCATCTCTGGTCTTGAAAAAGGTCAGGTACTCGAAGGGGTTGTGAAAAACATCACTGATTTCGGAGCGTTTATGGATTTGGGAGGTGTGGACGGACTTCTTTATATTACTGATATTTCATGGGGACGTATCAATCATCCGAATGAAGTATTGTCACTGAACCAGAAACTCAATGTGGTGGTCCTTGATTTTGGCGATGACAAGAAGAGAATATCCCTCGGTTTGAAGCAGCTGACGCCTCACCCATGGGAAGTTCTTGACAAATCAATTTCTGAAGGAAGTGTAGTAAAAGGAAAAATTGTAAATATTGAAGATTACGGTGCATTCCTTGAAATAATTCCTGGAGTAGAAGGTTTGATTCACGTTTCTGAGGTCAACTGGAGCAACCAGCCTGTCAATGCACGTGACTACTTCACGCTGGGTCAGGAATTGGAGGCAAAAGTGGTGACCATCGATCGCGATGAGCGCAAGATGTCACTGAGTATCAAACAATTGACTGAAGATCCATGGAGTGCTGTCACTGCAAAATACAAAGTGGGTACCAAGCACACTGGAGAAGTGAAAAACCTGACTCCGTATGGTGTTTTTGTTGAGTTAGAGAATGGTATCGGCGGAATGGTCCATATATCAGACTTAAGCTGGACGAAGAGATATTCGCACCCTTCAGAGTTTACCAAGGTAGGAGAGAAAATTGATGTTTCAATTCTTGAGGTGGATGAGGAGAGCAGAAAATTATCTTTGGGTCACAAGCAATTGGAGGAAAACCCATGGGATACTTTTGAAAATGTGTTTCCAGTAGGTTCATACCACGAGGCAACCATTGTCAAGAAGGATGACAGAGGAGCGGTTGTTCAGTTGCCTTACGGACTCGAAGCCTATGCTCCGGTGAAGCACATTAAAAAAGAGGACAACTCCACTGCAGGAGTTGATGAGACGCTTACATTTAAGGTGATCGAATTCAACCGTGACGATAAGAGAATTATCGTTTCTCATACCCGATATCTGGAAGACATCCGCAAGGAGGCAGATCAGATCGTGGAGACTGAGAAAAGCAAGGAGAAGGAAGAAATCAAGAAGACCATCAAAGCCACTCAGGCCAAGGTTGAATTGTCTACATTTGGCGATATTGAGGGATTTTCTGCACTGAAGGAACAGGTAGCATCTGGCGCAAAGGCTGAGGCAGCACCTGAAAAGGCTGAGGCAGCACCTGAAAAAGCTGAAAAGCCTGCAAAGGCTGAAAAGGCTGCCAAAGGAGACGACCTTAAGAAGATTGAGGGCATTGGTCCTAAGATTGTTGAGCTTCTGCAAGAAGCAGGTATTTCTACTTTTGCAGACCTTGCAGCAGCTGATGCAGACAAGATCAGAGAGGTTTTGGCTGGAGGCGGTGCAAGATTCCAGATGCACGACCCGACAAGCTGGCCAATGCAGGCACAGATGGCTGCTGATGGCGAGTGGGATAAGCTGAAGGAGTGGCAGGAAAATGCCAAAGGTGGGAAGGTATAACTGAAACCACCAATGAATCTAATAAAAGCCCGGAAGTTTTCCTTTCGGGCTTTTTTTTTGAACTTTTAATGCTTATTTTTGTTGCATTTCCCTTAGTAAAAAAATAAACAGAATGAGGCGGGTTGGTGTCATTGGTTCAGGGTTTGCCGGATTGTCGGCTGCTGCCTGTCTTGCAAAGGCGGGTCTTGAGGTCACAGTCCTTGAAAAAAATGCTATTCCTGGAGGTAGGGCACGTACATTCGGGAAGGATGGATTTGTCTTTGATATGGGGCCTTCCTGGTATTGGATGCCTGAAGTATTTGAGCAATTCTACAATACATTTGGAAAGACCGCATCAGACTATTACACATTAAAGCGTCTGGATCCTTCATATGACGTTGTCTTTGGCCCTGGGGATAAGATGCCTATGCCAGCGAACTATGCGGAATTACAAAAATCATTTGAGGCGCTTGAGCCGGGTAGTGCGGCGAGGCTGGATGCTTTTTTGAAGGATGCTGAATATAAGTATCAGACTGGCATGCAGGAGTTTGTCTGGAAGCCTTCACATTCGGTGATGGAATTTGCGGATCTTCGTGTAGCCATGAGTTTATTTCGTCTTCAGATGCTTTCATCGGTTGCAAAACAGATCGATTCACTGTTTCGCAATGAGAAGATCAGGAATATACTGAAGTTTCCTGTTTTATTTCTGGGTGCCACACCTGAAAACACTCCGGCTTTATATAGTTTGATGAATTACGCTGATATAAAACTGGGCACCTGGTATCCAATGGGTGGCATGTATAAGGTGGTTGAAGCCTTTGTGGACATAGCGAAGAGCCAGGGTGTAAACATTCAAACAAATTCGGAAGTTACAAGGATTGATGTGAAGGGCCGGAAGGCGGTTCGCGTGCATACTCAAGGAAGTGAGATGGAGTTTGATGCGATTGTTGCTGCTGCAGACTACCATCACGTAGATCAGAAGCTACTTCCTCAGGGTACAAAGAATTATTCTGCGGACTATTGGAGCAAGCGGACGATGGCGCCTAGTTCGCTACTTTTTTATATTGGGCTCAACAGGAAAATTGATGGATTGAGTCACCACACGCTTTATTTTGACCGTGATTTCCGGGCACATGCACATGAAATCTATACTCAACCTGCCTGGCCGAAGGAACCATTATTTTATGTATGTGCGCCTTCTGTCACAGATGATTCCGTTGCACCTGCGGGAATGGAAAACCTGTTTTTTCTGATGCCGCTTGCACCCGGTCTGCTCGACACCGAAACGTTGCGTGAGGAATATTTTGATCGACTGTGCGAGAGGTTTGCTGAGCATACAGGTATCGATATCCGGCAACACATAACCTATAAGCAGTCCTATTGTGTCAATGATTTTGTAAAGGACTATCATGCCTTTCGGGGGAATGCTTACGGATTGGCAAATACATTGATGCAGACGGCATTTCTGAAGCCAAAGCTTAAAAACAGACATCTTGATAATTTTTATTATGCAGGGCAACTGACAACGCCGGGTCCAGGGGTTCCACCCTCGATCATTTCGGGACAGGTCGTTGCTTCTGAAATTCTGGCAACCTTAAAATGAGAAAATATGGATCTCTATTCAAAAGTATGTTACGACTGCAGTAAACTCATCACAAGACAGTATAGTACGTCTTTTTCGTTGGGTATCCGAATGTTTTCAAGAGAATTGCGTGCCCCGATTTATGCCATTTATGGTTTTGTTCGTTTTGCGGATGAAATTGTGGACACGTTTCACGACAAGGACAAACAAAAGCTTCTGACAGAATTCAGGGCTGAGACATTCAAAGCTATTTTTGAAGGCATTAGTCTGAATCCGGTGTTGCATACATTTCAGCAGGTGGTCAATCAATATCAGATTGGACATGATTTGATTACTGCATTTCTTGACAGCATGGAGATGGATTTGCACAAGACCGTATACCACAAACAGGATTTGGACAGGTACATTTATGGATCTGCTGAAGTTGTTGGTTTGATGTGTTTGCGTGTGTTTCTCAACGGGAATGATGCGGAGTATGAAAAGCTTCGTCCGTTTGCATGTGCTTTAGGGGCTGCATTCCAGAAGATCAACTTTCTGCGCGATATGAAGTCTGATTTTCAGGAGAGGGGTAGGGTGTATTTTCCGGATATTGATTTTCACCGGTTTACTGAGGAGGAGAAGGTGGATATTGAAAATGACATTGAGCAGGATTTTGCTATGGCATACAAGGGCATTGTGCTATTGCCGGCATCTTCACGTTTGGGTGTATATTGTGCCTACAAGTACTACCTTAACTTATTTTATAAGATCAGGAGGTTGCCTGCGACTGTAGTGATTGAAAAACGGATCCGGGTCAGTGATAAAAGGAAAATTTATCTTTTGACCACTTCTGCCGTACAAAGCAAGTTTGGTTTGCTTTAAATTTTGATAAACCGTTAAAATTGAGATAGTAACAAAATTTTATTTTACAACTTATTTTTTCATTTTAATTTAATTTGAATTTTTTTTGAAAAAATGTTGTGTAGAATAAAAACTCCCCTTACCTTTGCGGTCCTGTCGAAAGAGGATGGGAATGTGCGAGGTTGTTGAGGGGTAAAAAAAAAGTGGATTAGAATCTTGCGTAGAATAAAAAAATAGATTATCTTTGCGGCCCGTTACGTAGGTATCGGAAAGTAAAAGGAATAGAAAAAGGGTTGAAGGGTATATTGA
>JAJTEZ010000184.1 GCA_021298335.1 Saprospiraceae bacterium | reverse complement strand
CATCAAAGCCGGGATTTTGTATCTGTCACAGATGTTGTCAGTGTCCTGTTGTTTGCCATGCAGGAAAAAAATATGGCGTCGGGCATATACAATCTCGGATCAGGCATTGCCCGCACATTCCTGGATCTTGCCACCTATACCTTTCTATCGATGGATCTTGAGCCGGACATTGAGTTTATCGATACGCCGGAAGACATCCGGGATTCATACCAGTACTATACCCAGGCCGATATGTCAAAGCTGCGGCAAACAGGCTATCGTACACCCTTTGTCGACTTGAGGGAAGGAATGGATGACTATGTCAAAAATTACCTCTCCGTCAACAAGTACTATTGACGGAGAGGCATGGGTTTTTCATAAAATGAAAGAATGACTTTCGGGCTTACGCTTCGGTATCTTCTTTGTGCTCACTTTTTTCCGCACTGCTTTCGGGCTCCTCCTGGCGTTCTTTGCTTTTTTCAATTTGCTCTTCGACTTTTTCAGAAAGTGCGTCTATCGATTCTTCGACTTTTTCTGCCAGACTTTCTGCAAAATCGCTTGCTTTTTCCCACAATGATTCTGCCTTCTCCTGAATTTTTTCTGTCAACTCTTCAGCCTGATCTTCCGCCACTTCGGCAGCGGCCTTAAGTGTATCCACGGCGTCCTTCACCACAAATTCTGTCTGATCTTTCATGTCAGTGAGTGCTGTGGCAGCCTTTTTCCCTCTTGTTTTCATTTCCGAAGCGGCTTTCTCCAGCTTGTCTGTCATCACTTCCAGCTCTTTGGCTGTTTCGGAAATGGTGGCAGCAATCTTTTGCTTTACTGTTTCCTTGGCCTCTTCGATTTTTTCTTGTTTTTCGGCTTTTGCTGCCCTTTTCTTTTCTTTCTCAAGCTTCAGGTCAAGGTCTTTTTTGGTCAGAAGCATGTCGTCCATTTTCTCCTGCTTTGACTTGACTCTTTCTTCAATCATTCTGATTTTCGCCTGCCGTAACTGAGATTCCAGCTGACCATCACTGTCGGCCACTCGTTTGTTTTGAAAATCAAGTTCTTTTTGATCAAAGTCGATGGATTTTTGCATCTTGACGATAGCAGCCAGCAATCCATTGTATCTGGCTTCCAGACGAAGCACGTGATTTGCCTGGGCTGCATTGCCTGCAGACCCACGCTTCTCTTTTAATTTTTTGAAAGTTTCATCGATTTTATTCCAGACCTCATTTCTGTCGTCTTTGGTAAATCTAAAATCTTTCAGTTTTGCCTGTATTTTTTTGACATCTTCAAATAATGGAGCAAGTCCGAGTCCCTGATCCATTTTTTCTTCAATCACCGCCAGTTCTTCATTAAATTCCTGCACAAAGCGTCTGGAGTTGGATTCAAATTCATCTTCCAGCACTTTTTTCAACTCCTTCAGCTTGTCAAACAAATGATTGGTCTTTTCCCTCAATGAAGCACCATGCTCACGGAATAAGTTTTTATCATTGACCTGTCCCTGGACCTTGTTCCAAAAAGTACGCAATTCCTCCCAGACAGTGTTGTCATAGGCAGACAGTTTTTCAATTTTTTCCTTTAGTTCTTCCAGTTCTGACTTATACAAGCCATACAATTTCGATGAGAGAACCACAAAATGCCATTCAGCCTGTGCCCGTGTGATCATTTCCGGCCTGTCCACTTTGATTTCATCCGGCAAAATGTTGTCTGTTACAGACAATTTGCGTTCAATTTTGGCAAATCCGGCAGGAAATTCGACGTCTACATCATCTTTCCATTTTTCTGACAGTTCCTTAAAAAGGCTTTCTGTGGCAATGTTTTCCGGGAATGAGTAAATGTTGACTACATTTTCTTTTTCCAGGAGTTCAAGGGCAACCAGCAATTTTTCATCTTTCTCGTTGGCTCCCCAAAGTACTAATTTACGTCTCATCTTTTACAGGTAATTAAATCAAAAAATCATAAAGTAATGGTAATCAATAAACTATTTTGTATTAATTCGTTTCCAGCAAGGCATGTTCCAGCAGGTAGCTTGCAATCTGCACTGCATTGGTGGCTGCCCCCTTGCGGAGATTATCTGCCACAATCCAAAGGTTCAAACCATTCGTAACAGAATCGTCTCGCCGGATGCGTCCTACAAATACATCATTTTTGTGTTTTGCAAACAATGGCATCGGGTAGGTATAATGTGTCTGGTCGTCCTGGACTTGTATTCCAGGTGTATTACTTAGTATTTCCCGGACTTCTTCCACCTGAAAGGGTCTCGCAAATTCTGCGTTGACAGATTCAGAGTGGCCTCCGTTTACAGGTATTCGAACAGCTGTGGCAGTGATTCTCAGATTCTGGTCGTTGAGAATCTTTTTTGTTTCATTGACCAGTTTCATCTCTTCTTTTGTATATCCATTGTCTGTAAAGACATCGCACTGGGGAATGGCATTTTCAAAAATGGGGTAGTGATAGGCCATTTTTTCTTTGGGAAGGGGGTTTCCTGCCTTCTCAGCTTCATATTGCGCTACGGCTTTTGCACCCGTTCCTGTGTATGACTGATATGTAGAGATCACAAGCCGCTCCAGTCCAAATGTTTTGTGGAGAGGCGCCAGTACCATCACCATCTGAATGGTGGAGCAATTGGGATTGGCTATGATCTTGTCTTCTTTTGTTAATGTGTGTGCATTGATTTCCGGCACGATAAGTTTTTTGCTGGCATCCATTCTCCAGGCACTGGAGTTATCAATGACAGTTGTACCAATGGCCGCAAATGCAGGAGCCCATTCCAACGATACAGAAGCTCCGGCAGAAAATATGGCAATATGAGGCCTTCTTTCAATGGCCTGCTCCATAGAAATGACGGGAATATCCTGGTGCTTAAAGCGAACAGTAGAACCCATCGAACGCGCCGAAGCTACGGGAATCAACTCCGTAACCGGTACCTGCAATTCCTCCAGTACTTCCAGTATCACCCTGCCAACCAATCCTGTAACTCCTACTACAGCCAGTCTCATTTTTCCGCGTTCATGCGCCACTCAAAGAGCGGCTGGTTAATTGATTATTTAGTTACTTGTAAAATTCCGAATCTCCTGAATCACACGCGATTTCTTTACAAACCTAATTCACCTGAAAAATAACCTCATGGAGAATGAAAAGAAAATGTGCTAACTTTGCACCTGAAATCGACTGCTGTACCCCAGATTCTTTCAGGAGGTTTTGCACATCGAAAAAATCTATTTCAAAACTACAAACTTCATTTCAAATGTTCCGCAAAGATAGGATTTCACCCCAAATTCATGCTTTCTGTCAGGCAAGTAATTTAATTATTTTCCTTTTTTGCCTGTGTTTTATGAACGTCCATGCGCAATTTCAGGATTCATTTCCCCGCTTTGGACCTTTGCACCAGGCTTGGTTCGGCGACAGAAGCCACTTCCTGGTAAATGCTGCTGGTCAGTTGCAGCTTTCAGCCCCGAATGCCGGCACCAGTTCTCTGTTTCGAAAAATTACACTTCCAGCCGATAGCCTCGACTTGCGCTGGTACTTCAGGATGAATTTTGCACCTTCCGGCGATAATCAGATTAAACTCTTCCTTTGGACCACTTCGCTGGACGAAACAAAAGCAAGCGGCCTTTATCTTATTGCGGGCGAAAACGGCAGCCAGGACGCCATCCAGCTATGGCAAATGGATGAGGGTCAGCACCGAAAACTTGGTACCGGCACCGCAGGAACTATAAGCCAGGATCCCGCGCAGGCCAGGCTGTCAGTCTCCTTGTTTTCAGGCATCCCTGGCATTTTATATGCCGATTATTCTGGCGGTCACTGGCTCAGCGAAGAACTCCTGTTTCATCCGTCCATCAGCATACCGGCAGATTCTGTCTATGTTGGCCTCAAATGCACATACACTCAAAGCCGTAAGTCCCTGTTTTATGTGGATGATCTGTCTTATCAAAAATACGTACCTGATCAAACACCCCTTCGAATAGACAAAGTCAGGGTGGAAAACAGCCGCCAGATAAGGCTGTATTTTTCTGAACAACCTTCCGAAACGCATGTGAGGAAAACAGAAAATTACCGCCTGAACCAAAATGCCGGTCATCCCGACTCGGTCATTTACCCCTTGCCTGAACCTGGACAGGCCTTGCTGAACTGGTCAAATCCATTCCAGTCGGAGGCGCCTTACACATTGCACATGGAAAATCTGCCGGACGCCAACGGAAATGCAGCAATTCAGGAAGTATCATTTGTCTATGCCGCCAGTCCGCAAGCCGGAGAACTAGTCATTTCCGAAATCCTGTTTTACCCCGAAACAGGCGGTACAGACTTTGTGGAACTCTGTAACATCAGTCAAAAATATGTTTCCCTTCGTAATCTGCAGCTTATCAACTCTCAGCTCTCACAGTCCACGGTGATCCAGCCTGAAATCGTTTTAGTACCCGGTTCATATCTGGCCCTGGCCAAGGATACATCTTATCTGCGTAGCCATTACAGCACTCCGGATACAGCCCGCTTTTTGCAGATGACATTGCCACAGTGGCACTCCGACGAGGGCAACGTGACTATCCGTCTGACC
>JAJTEZ010000183.1 GCA_021298335.1 Saprospiraceae bacterium | reverse complement strand
TTGCGTTAAAAAAATTAAAAGACAGGTGCAGGACTTGCAAGACTGCCTATACCTTCGTTACTTTACAAAATAATTGAGCTTATGTCTGTCAAATCATTTCTCGTTTTTGCCGCTTTCCTGTTTTCATTTGAAGCCATTTACGCGGGTAACCCATTTCCCACCATCAATGTAAAAACACTGGATGGGAAAATTGTCAATACCAAAGAATATACTCAGGCTGGAAAAATCACGGTGGTGAGTTTCTTTGCTACCTGGTGTACTCCATGCAAGAAAGAACTGGATATGATCCATGAATTGTATGAAGAGTGGACAGAAAAGTACAATATGCAACTGGTGGCCATCACCATTGATGATGCGCGTGGCCTCACCAAGGTGCCTGCCCTTGTCAGCAGCAAAGGATGGGAGTTTACAGTTCTGGCTGATTATAAGCAGGAACTCATGCAGTCACTGAGCTTCCAGACCATCCCGCAAACATTTCTGCTGAATGAAAAGGGTGAAATTGTCTATGCCCACAATGGCTATAATCCCGGCGATGAACTGGAGCTGGAAAAGAAAATTGCTGCCCTCACTGGCAAATAAGGAGTTTCTTTTCAGCGTTGTAGGTTTAAAACCATACGGTTAAGTTACCCAAGAGCCATAAACTGGATCCGGTTTCTTTTCCATTCGCAGACGTGAAAGGGTTGTCCAGTGAAAACAGCTGCCTGCCTTCCAGCCTGAAAAGAGCGTTGTCAAACAGAGACTGATTCAGGCAGATGCCCGCACCGGCAGTTCTGAATCCTGCTCCCTGATTGATTAAATTCACAATTTGTACTGAATTTCTGTCATGAAAGTACTCTATGCGTCCTGAGATGGATGTTTTCTGACTCAATTTGTAGCGACCGATGACATTCGCCTGCCACCAACCATCGTTCCGGAGGCCCTGGGCTGTCTGTCGTTGCTGTATGCCAGCATAGAGGCATGAGGTGACCGAAAACACCCCATTGGGATTATGGATCCAATATACATCTGTAAAATAGCGCATGCGGTTGTAGGGATTGGCTTCGCTGCGTTCGTCACCGATATATGTATCCCAGTTGATGAGGTTTCGGTCATCCGGGCGATATTCCACCTGTGTTCCGATGGATTTTCCTTTATTTTGATCCGCAATCTGCTGCCAGCCATTGACCAGGTAAAGGTACACAGACCACTTTTTGTGAACGGGTATTGAAAATTTTGCCCCTGCGAGGTAGTACGGCACGTATTCTGGTGCGAGGCTGCGAGTGTACATCAGGTGATCGCGGCTCACACAACTCTCATTGGTATAGGGCGAACCCAGGATGCCAAAGTCAAGCCAGATGTCTTTGTTGCTGAACAGTTTCACACCTGCATTGGCTTCTACCAGAAATTTCATACCCCCCTGTTCGGCTGTATAATTCGCATTCATGTAGCTGCCAAAGCCGGGTGCCACACGTGCCCGCAGTCGGCTGGAATTGTACCTGAGGTCCAGCATGGCCAGGTTGACAGTGGCTTCATTGTGGCGGTTCATCGAGACAATTGTGTCTGCCACTCCGGTATTGATCACCTGGGCGAGCAATGCCACAGTCGATGATAACCAGAAAAAAATAGTGAGAAAGCAAAAGCGGAAGGGCCCCATAAAGTATCAAAGTGTGACGTAAAAGTAAGGAATTGGGATGACTCTTGTAGGTTTGACATTTCCCCTAAATTGAAAAATAATTCGGGCTGTGAAACTCCCCAAAAACCTTAACAGAGAAAAAGAATTGAAAGCTTACCTCGAAAAAAAGATTTACATCCAAACATAAGGACTTTGAAGACGCATTTCAAAACTATCATGCAAATTCTATCGAAAAAACGGCTTGTACAGTAAACAGAAATACTCAGGTTTTTACAGACTCAAATATTTCTGCTCTAAACACCTCATCAACTACATTCATTGATGTAAATCCAACGGGATACCTGCAGATGTTGTGTAAGCCGTGACCAATGAATTGTTTACTTCATTTTCTTTGCCTTTTTGACGCCATACCGCTTATTGGGTGGCGTTTCCAGGTCTGCCACAATTTTTTTTAAGTCCAGGATGGTATCAGCAGAGAGGTCCACAACTTCGCGATACCCTTCCTTCGCCAGGGCAAGCACCTTAACCTGCTTGCCAATATATTCTTCAATGGCTGTGAGCAATGGTTTTTCTGCATCGTCGCAAAACGAGTAAGCCAGGCCTTTTTTCATGCCTCGGCCTGTCCGTCCTACCCTGTGGACATAGTTTTCAGGATGTTCCGGCAGATCGTAATTGACCACAAAATCCACATCCGGAATATCAATGCCTCGAGCACTGACATCCGTCGCAATCAGCAGTTTGACTGTTCCTCTGCGAAACTGGTTGAGGACCTCCAATCTGTCTTCCTGAACCTTGCCGCCATGCATAAAAATGGATTCAATGCCCACCCGGGCCATGGCCGCTTGCACACGTTCACATCGGACTTTGGTGCGTACAAACACCAGGATTTTGCTGTCAGGATGTTCCTGCACCAGTCGCTCGAGAAAAAAACGCTTGTCATCCATAGCCACAAAGACCACCGAATGGTCTACATTCCTGGACACAGGATCTTTGGGAGATACCTGGATGCGCACGGGATTGTGCACCAGTGAATAGGCCAGATCTTTGATTTCATCGTCAATGGTAGCCGAAAAAAACAATGTCTGCCGCTTTCGTGGCAGAAAACGGATCAGTTGCCGGATATCACCAATAAACCCCCGGTCCAGCATATGGTCTGCCTCATCGAGAACAAGGATTTCCACCCTGTTCAGATGAATAAATCCCTGGCTCACCAGGTCAAACATCCGGCCAGGCGTCGTGATTAATATGTCAATACCTTTTTCCAGTTTGGCTATCTGGGGTGCCTGCTCTACGCCCCCGAACACAGAAAAACTCGTGACGCGCGTGCCCTTCCCCAGTTTTTGGAAGACTTCGTGAATTTGAATCGCCAGTTCTCTGGTAGGCACCATCACGATGCATTTGATGCCGTCTTCACGCTTCCTGTTGACTTTACTGTGCAGTATATGCAGTACAGGGATGGCAAATGCTGCTGTTTTTCCCGTTCCTGTCTGCGCAATCGCCAGCAAATCTTCGCCCTTGAGTATGGAAGGGATGCTTTTATACTGGATATCAGTGGGCTTTTTAAAACCCAGCTTCTCCAGATTTTCCTTGATCTCCTCCACAAAATGATATTGCGAAAACCGCATAGGTCCGTTTTGTGCAAATGTAATGAAAAAAATGGGTATGACCTGCCTGTCTAACCGCCTAACCTTCGATTCAGGAAGTCAGACCCTGGACTCAGATCATTTGGACTGATGACCGGTGTCATTTCCTCATGAAAGAGAGTGCCCGCATCTTTGCATCGAAAGAACATTATTCACGATTAAAATTTGGTTTATGAGCACTTTAGTAAAAAGAGCACCTTTCTTTCCAGCGTTCTTTGACGATTTCTTTTCAAAGGATTTTTTCGACTGGAATGACAAAACATTTACTGGATTGGGCAACACTCTACCATCCGTAAATTTGAAAGAAACTGATAATGACTATCTGGTCGAAATGGCTGTGCCGGGTATGGCGAAGGAAGACTTCAAAATCGAACTGCACAACAGCATTTTGTCTGTGCGAGCAGAAAAGAAAAAGGAAAAGGAGGAGAAGGATGAAAAGGGTAACTACCTGAGGCGCGAGTTCAGGTACGAATCTTTCAGCAGGGCGTTTACTCTGCCTGAAAACATCGCTGATGACAAAGTGGATGCTAGCTACAAGGATGGGATTTTACGCGTCACCATTTTAAAGAAAACCCCTGTCAAAACAGAAAATCCAAAAGCAATTGAAGTGAAGTAGCAAGTGTTTTGAAAACCAGTTAGTTGTAGGAAGAAAGGCCGGAATGACAGACCGGTCTTTCTCTTTTTGTGTAATGTGGTTACGGTGAAGTCGCTCGTTTGTCCAAAGGAATTTTACACCTGTGCTATTGTATCTTCCTGTTGGTTGGGATCAGAGGGGTGAACTTCCTCATGTGATCCGGATTCCTGCCTGGTTGACTCTTTCTGATCCAACGGCAATTCAGCCTGGAAAAATCTTCTGTGAAAAAGCAGGATGGAGATGACACCGCAAGTAATGGCAGAATCAGCGATGTTGAAGACCGGTTTGAAAAATTCAAATCTTTCACCACCCCAGATGGGCATCCACTCGGGAAGAACGGTATCTATGAGAGGGAAATATAGCATATCCACTACTTTTCCGGTCAAAAAGCTTCCGTAACCTCCACCTTCGGGAAATAGTTCAGCAAGGCCACCATGGAAATAGGATTCTGAAAAAATCAGGCCATAAAACAACGAATCAATGATATTGCCGATAGCACCCGCAATAATCAGTGAAAAACTGATGAGTAAGCCTGGCGTTTCATTGGCTTCCAGCAGCTTTTTGAGGATATATACCAGGAATGCTGCCATGAAAATGCGGAAAATGCTCAAAATGTATTTTCCCGTAACACCTCCAAAACTCAGTCCAAAAGCCATGCCTTCATTTTCGACAAAATGAATTTTTGCCCAACTGAGGCCCAGCATATCAAAGCCATCGCCGTAGTGAATGTGAGTTTTGACGTATATTTTTAAGATCTGATCCAGCAATAACACCAGAAATATTGTAATCAGGACGATTGTGCTCTTTTTCAATGATGCCAAAATTTGGTGACAAAAATAGGATAACATTTGGGCAGATGCAGAAGTTCTGAGGTTTTTTTTGTTGAATCTACAGAATTCATCGGTTGAATGCGGCACTGTAATGCAGCATGTTGATACGGAAACAACTATCTTTACCTGCAAATTGTATGTCCTTATGCGAATGATGTTTCCAATTTTACTGATGTTATGCTGCGCCATAAGCAGCTTGTTCGGTCAGAATCAATCTGTCCTTGTCGACCTGTCTCTTTCAGACAAGGTTGCTGTGGACGGGAAGGCGCCATGTATTGTCCTGATGAAAGACAGGCTGGTTTTTCATAAACCGCTGCCGTTTCAATCCAAATTATCACGGGCTACACATGTGTACACTGCATTGGTGAATCACGCGCAAAAGAGTCAGGCAGATCTTACCCGCTATTTGACTGAGCAGGGGCGCCCATTTCGCTCATTTTATGTGACGAACGCGATCAGCCTTACAGTAGACCAGGCTCTGCTGGATGCGCTTGTTGCCCGAAAGGATATTGAACGCATCATCGACGACGCACCTGTGAAAATGCTGCAATACGAAGTAGACAGGTCCGCAAACAATGCCAGGGGAGCAGAACCTGAATGGGGATTACAGATGATCAAGGCGGATTCTGTGTGGCAAATGGGCATTCGGGGAAAAGGAGTAGTGGTTGCCGGGCAGGATACCGGTTATGACTGGAAGGTATCGCCTATTTATCGCAAATACAAGGGGTATATCGACAGTATCCGGGTGGATCATCGCTATCACTGGCATGATGCCATCCATAAAAATAATCCGCGCTTTCCGGAAACAGACCTGAACCCGTGCGGCTATTCTACTAGCGAACCATGCGATGATGATAATCACGGTACGCATACCATGGGTACGATGGTGGGGGAAGATGATGCCAACAGCATTGGAGTGGCTCCGGAGGCATCCTGGATAGCATGCCGCAACATGGACAGGGGCTGGGGTCAGCCATCCACATACATGGAATGTTTTGAGTGGTTTTTGGCGCCTTTCGACGAAAAGGGTGAAAATGCGGATCCGTCAAAGTCCCCTCATGTGATCAATAATTCCTGGTATTGCTCCGAAGAGGAAGGTTGCAACCTGTCCAATCTGGGTATGATGAATGAGATCGTCTCCAATCTGAAGGCATCCGGAGTGGTGGTGGTGGTCTCTGCCGGCAACAGCGGTAGCCAGGGCTGTGGAAGTGTCACTGGTCCTCCGGCATTTTTTGAACCATCATTTTCAGTTGGTGCTACTACCCGCGAAGACAATATTGCCGGATTCAGCAGTCGTGGCCCGGTGGTCATCGACTCCAGTTTCAGGCTGAAGCCTAAT
>JAJTEZ010000182.1 GCA_021298335.1 Saprospiraceae bacterium | reverse complement strand
TTTTCCGACTCTGTGCAAATACATTAAAATCAAGCATCTCAATTGCTGCAGGGTCGAAGGCAATCATTTGAGGGACTTCCCGAATGGCTGACATCCTGTCCGCATAATGTACCGTAAACGCTGCCTTAAATCTGGGAATGGGTTCAAGCTGCACCGTAGCCTCCAGGATGATTCCCAGGCTTCCTTCAGATCCTGCAAAAAGTTTTGCCAGGTTCCAGCTATCAAATTGTAAAAATTCATCCAAAGGATAGCCCTGTACACGCCTCATCACCTTTGGATAAGCCGCCTCTATGGCCTGATGATGTGTAAATATCAGTTCTCTGAACTTGTGATAAATTTCACCTTCCCTACCTGGAAGGCGGGATTTACGTTGCCATTCTTCTTCAGTCAGTTGCCCCAGCTCGAGTAAAGTTCCATCAGAAAGCAGCACTTTGAGCGCAACGATATGGTCTATCGTTTTGCCGTATTTGATGCTCTTGGTTCCTGAAGAGTTATTGGCAATCATACCTCCGATGGTAGCTCGGCTGGAAGTAGCCGGATCCGGTGCAAAATGTAGTCCAAATTCTCTGGCTTCTGCATTGAGCTGGTCACGAACAACACCTGGTTGAATTCGCGCTGTCCGGCCAACCGGGTCTATCTGTATAATTCTGCTGAAATGCGTTGTAAAGTCAAGAATGATGGCTTCATTGGTGGTCTGTCCAGCCAGAGATGTGGCGCTTCCTCTGGGAAGTAGGGGAAGCTTGAACTCCGCAGCCTTCTGCACTATTAGCTTGACGTCATCTTCTGTTTCGGGAACTGCAACCGCAAGGGGTAACACCTGATACAGTGAAGCATCTGTTGCGTAGATACCTCTCGATAAATCATCCGTCAGAATCTCACAGTGAATTTTTTCCTTCAGTGAGTTTCGAAACGCCTCAATCCGGCTCTCTTTTTCTAAAATCATAACTATTCATTCCTTCTTGTAAAGATAACGTCCTGTAAAGATTCAGGCATGCAGCTTTGCCGAAAATTTCAGAAATATGCGGTGCTTTCAGGAAATCCTACCCCAGTCTTTGAATTTTTGCCTCAATTTTATGACTGTTTGACGAATGTTTACATGTTCAGAAAGGTCCAGAAGCGGATCTTTGGACATGATATCCAGAGCAATTTGACGGGCAATTTGCATGATACCCTGATCTTTATTGATTTGTAACAGCTTGAAATCAATGACTCCACTTTGCTGCGTTCCCTGGATGTCTCCCGGACCTCGTAAACGTAAATCTGCCTCCGCGATGTCAAAACCATTATTCGTACGCACCATCGTGGCAATTCTTTCCCTGCTTTCTTTGGATAATTTTGTGTCTGACATCAGAATACAATAGGACTGTTCCGCTCCGCGCCCCACACGTCCTCGCAATTGATGCAGTTGTGATAAACCAAAACGTTCCGTATTTTCAATGATCATGACCGATGCATTGGGCACATTGACTCCAACTTCGATGACAGTAGTTGCTACCATGATCTGCGTTTTTCGTTCGATAAAACGCTGCATCTCCCAGTCTTTTTCAGCTGCTTTCATTCTGCCGTGGACTACGCTGATTTGAAAATTCGGCTGAGGAAAATACTGCAATAGGCGTTCATACCCATCATTGAGGTTTTGAAGATCCAGCTTCTCCGACTCCTCAATCAGCGGATAAACGATATAAATCTGACGGCCTTTTGCAATCTCTGCGTGCATAAATTGAATCAACTGTGGTCGTGCAGATTCATACTTGTGTATCGTCTTGATTTCCTTTCTGCCGGGAGGTAAGCTGTCTATGACGGAGACATCCAGATCACCATACAGAGTCATCGCGAGTGTTCTGGGGATAGGAGTGGCGGTCATCACTAAAACATGGGGCACAAACTGATCATTTTTTTTCCACAACCGAGCTCGCTGTGCAACGCCAAAGCGGTGTTGTTCATCTACAATTGCCAATCCCAAATGTGCAAAGTTGACAGGATCTTCCAGCAATGCATGTGTCCCGATCACGATGTTGATTTTTCCGTCACCCAGTCCGTCGAGAACTATCTGTCGTTTTTTCCCTTTGACACTTCCCGAAAGAAATGCCACTTCAACGAGTAAGTCACCCAGGAGTTCTTTGATAGAAGCATAATGCTGTTGCGCCAGGATTTCAGTAGGTGCCATCAGACAGCATTGAAAGCCATTGTCAATGGCAAGCAACATGGTCAACAGAGCTACAATTGTTTTACCACTACCTACATCGCCTTGTAGGAGACGATTCATTTGTCTTGGCTGAGCCAGGTCACCTCGAATTTCCTTGATCACTTTTTTTTGTGCGTCAGTTAGTGCAAAGGGCAGCTTATGTTGGTAAAAAGTGTGAAAAATATCACCCACCTTCAAGAAAGGAACACTTTTATATTTAAACTGCCGATATTGCTTGGATTGAAGAAGGCGCAATTGTACATAGAAAAATTCTTCAAATTTGATTCGATTTCCAGCCTGTTCCCGCTGTTTTTCGTTTTCGGGAAAATGAATCCAGCGCATTGCCTCCAGTCGTGTGCAAAAATGAAGTTGTTTCACCAAATAGGGTGGCAAAGTTTCTGCTAAGTCATATTCTTGTAACGACAATAACAGGGGGCGTAAAATTTTACGCCTTGATTTGCTATCTATACCTTTGGCGTCGAGTTTTTCAGTGCTGGAATAGACCGGATCAAACGTTTTTGACATAGCAGTCCCTGCTTCAGACATCAGTTCCATTTCAGGGTGAGCCATTGTTTTCTTACCCCCAAACACTGACATTTTTCCAAACACAATGTATTCCTCTCCTACAACCAACGTCTTTTCCAGCCACGATGCTCCCTGAAACCAGACAAGTTCCAGAAATCCAGTGCTGTCTTTTAACATTCCGGTAAGACGTGTTCGCTGGTTTTTTCCTTTGATCTTTTCCAGTGAAATCAATGTTCCTTTCAACTGGATGCTGTCTCCTTCACCGGTCAGATCCTTTATTAAATAAAACGTAGTTCTGTCTATGTATCTGAATGGAAAAGCAAAAAGTAAATCCTGTATAGTGTGTATACCCAGTTCTTTCCTTAACATATCGCCACGGGAAGGGCCTATGCCCTTGACGTATTCGATGGGAGTTTCAAGAATGTCAGAACGGCCATTCATGCTGAGTAAAGGATTTTACTTCCGGACAATACCTTTACAGTTTGGAAAAGTGCTTCGATGTGCACAGGCTTTCGTGTAAAGAAACTATCTCTGTTAATTGTTTTTTAGCTGCCATGGTTTCCTCTGCAACTCGCGCAAAATTACTACATTTGCAGCATATTCAACCATATGGATTCAAAACGACAGTCTCAGATAAGTGAATTAATCAAAAGAAATTTTGCTCCGATTTTTCAGGAACAAGGACCCTATATCTTTGGAGATGCTTTCGTCACAGTCACCCAGGTGAAAGTCACTCCCGATCTTGCGCAGGCAAAAATCTACCTGAGCATTTTTCAGACAAATGACAAAGAAGCTGTACTAAGACAGATTACCAACCATACGCACGTACTAAAGCAGGCACTTGCAGCCAGAATCCGCCAACAGGTGCGCAGGATACCGCAGATATTCTTCTATTTTGACGAAACTATTGATGAAATGTACAAGGTCAACGATATGTTTGACAAAATTAAAACCCTGTATCCGCCCGCATCTCCTGAGGAAGAATAGTGCAGGAAAACATTATTCCAATACCTGTAATTCGGAGTTTTTGTCCTGATTTCATTTTGAATTCATACCCTGAGAGGAGTTGACCTTGTTTGCCTTATTTAAAAAAGCTAATAAAGATCATGTTTTAAAATAACGGAGGTCATCTGAAGGCCTGTGATATCGCCCTAATCTTGTATCGTATTTCAATGACAACAAAAGTTTATACGATATGAGCACTTCACACCAACTTCGACACATTGTAGCAATCTCGCTGTCACTTTTTCTGCTGGTTCCCGGATTTTCTCAGATAAAGTATGGTGCGAAAAACAATATCAATCTGACAGTTGCCGGTACCTCAACCATGCATGACTGGACAATGAAATCAGCATCTGGAGATTGTGCTGTGCTGAAAGATGCTGTGTTGTCAACCAAGGACAATAAAACGTACTCTTTGAAAGGTAGCATGAAACTTACCATTGCCGGAAAAACGCTTGATACTGATTTACAGGCTACACTGACCAGAAAGCCGGATCATTCGATTCAGGTCAAAGGCGATAAAAAAATCAGTATGAAAGAATATGGAATGGAGCCTCCTTCCTTTATGATGGGCACCATCAAAACAGGGAATGATATCACACTTTCTTTCGACCTCAACCTCAACAAATAACCATATAGAAACCATTTTTTTCACCTCTTAATTAAAATATTATGAAAACCTTTAGCAAATTATTCGGAATGGCTCTCGTGATTCTGATTGTGTTGGAAGCTCAGGCCCAGATTCAGTATAGCCGAGCATACGATAAGTCAGGGATCAATGTGTATGAACCTTCAAAAATGAACGAAACTACTTATGACGGATTTAAACTCCAGATTGGAGGCAGCTTCCGTCAAGGATATCAGATGCTGAGCCATGAAAACGTAGACACTTCCAAAGCAAAGAAACTGGCATTATACCCTTTGGGGAATGGCTTTAATCTTGCAGCTGCCAACCTGAACTTTGACGTACAACTAGGTGACGGTATCAGAATTTTTCTGGAAAACTACATGGCTTCTCGTCACCACAATGAATTTTGGGTAAAAGGTGGGTATATCCAAATCGATAAATTGCCTATGTTCGGAAATCCTGAATGGTATACAAAATACTTCCGTGCCAAAATTGGTCACATGGAAATCAACTATGGCGATACCCATTTCAGAAGATCAGACGGAGGTAATGCCATTTTCAATGCGTTTGCCGATAACAATATCATGGATGAATTTGCAACAGAAATCGGCGGTGAGCTGTATGTGTTCCCCGCTGATGGCTTCATGGCAATGGTGGGGTTGACAAATGGTCTCATCCGCAACAATATCCGGGATTATTCCCTGGCTCCATTGTATGGCACGGGAAAAACTGACTCAATCAAGACAAAAACGCCTTCTATTATCGTGAAGGCAGCTTATGACAAGTCAGTGAATGATTTCAGAATCCGATTGAGCGGTTCTTTGTACCACAATAGTTCTTCTCCAGCTTTGACACTCTTTGGTGGCGACAGGACGGGATCTGCATATTTTGCTGTCATGGAAGCCGCTGCTTCAACCAATGGCACATCAGAAGCATTCAGCGGACGATTTAACCCAGGCATGAGCAATACACTGACAACATTCATCATCAACCCATTTGTCAAATATAAAGGACTCGAGTTATTTGGAACTTTTGAATCTGCAATAGGTAAAACGGTCAATGAAAAGCCCGATGCTTATGATGGTGCAAACAGAAAAACCACGCAGGTAGCTGGAGAAGTTATCTATAGATTCCTGAAGGATGAGCAAATGTTTGTAGGTGCAAAATACAACACTGTCACAAGCAGACTGAGCGGATACACAACAGATGTAGATATTACCAGACTTGCATTAGCTGCAGGCTGGTTTCCAACAAAAAACCTCCTGTTAAAGGGCGAATATGTAAACCAGCAATATGATGGATTTAAAGGAACCGATATTCGCAATGGAGGCAAATTTAGCGGTCTGGTAATCGAAGCGGTTGTAGGTTTCTGATTGCGGTACATTCCATATGATTTTATACTAGAGGAAGGCGGGTCTGCACGAAAGTTGCAGGTCCGCTTTTTTCATATGTTGCATTAGTCTATTTTGTAATTTTGTGCAATGATATCGAGGCTAAGTACCATTTTCTGTTTATTTCTATGTGTCTTTCTTTTTGGTACACGAGCTCAATATATGCTTCCTCAAAAGGAAATCTGGCTTGTGAAAAGTGCCAGCAGCCTGAAGGTGGATGGTAAAACAAACGTAAACCTGTTTACCTGTACTATCGACTCATACGGAAAGCCAGACACCCTGATTTGTGAAGCCACGAGGGCAGCAGAAATAATAAACGTCAAAAGTAGAATTGCCATCCCCGTCAACAGGTTTGATTGCGGCATGAAGATGATGACGAAAGATTTGCAGAAAACACTCAAACAGGAAGAATTTCCTTTCCTATTTATTGAATTCAGGCAGTTTTCAAAGATGCTCAATCAGCCAGTTGGTATCGCTACTCTCAATGGCTTAGCAGAGATTTCCCTGGCAGGAACAACCCAGAAATTCCAGATTCAATGCATATCAAAACGATTGAATGAATCAGAAATTGAACTCAGGGGATCGAAAAGCATCAAACTCACAGATTTTAACCTTAAACCTCCCAGCAAACTTGGCGGCGCAATTAAAGTGGAAGACCAAATGGTTGTACATTTTGTGCTCCAACTGAAAAGGATTTCCTACACGAAGGGAACTTTTTAGCATGTTTTTGCGTTTGCAATCGCCTTTATGCTTCGGCTTCCTGAGGGTCAATGCTCGTCAAACAAAATCCTGCAATAAAACACTGGAATAGCCCATAGACAATCCAGGTCGCCACCATTCTGAATCCGACCTCCATCGCCGAATAGGTGATCCATAAAATGGGAACAAGTGCAACAAAGGTATACACAACAGAAAATTCTGCAGCAATCTGAAAGGTATTGCCCTCAAACATCCGTCCAAAACGACTCCAGAAGACCGATAATGAAAGAGTCAGAATGAAAGGATGTAGATAAAAATACACATCCCGGCTTCCGTCGGAATTAAAGACAGGGCTGATATATTCTATAAATAGCTCAGGAAAAAAACGGATGGCCAAATACAATCCACCATAACTTACGACGAAAACTGCGATGCCTGAAACCATAGTATTCTTCAGAATCTTGGGGGCATTCTTTCGAATCCGGGTCATCCAGTGTGCTGCTTTTTCTGCATGTGAGAGATGTTGCATGGTATCTGATTTTGACTTGTGAAATAAGGGCTTACTATTTACTATGACAGCTCTTCAAATTCGGTTACGCATTTTAGTCAGTAAAAACGGTTTGCTCTTCCATCCTGAATCACCAATGCAATTGATAGGCAATTATTGCGTTTGCTGTCCCATTCCCTGTGCCTGCTGAAATACTTGCTTATAGTATTCTATGCCTGCCCGGGTCATGCCATTGGCATACTGGGGCTTTTTGTCCTTACCTATGAAGACATAAAACTGACATTTGCCACTATAATAAACATCGGCTTCGTAGGCGATTTCTCCTTTGATCAGAAAAAGTTTTCTCGCCAAAGGCTTACATCCCGGCGGAATCAGTCCAACAGGCACATAAGGGTCAATGAATGCGATATTCTGATCAATGCCCGGCTCTTCCTGAAAGCTCAGACTAAAAGGCAATTCATTAAATACATAATCGATACCTGTACATTCATCCATCAGTTGGTTTAGAATCTCGGATGGAACGGAAGGCAGGCCTGGCTCCGAAACAGGAGTTCCTTCTTTTGCTGGCCCCCCTTGCTTTTTACAGGATGAAAAACTGAAGCAGAATAGAAAAAATATCAAAGTCCGTAAACTCATGGCAACGAGGTTTTACAGGGTAAATTCACCCCTGAGTGTCAGAAAATAGCCGTGTAATATTGCAGATCCGGAAAACGGGTCTTTGTACATCTTACCCAGCGACGAGGTATATCTTAAGGAAAATCCAGCCCATCGGTTGAGTTGGATGCCAGCGGCTACCAGCCAGCTCACGTCATGGCGGCGAAAATTTTCTTCAGGGTATCCGGGAGTTCTAACTCCAAACAGGTATCCGTAGGACAATCCACCCTCTGCACGAACTTTATAATACTTACCCTCTTCAATGTACCAGTCACGCAATGATAACACCAGAGGTAATTCCAGATACCGGAGGTCAATTTTGTCTTCTGGGGCGTTACTGAAATAGTTGACTGCTGATCCTCTCTGGCTGTAAAGCATTTCAAGTGCAATATCGACAACTTTGCTGTTTTGATAAGACAAGCGCCCTCCTGCCTGCAGGCCCAGTTTTTTAAAGCCGTACAAATTATCACCATCTATCTGTGATGCATTCATGCCGACGATGGCTGCAGCCTTAAACCGCTGAGAAAACGAATCAACAGGGTTGTGCAACATGACACAAAGGAGTACCAGATTTTTGATAACGGTGAGTTTTGTCAATGTTCCGAACTTTACCGTCGGAATTATTTTCATCTTCCAAATCTGAATCATTTGTTTACGCATGCACCGTGTTTGAACTATCTTTGCGCAAAGATACGTCATACCCCCGAAAAAATGAATCGATATACAAAGCCCACGCTGCAAAAGCTGGAACAGGTGTTTAAGGAACTCGATTATCTGGTCAGATATGAAAAGGGACATTTTAATTCAGGGTATTGCATAGTCGAAAACACAAAGGTGGTAGTCATCAATAAGTTTTTTGAAACAGACGCCCGCGTATCAGTTTTGCTGGAAATACTTGACAAAGTCATGGCAGGAGATGAAATCCTGACAGACAAATCCAAGTCTTTTCTCCGCAACTTATTGAGATCAAAAGATCAGCAACAGGAAGAGTCCCATGAATCAGAAAGTACATCATCC
>JAJTEZ010000181.1 GCA_021298335.1 Saprospiraceae bacterium | reverse complement strand
TTATATTTATAATACTGAATAATAATGTATTATAAATAATTATATAACTTATTTGTTCATAAAAAGCTACCGGATTCGGATTGATACCGAATTTTAAAAATTTACTTCTCGGATTAGTTGGATAAAGTAATGGCGCGTTCCCCAATTTGCTGTCGCCACATAGCATAGTAAAGCCCTTTTTCCTGTAATAGACTTTCGTGACTGCCGGTTTCCACAACATTTCCTTTTTCAAGGACAAAAATCCGGTTTGCATGCATAATTGTGGAAAGTCTGTGAGCTATTAAGACAAGAATATGTTCTTTTCGGGCTGAAATCTTTTGAATAGTCACGGTAATATCATTTTCGGTAATGGAATCCAGAGCTGATGTTGCTTCATCAAAAACAATTAGCTTTGGCTTTCGAAGAAGAGCCCGGGCAATCGACAGTCGTTGTTTTTCACCACCTGAAATTTTAATACCTCCTTCGCCGATGACCGACATTATGCCGTGCTCACTTCTTGCAAGAAGTGACTGACAGGCTGCCATTTCCAGTACTTCCTGGATTTCATCATCGGTGGCCCCAGGATTTACAAAGAGAAGATTTTCTTTGATTGTGCCGGAAAAAAGTTGCGTATCCTGAGTTACAAATCCAATCTGAGACCTTAATTCTTCCATATTGATTTCCTGCGAGGAAATTCCGTTGTATAAAATCTGCCCTGTTTCGGCACGGTAGAGACCAACGAGCAGCTTAACCAAAGTGGTTTTTCCAGCCCCCGACGGTCCTACAAATGCTATAGTTTCACCCTTCTTTACGGTGAAGCATATATTTTCTAGGGCAGGATTGGTACCTGATTTGTGGGTGAAGTGTACATCCTGAAATGCAAATGTTTGCAGTTCTCCAATTTGTTTCGGGTGTTCAGGAACTGCCTCAATTGGTGAAGATAAAATATTTTTAAAGTTATACAGTGACGCCTCGGCTTCACGATAGGATAGCACGACATTTCCCATTTCCTGAAGTGGTCCGAAAATAAAAAAACTATAAAATTGCAATGTCATCAATTGTCCTACGCTCAATTCATCCTTGAAGATAAGATATAATAAAAAGTACATAATTGACTGCCGAAGCAAATTGACAAACGTACCCTGTGCAAAGCTGATACTGCGTATGCCTCTTACTTTTTTTAGCTCAAGTTGAAGGATTTTCTGAGTTGTTGCATTCAATCTGTTTACTTCCTGATCTGTCAATCCAAGACTTTTTATCAGTTCGATATTCCGCAAACTCTCAGTAGTGGCCCCCGCCAGGATATTTGTTTCCTTTACGATGTTTTTTTGTATTGCTTTAATTTTCTTGCTTAGAAAATTCGTAAGTAAAAAGAGCAATGCTGATGCCCCAAAATAAATCGGAACGAGGACAGGCTCGACCATCATCGCATAAATCACCACGAAGACGATTCCGACAATAGACACGAAAATTACGTTGACTGCGTTTGAGATAAACTTTTCAGAGAACGGTAATTGCAACGAGTGTTTGAGGCCGTCAGTATAGACCCTGGCTCCGAATTGCTGTATTATCAGATTTGTTACATAGTCCTGGAAGGCTTTTGCAATCCGACTTACCATTGCCACGCCGATGGCTGCAAGAATTAATAAGCCGACCCCTTTGATAAATTCACTTTCCTGGTAAGCTTCCGGTTTTGAGGCGTACCTGTCAATGATTTGTCCGAAAATATAAGGATCCAGCAGGGAAAATACCTGGTTGATTGCAGCAAGAACGAGTGCAAGTAAGATTAAGCCTTTATAGTTTTTGAGGTATCTGAAAAAAACATCCATGAATACAGGTATTTACTTTGGGGAGGGATCCAAAACTAACCTGTATTCCGAAGAAAAGTTTAACTATTGCGGAAAGTTTTTCTAATGGCTATGTGAAAAGGCATGTTTTACGCCTGCATTTATGCCCAGTATGTCAGGGGCTGGTCGTCACCATAATATCCAACAAAGCAGGAAAGTGCAATTCGGTTTACGTTTTTTGCAGAACTTACGGCATGGATGTGGTCGCTTCTGAATAAAATCAATTCACCATTTCTTGGTTTCATGACGATAGGTTCGGACGATAGTTTTGAGGTATCTATAAAATCATGTCTGTGTTCTTTGAGAGCTTCATATTCTTCATAATCAGGTTTGATATCCCATAGAAGCAGCTCGCCTCCTTCTTCCGGCAGGCTCAAATAAATGTTTCCAGCAGCTTGCGCAAGAAGGGTGATAAATTTCAGTTCTTTTGGCAGGTCTCTTGACAAAACATCCTGATGTGCCGGCAGACCATCTGAATAGTCTGCTTCCAGTAATCTGAAAATACAAGGCGTCATTTTTCCCATGCTGCACGACTCCAGATTCGCACCAGCAGGCCAGTTTTCATCCAGCAGAATATGAAATGTATCCATAGGGTTCTGGTATGGATGACATAGGTTTCTTATTTTTTCTGAATATACAGTGGCATGTTGAAAATAATGTTGCAGATGTTCAGGCTTATTTTCTGTTTCAAAGATTGTAAAACCAATTTTTTTTACAGCCACATCTTCAGCCATCCTGTAATGTGTAAATTCTGACATTTTGTTTCGCAAATTTGCCACGATTTCAGCATAGTGGAGGCAAAATTCCGGAACTCTCAACGCAAGATAATTTCCATGAAAAAATTCTCTCAACGCTTCAGCCGATAATTTAGAAACTTCCAGTACGTTTGCTTGTGTTAGTGTGTCCATGAATTCAACTATCGGTTATTATTTTAAAATATGTATAACGTAATGAAGTATAATTATATAATAAAACATTACGATTGGAATTTATGCTTATTACTTTTTAAATAATTAGATTGCCTTATACTTGAGTGTCTAGTACTATACAATGGGTATAAGAATGTACTTAACATTTTAAAGTAACAAATAGTTTAACTTACAGTGCAATTATAGTGCCATAAGTTATAGGGTCATAATTCTTCAAAAAAGCCGGTTTTTGTATTTTTTATGACAGTATCCCAGGCGAAAAACCTGCCATTCATCGCTATGAAAACTCCAGGAGGTAATATTTGTACAAACGCGAGAGATGCACCTAAATTAAAAAAACCATCTGAAGAATTTCCAAACGCATAAGGTATCATTGCTCCTGTCAACACAATCGTCTTGTCGATTTTGTGTTGTGCAATAATGGCAGCAGTTTGAACCATCGTATCAGTGCCGTGAGTAATAACAATTCTGGAGGATTCACTTTTTTTACAGGCATACACGATCATCTCCCGGTCCGGATCAGTCATTTCCATACTGTCCACCATCATCAATGTTTTCAGGTCGATATCCAGTGTACATCTTCCCCTGTCAAACATTTCATGAAGGTGGGAATCTTTAAAATACAACTGGCCTGTGATGTAATTATATTCCTTATCAAAAGTACCTCCTGTAACAAAAACCTGAATGGGTGACATAACTTCTTTTTTCTATCAATACATTGTGAAAAAATATTATAATGGTATGTTTCCGTGCTTTTTTTGAGGCAGCTGATCATGTTTTTGTTCAAGCATAGCAAAGGCACGGATTAATTTTCGACGGGTTTCTTTGGGTTCGATGACTTCATCCACGATCCCTCTGGCAGCAGCTTTGTAGGGGTTAGCAAATTTCTCCTGATATTCCTTTTCTTTCGTTGCCAGACTTGCTTTAGGATCTGCGGATCTGGCAATTTCATTTTTGAAAATAATTTCACTCGCGCCTTTAGTACCCATTACGGCAATTTCTGCAGTTGGCCAGGCAAAATTCATGTCTGCTCCAATGTGTTTTGAGTTCATCACGACGTAGGCACCACCATAAGCTTTGCGCGTGATGACAGTGACCCTTGGCACGACAGCTTCACTGAATGCATAAAGTAATTTTGCCCCATTGGTAATGATACCATTCCATTCCTGATCAGTACCGGGAAGGAATCCGGGTACGTCAACCAGTACCAGAAGAGGTATGTTAAAACAATCGCAAAAGCGCACAAAACGGGCACCTTTTTTAGAACTTTCCACATCGAGTACTCCTGCCAGCGCATAGGGTTGGTTTGCCACAATTCCAAGGCTTTTTCCTGCCATTCTTGCAAATCCGACTACGATGTTTTCCGCATATTTTTCGTGAATTTCAAAAAAGCTATCTTCATCACAGATTTCCCGGATGATTGCCTTCATATCGTAAGGCTGCATAGGGTTAGCAGGTATGATGGTTTCCAGATTTTCTCTGGCTTCATCCGAAAAAGTATAAGGTACATCTGCCGCTTTTTCCCTATGATTTTGAGGCAGATATGAAAGCAGCCTACGAATTTTTTGAAGACAGTCGAGATCATTGGATGCTGTGAGGTGAGTCACTCCGCTTTTGGTGGCATGAGCAAACGCACCACCGAGGTCTTCGGAACTCACCTCTTCATTTGTGACTGTCCGAACTACGTTAGGGCCTGTCACAAACATATAAGATGAGTTTTCCACCATAATGATGAGGTCTGTGATGGCTGGCGAATACACAGCTCCTCCGGCACAGGGGCCCATGATGGCAGAAAGTTGGGGTATTACTCCTGAAGCACGGGTGTTTCGGTAAAAAATGTCGGCATAGCCATCCAGGCTGTTTACACCTTCCTGGATGCGTGCTCCTCCGGAATCATTGAGACCAATGACCGGAGCCCCGTTTTGCATTGCCAGATCCATGATGCGGCAAATTTTTTCAGCATGAGTTTCAGACAGGGCCCCTCCAAAGACGGTAAAATCCTGTGCGTACACATAAACGAGCCGGCCTTGAATACGGCCATATCCTGTGACCACCCCATCTCCCAAAAATTGTTGTTTTTCTAAACCAAAATCATAGCTTCGATGCTCTTTCAACATTCCGATTTCTTCAAACGAACCGCGGTCCAGCAAGATGAGGATCCTCTCACGGGCTGTCAGCTTACCCTTTTCATGTTGCTTGGCGATTTTATCAGTACCCCCTCCTTCCAGCGCCTTTTGCTTCAATGCCCTGAGCTGTTTGATTTTCTCCTGCATATGATCCTTTTTTATTTTTTCCCAATTTCCGGCCAACTGATTTCGTTTGTTCCATTTTTGGTTCAGCAAATGTAGGGCTTAGAATTGAGAGTTCTATTGATTAACGCGTATATTTGCGGCCTGAATTTACATCAAACATAAAATTGTTTTCATTGATGACCTCTACCGAAATTCGACAGAAGTTTCTGGATTTTTTTGCTTCCAAAAACCACAAAATTGTGCCATCAGCGCCAATTGTAGTAAAGGATGATCCCACACTGATGTTTACAAATGCGGGAATGAACCAGTTTAAGGACTTTTTTCTCGGCAACCGCACCCCCGATAATCCAAGAATTGCAGATACACAGAAATGCTTGCGCGTCAGTGGCAAACACAATGATCTGGAAGAGGTGGGAGTTGACACTTACCACCATACCATGTTTGAAATGCTGGGTAACTGGAGTATTGGCGACTATTTTAAGCAAGAGGCCATTGCCTGGAGCTGGGAACTATTGACTGAGGTCTATAAACTACCCAAAGACAGGTTGTATGTCTCGGTGTTTGAAGGAGATTCATCAGAAAACCTCCCACCTTCTAAGATTGCACTACAGGAATGGTCGAAGTACGTATCAAAGGATCACATCGTTTTCGGTAACAAAAAAGATAACTTCTGGGAAATGGGTGACACTGGCCCATGTGGTCCTTGCAGTGAAATTCATGTGGATATGCGGCCTGACGAAGAGCGCGCAGAAATTCCCGGTCACCTTTTGGTGAATAAAGATCATCCCCAGGTGATTGAAATCTGGAATAACGTGTTTATCCAGTACAACCGAAAAGCCGATGGCACACTTGAACCTTTGCCAGCCATGCACGTAGATACAGGAATGGGTTTTGAGCGTCTGGTTCGCGTCATACAGCAAAAATCAAGCAATTATGATACAGACGTATTTTCGGGAACAATCAATGAAGTTAGCAGGATAACAGCGCAATCATACAATTTTCAGGATACTAAACAGGATATTGCATTCCGAGTGATTGCAGACCACATCCGGG
>JAJTEZ010000180.1 GCA_021298335.1 Saprospiraceae bacterium | reverse complement strand
ATTTGTCTTAAGGCAGAATTTTTACACGTTCGAAATAGGTATACCAGTCTCATTAGGCATAACTCATGATACTGATGGAAGTGTCCAAGTATCGTGGTGAAAGGAGGGTGTCTTACTTCACGGCAGTAATATCCCGGAGAGATTTGGATGCAAAACGAACATTTTGCTTAATATCACACGGCTTTTTCCTGAACATACTGAGCAAATTGATCCAGAATGGCCTGCCAGCCTTGCTGTTGCAATTCGAAACTGTTCTCGTCTTCAGGCTCAAATTTTTCAGTTACTCTGGTAGACTGATCAACTTTTTCGAAGGTGACTTCCACATTTCTGCCGTCTTCCAGGACAAAGCATATTTTTTGATTTGGTTGTACATCAGTGTAAGTGCCGCTGAATATAAATGTTACGCTACCATCCTTAGAAGCTATTTCATAATGAAACTCTCCCCCGATCCTCAAATCATTGGCGGCCACTGGACAATGCCAATCCGGAGAAGTAAAATTCCATTGGATGACATGCTGATCTTCAGTCCAGCATTCCCACACTTTATCAATTTCTTTGTGGATGATAGCACTTACAATAATCATTTTAGAATATTTAAACATTTGTAATTTTTAAGATTTGTTTTGAAACATTCAGGTCAGGTCAACAAATCCTATAAAAGCCTGACATAAGATGATTAGAATCGGATGTTTTATCCCTTATTCGATACTTATCTTTTCTGTTTTTTTTTGTGGAACTTATATTTTTTAACTGCATTTCTCCATCATTACTACATTGATAGATACTTTCTAACATGAAGTATAATTTCTTTTCCTGTAATTAGAATTTAAATATAACATTTATTTTTGTGTTATGGGATTAAAATATTGATTGTTTAACATTATTAAATCAAATATTCCCACCATAATTATTTTATGTTACTTATATAAGACCAAATTGCATTCAACGACGCATTTATGAATAAAGGAAATTGAGACGTCCATTGATTCCATGATGAGAAAATCCTATCATGATTTAGTCAAACAGGGCAAGGACGCTGACTGGAAAAAAGCCGGCAAGTCATATGCTGAGTTTCTTCAGGGCATGAATGAGGCAGTCGATTTACCCCCTTCCTACACATTTGATATTCGACAGGATATTGAAATGACAGAATATGATGGCAAAAAAGTCAACATGGTGATGTTCTACAGCCAGAAGCAGCCTTTTTATGGGATTGAAACCAGAGACAAGGATAATGAAAGCAGCCTGATTGTCATGGATTTGGAAAAGGACGCGATGGTCATGTATTCCACATCCAAGAAAGGCAAGAAACAGGCACAGACCTTTGCCAATGTGAGCCGTTTTTCAAAAAGTATGGCATCGACAGTGACTGAGAATCAGAATGCAACCAGAGATTTTAACATGCAAAAGACCGGAAAAACCAAAAAAGTGGCGGGTTACACATGCGAAGAATTCCGGGTTGTGTCGCCCAAAATGGAAATGCTCATGTATGTGACTAAAGACGTTCCGATTCTCTGGAATGAGCGGTCCTCGGTGTATATGGGCCAGTTTGCTCCGGCAGATTACGCCTTTGCCAATCAATACCAGAAAAACGGTGGTGCCATGCTTGAATACACAGCCACACAAACCGAAGGTAAAAAGGAAACTTCCACCTGGACAACGACATCCATCAAAAAGGAAGCATATTCCATTAATAACAGTGAATACACATTTGGGGATAAGGACAAAAAGTAATATTGCCTGGATCTATTTATCTGTCACTACAAACGATGTTTTGACCGTATGCTTTCCCTGTGTGAGTTGTACCGTATATTTTCCCGGTGTGATGTAAACCAGTCCATCATCAGCTGTGCTATACGTATTTCCGGTCTTTGCCCACTCTGATGTAGCAAACCATTTTGCAAACTCAGACACTTTATCCCTGGAAACCGCAAATGAGAAAGTATACGTCGCCAGGCCTCTTTTTAACAATACAGTTTCCGAGGAGACTACTGTACCATTTTCCAATAGTATTTCCAATCTTCCCTCGGCAGGCTGTGTGCTAAACGCTTCCAAGCTGCCTTCTCCTTTTACTGCTGGTGTAAACCCATTCCGGATTTTACCCCACTCCTGTCTGTACCTGAATTCTTCAGTGGAAAAAACAAGCAGTTCTTCCGTCAGTTTCTTTTTCAATACAGGTAGGTTTCCTATCTTCATTTTATACATCGACCGTCCATGTGTACCTACAATCAAATGCCTGGCCTGTTTCTGAATGACGAGATCGTGTACAGGAGTACGAGGCAGTTCATCCGAAAAAGAGTGATATGTCACGCCTCTATCAAGACTCACCCACAATCCATGGTCTGTGCCCACATACAGGATGTCTCTGTCTGCTGGGTCTTCTTTCAGGACATTCACGGGTTCGTTAGGTAGGCCTGCAGCAATGGAGGCCCATGTAGCTCCATAATCATCAGAGCGATAGACGTAAGGAAGAAAAATATCATTTCGATATCCATTGAGTGTCACGTACACAGTACTTTCGTCAAACGCAGATGCCTGGACCCTCGACACCCACAACCCAGCAGGCAGGTTGTCTGAAATACGCTGCCAGCTAGTGCCCCCATCTCTTGTAACGTGGACCAAACCATCGTCAGTCCCAGCATAAATCAGGCCGAACCGAAGTTTTGATTCATCGATTGTTGTAATTGTTCCAAATGGGACATTGCCTTCCCTGACTCCCTGGGTGAGATCGGGTGATATTTCGGTAAATTCTTTGCCCTGGTTCATGGACCGTAATACCTTCTGGCTGCCCATGTAGAGAATGTCCTGATTGTGAGCCGACAACAGGATGGGTGTCATCCAGTTCCAACGGTAAGGCGGTTGGCCCACATCGTGTCGGGGGGTGATCATCGCCCTGTCTCTTTTTGCTTTGTTGATCCGGAAGTAGTTGCCAAACTGAAATCCGGTGTAGATGGTGGTATTATCTCTGTTGTCAATTTGCACCTGCATGCCATCTCCTCCCATGATAGATTTGTAGGGGTAGTCACCGCTAGATTGCCAGGATGTTGAATTGGTGTACTGGTGGCTTCCCATCCAGACACCATTGTCCTGCGTGCCACCGTATACGTTGTATGGTTCGGCATTATCTACGTTGATAGAATAAAACTGTCCAACTTCCGGGTGGGTACACTTCATCCAGCTTTTCCCGTCATCGTAAGAAATGTTGACTCCTCCGTCGTTGCCGTTGATGAGGTGACCGGGACGCTTTGGGTTGAGCCAGAGTGCATGATGATCGGAATGTACATTATCTCCGTCGATGCTGGACCAGGATTTGCCTCCGTCGTTGGATGTCAGAATGGGTACTCCGAAAATATACAATTTGTCAGGATTTCCGGGCTGCACCCTGATTTGGCCAAAATAATAGCCATAGGAAAAATAAACGTCATCCAGATATGACGCATGGGTTTTTGTCCAGTTTTTCCCCTGGTTTGAAGTGAGATAGACTTCCGCTCCGATTACGGGTGTGTTCATCAGGTTGCTATTGGCGTCATTATTATAGGTCGCAATCTGTGCCGGCGTGATTTTGCCATTCTTCACGAGTTGAAAGAGATCTTCGACTTTATATTTTTTTGGAAAGCTGTTATTTTCCATAAAGACTTTGAGTTTTTTAGGGTCCAGTTTGGAAAATGAGGCTGCATCCATCACTTTGAGTTGTTCAACGGTAAGTTCGTTTGGATTCGTCTTTCTACCCACCTCAGGCCTGTGGTGGTTGTTATCAACAATTGCAAACAGGTATTCCTGCCGTTCTTTTACAGTGAGCGCGAGTCCTATGCGTCCGGTACCTTTCCCGTTAACAAATCCGCTTTCCGGGCCACTGATGGCTTGCCATGATATTCCGCCATCTGTGGACTTGTAAATTGCTGATGCTGCTCCAGCACCCTGAAAATGCCAGGCCCGGCGACTTCTTTCCCAGGTAGCTGCGTACAGTACATCAGGGTTTTCAGGATGAATGACAATGTCTGATGCCCCTGTTGAATCGTTTACCATCAGGGGGGTAGTCCAGGAGTTTCCCCCGTCTGTCGACATGAAGATACCTCGTTCTGCATTGTTGGAGTATAGGTGTCCCAGGGCTGCCACCCAAAGTTTGTCAGGATTTGAGGGGTGGATGATGACTCTGGAGATATGATGGGTTTCATCGAGACCAAGATGCTTCCAGGTTTTTCCTTTATCGGCACTTTTGTACACACCATTTCCGGCGTATGATGATCTTGAGGAGTTCTGTTCCCCTGAACCCAGGTATACTATGCCTGTATTCCAGTCGACGGCAATATCTCCGATAGTCATCACGGATTCCTGTTGAAATAAAGGAGTGAATGTGGTTCCATTGTTTTGGGTATACCACAAACCTCCGGATGCGTATGCCACAAAAAATTCTGTAGGGTCTTCAGGATTTACATCGATGTCTGCAACACGACCATTGAAGATGGTAGGTCCAATATTGGCTGTTTCTACTGCACCGAGCAGGGATTTTGAGGCAAGTTCTTTGCGCTGTGAAGATGTTGTGCGCAAACTTGCGGCAGAGGGAGACTGTCCCTGCGCGAATGAATGCAGAAAGCTTACGAGCAGGAAAAGGGACATTAATTTGTGCATAGTATTGGTTTTTGCGATGAATTTATTGCAGATAACAAAACTAAAAAATAATTTGGCAGTTTGCCAAATATCTGTTTTCTTTGTGTTAAAGTATTTAATTTGAATTTCATTGTCAATCGTTGGTGGCACTCTTTCAATTCCTCGCCAGGAAGTTGAGATGCTGTAGTATTGGCAAATACGTAAATATAAAAGCGGCTTATCAGACTCCTGGTAAGCCGCTTTTTTTTTAATTTTTTTTTCGATGATTACTTTACAAACAGAACGTATCAAGATGCTTTCCGACTTGACCACACCGGTGGGATTGCTGATTAAGTTGAGGGAACATTTTCCCCAGATCCTCCTTCTTGAGAGTGCGGATTATTCTTCCAGGCAGGATAGCAGGTCGTTTCTATTCATGGAGCCGCTTGCAACCATGGAAGCAGATGGCTCCGTTTGCAGAATTTCCGGCAGAGGACTTTTGCAACAGGAATTATCACTTACGGGGTCTGTGTTTGATCTTGTAGAACAAAGCAAGCAGATGATTCAATGCCAGGGCTCGGAAGAAGTGAGCCAGGATCTTGCGTGGGTTGGTTATACGGGGTTTGAGATGTCGACAATTTTTCTGGAACAGCCCATAGAGCGTGGAAAGGAGAGCAGAAAGGTGAAAGAAAGTGCTGATCAGCCGGTGATACCGGGAATGCGCTACGATTTGTTCCGATACACCATTATGATTGATCACTTCAGGGAAATTATGGAGGTAACTGAATACAGGCCATCGGCATCAGAGAGTGGTCTCCGGCAGGTGATGGATATGATTGGCAGGCAGGATGTACAACCTTTCAGGTGCACATTGGAGGGAGAGGAATGGTCGGAATTGGATGATGCAGGTTTTTTAGCAAATGTGCACAAGGCAAAAGAGCATTGTCAGAGGGGAGATG
>JAJTEZ010000014.1 GCA_021298335.1 Saprospiraceae bacterium | reverse complement strand
TTTCCTTCATAGCGGGATCTTGCTTTTACATCAACGATACGGACTTCGACCGGCCCGGAAAGCCTTATGGCGGCGAATATGAAATCCTGGATCATATGTTAAGTGCAAAGCCAGACCTGATGGTGTGGTTGGGTGACAATACCTATTTTCGGGAAGGAGATTTTGAAAGCCGTTCAGGACTTCTGTATCGCCATACCCATACGCGTTCTTTGGCCGAATTGCAGCCTTTTCTTGCTGCTACGCCGCATTATGCTACGTGGGATGACCATGATTACGGTCCCAATGATTCAGACTGGACGTATCCTCTGAAATATCACGCCAGAGATGCCTTCCGTGCTTTTTTTCCCTCCGAAGCCTACGGGGCAGGGCATACTGAAGGGGTAACCAGTGCCTTTGCGTGGAATGATTGCCAGTTTATCATGCTGGATGACCGCTGGTATCGCACCGTCGATACCACGTGGGGTACGATACTCGGTGAGCAGCAGCGCTACTGGCTGAAAGAGACCTTGTTGCAGAGTCGGGCACCTTTCAAGTTTGTGGCCGTGGGAGGTCAGTTTTTGAGCGATTTTGCCGGCTTTGAAAACTTTGCCAATTATGCGGAAGAGAGAAAAGAAATCATTGAATTTATCGATGAGAAAAAAATCGAAGGAGTCATTTTTCTGTCAGGAGACCGGCACCACTCTGAAATCACAAAGCTGACCACTCCCGGAGGCATTACTATATATGATGTGACTTCTTCTGCACTGACATCAGGCACATACGACCATAGCAAGGAGCCTAATACCCTAAGGGTGGAAGGAAGCATCTTTGGCGAACGAAATTTTGCCAGATTTCAGGTCAAAGGACCACGCAAAAACCGAAAGTTGAGTGTATCATTTATCAACACAAAAGGCAAGGAATTGTATTCCTACTCCTTTGAATGACAATCAATCATACAGCAATGGAAAATCATAGGATCAACATAATTGCCTGCAGAAAACTTTTCATCATCCTGGCGGTAGTTGCCGGAAATGCTCTGGTAACGGCACAGACAACTATTGCCACCGGTTTGCCGGGTTGCCTGCCGGTGACAAGCCAGGTGGGTGTAAACTGTGGTGGTACATCGTTTTTTGGACTGCAAGGCAATCAATTTGTGGTGAATAATATTGATGGGGCTGTATGTTGTACACCCTCTGGAGGCGATGGGGCGGCTTACTTTCAGTTTGCCACTTTGAATATTGCCAATTACTCCAATGTGAATATCAGCATGGCATATTCGGCAGATTCAAATACATCATACGAAGATGACTCTCCCTCGGCGCCAATTTTTGGATGTCAAGGTACATCTCAACCGGATAACTCACATGACCAGATGGTGTTTATGTACTCTTTGAATGGAGGCCCATTTGAACAAAGTTTGTATGTACATGGAACGTCAGCTGCGAGTTTTACCGGTACCTGGACAGAAGGTCCATTGAATGGAAATACACTAACAATTCGGGTTTATGCTGCCAATAAAGCTCAAGCTGAGATCTTTTATTTTCAAACATTGAATATTACAGGTACCCCGACCTTGATGGCCGGACCTGACCAGACGATCTGCGGTATCAACCCGGTGAACATGGAGGGAACAGGCACAGGCACCTGGTCAGGAGGAGCAGGTGCTTTTTCCAACACCGCAGACCCGGAGGCGACCTACACACCCGCTGCTTCGGAAGCTGGTTCCTCCGTGACTCTGACCTATTCCGGCGCTCCGGCATATACCGGCTGCCCTGCACCATCTGACCAGATGGTCCTCACAATCAACAATACCCCTCAGCCCGTAATTACAATAGATAACAGCAGCTGTAGCTCTGTAACTTTGACCGCTTCAGGTGGAGGGGCAGGTGCCACCTACCAGTGGAATGGAGGAAATAACGCCGGAAATGCCACAAATACCTTTATCGTAAGTGGAAATTATATCGTCACTGTCACAAATACTTCTAATTGTACGGCTACTGCTGAAGCTATCGTCACGCTCAGTAGCCCTCCCATTGCTTCGATCACCGGCCCGACGACGTCTTGCGGAGATATCACACTCACCGCTTCAGGCGCCGGAAGCAACGGCACTTACCTTTGGAATGGAGGCAGCAATCCCAATATGGCTGCCAATACTTTTAGCAGTAGCGGCACCTACATAGTCACAGTCACTGATGCCAACGGCTGTACTGCAACCTCTTCCCAGGCCATCACTGTCAGTACTCCTCCGGCCGTGAGCATTTCTGGCAATACCACCGGCTGCAACTCAGTAACCCTCACAGCTTCAGGGGGCGGCACTGGCGGAACATACGCGTGGAGTGGCGGCAACAACGCCGGGAATGCAGTCAACACGTTTACGATGAGCGGCACATACACTGTGACAGTGACCAACTCCTCCGGATGTACAGCCACCTCTTCAGCCACGGTCACAGTCAACCAGGGGCCGGCGGGTACTTTGAGTGGTTCGGCAGTGCTGTGCCCCGGTCAATGCGCCACATTTTCTTTCTCGTTTACAAGCGGAAGCCAGCCATATACCGTCCAGCTCACAGCATCTCCACCGGGCTTCTCGTTCAGTATTCCGGGTGTCACCACTGCACAGACATTCCAGGTGTGCTATCAGGGCTTAATACCTGGATATAATGCTTCTACAAATACGGTAAGCATACCTACGTTTCTGACAGGTACAGGATCTTTAACACTTACGGGCATCTCTGATGGTTCCGGTTGCCCGGGAACAGCTTCCGGCAGTTTTTCACTCACATTGACCAGTGCGCCAACAGCCAACCCTGCCAGTCTCACGCTCTGTGAAACTGCCAATGGACAGGCTACTTTTAACCTGACTACCTTGAACTCAACAATCACCGGAGGAGGAAGTGGTCTGACAGTCAACTGGTTTCAAGACATGGCCGGCACTATTCCAATTTCCAATCCATCTGCTTATACTACCGGAACTACGACCGTTTATGCGCAGGTTTCCAATGGTGGATGCACATCTCCTCTTGTGCCTGTCACACTCACGGTAGATCCATCTGCTGTTCCTCTCATTAACATGTTGTGTGCATCATCAGGGACAGCAGCGTGCGAAGAATGCCTCACAGGTAATACGACCGAATTACAATTTATTTTTGGCGATAGCAGGAATTATACAGTTACTGTTAGAAATACTACGACAAATACCCTCACAACGGGTATTGTCAGTAATGGGGTAAACTTGTCAGTACCTATAACAACAACCACATCATTTGTCATAGAATCTATCCAACCTGTGCCAGGTTGCCCTAATACAGCTACGTTTTCCTTTATGGTAACTGTGGTTATCGTTTTACCTCCGGACTTAGATCCGATTTCCCCACCGCCAACATGCAATGAATTTATTCTGCCAGTCATTACTGGGACAAATCTTTCCGGTAACCAGGGCTACTTCACCGGGCCTGGCGGGACTGGTACGCAATATTTTCCTGGACAGTCCGTCACCATGTCGCTTACACTATACATCTTTGATGAAAAACTCGGTTGTGAAGATGAAGAAACTCTCAACATTGTCATTCAGCCCCCTATTACTTTCGACCAGCTCCAGGATCCGGAAGGATGTGAAAGCGTAGTTCTTCCAGCCATCACGGGACCGGGCGTTTCCTCCTCAGCCTATTACAATACAGCGCAAGATGGTACAGGTACCACCTACCAACCCGGCGCCATAGTCACTCAATCCCTGACACTGTTTGCCATCGACCCGCAGGCTGATCCCGCCTGTGTGACCAATGTGCTGGAACTGGAAGTCACCATTCATCCATTACCGGCTCCAGCTGATGTATCCATAGACTGCGGCGGCGGCAATGGGAACGGCATTGTGACCATCAATAGTCCTACAGGAATTGAATACAGTTATAGCATCGACGGTCTGCCGTTCCAATCAGCCAATCAGTTTTCAGGTCTGAACAATGGGAGCCACATCATCACCATAAAAAACACAGTCACTGACTGCCAGCGGGAGACATCATTTCAAGTAAGCTGCGATTGCGCCACTCCTGCAGTCATCAATCTGAGCCCGGTATCAGGGGCCGTCTGCGAGGGTGAAATCTTTACCTCAGGCCAGATGACCTACAGTGGCAATACCAATCAAGTGACATTGTCGTCTTCCAATGGTGCAGGAACTCTTTCACCTTTAGTTGTTAATTCTTCCCCCTTTACATTTACATACCTCGCTGCCCCTGCCGACTTGGGCAAGACAATCCTGATCAACCTGGAAACTAATGATCCTGATGGGCCGGGCCCCTGTGCCCCTGAGCAGCGCACATTTTCCCTGACCATCAGAAACAATCCCACCGGTGCAATCAGCGGACCGACAGTTGTGTGCAAAAGCAGCCCGGTAACTCTGGCTGCTCAGGGAGGGGTGACCTATACATGGTCTGCCAATGGAGGTGCCCAACCTACCGCTACGTTTGCAAAAGTCGATTCGACCACTACCTATAGTGTCACGGTGACGGATGCCTTCGGATGCAAGGACGACGCGGCATTTACCGTTTCAACAACTTCAGCTACTGCAGGTCGGGACAGCACGGCTGCCTATTGCAATTCAAGCCCTCAGACGATAAATCTCTTTACATTCCTGTCTTCCGGCGCCACAACCACCGGAATCTGGAAACTTGGAAATGATACCATCAAAGTGCCGACCTCGTATGTGGTGACATCTTTACCTTTGGGTGTCAATACTCTGCGTTACATCATCAATGACCCAATATGCGGCAAGGATACTTCCGTACTCAGACTGGAAATCCGAAGCAAAAACAACGCCGGCATCGATAGCCAGTTTTTCTTGTGTGGAGGAACGTTGACTGAGTTTGACTTTGATTCTTCCCTGGGCATTCATGATTCGAATGGTCAATGGATACAGGGGCAGGGTACGTCTCTGTCTTTTACTGATCCCTCTGCTGTTGATGTGACTTCTCTGAAGCCGGGTCAATACACTTTTACGTATTTCGTTGCGGGTAATGGTTGTGATCCAGATTCAGCAACTGTGCGTTTGAGTATTTCTCCCTTCGTTTCTGCAGGACCTGATGTCAATAAAGATGCCTGTGCGGGCAGTACTGTTGATTTTCGTGCCCTGCTACCCGGATTTTTCTCGAATGGGACTATTTTGAATCCAAATAATTACCCCGGACTCAATGGTACAAGCTGGAATACGGCAGGGCTTGCCCAGGGCACATATTCCTTCATCTACCAAGTTAGCAATGTAGCGCCCTGCCAGGCTGATGAGGCACTTATTTTTATAGATCTTCTGCCGTCCCTCAATCCCGGACAGGGAAAGACAATTTCCTCTTGTCAGGGCGAAGTGATTGATCTGACCTCGCTGCTCAGTGCTGATGCCGATCAGGGCGGAGTCTTCTACCTCAATGGGGTAAAATTGATATCTGCATTCTTGACCATTCCCACAGGGAATTCTCCGCTGACCATTCAATACGAGGTTGGAGATGACATTTCCTGTCCTAAAAAACGGGCGAACTTCACCATCAACCCCGTCATCAGGCCTACAGTACAGATGTCTGCCATTGCACCCATTTGTGATGGAGCCTGCCAGTCCTTGTCGCTTTCGAATTCCGGCAATACCGCAGCAACATACTTCCTGTCGTCAGTGCAGCAGGGTGGTGGATTGTCATTTTCGACGACCCTGACCACAACCACTCAAGGCCAGTCAGTCACACAACTATGTGCTTCTTCCACCCCCCCATACTCATTCGTCAGGTTGCCGGTTTCATCCGTTTTTAATATCAAAGTCGATAGTATCGAAGTGCAGGGTTGTAGGTACCCTGATGGCTCCACCACGCAGGTCACACTCAAGCCACTGAATACCCGATCGTTTACAAGGACGATCTGTAAAACTGAGACTATCAAAATAGGCAACGATGTCTATTCTTTTGCCAAACCTACAGGTCAAACACGCATTGTATCTCAAAATCCGCAGGCGTGCGATACCTTGGTCAACGTACAACTGCAGTTTTTCCCTGATGCTGTCGGTTCATTCACCGAAACCTTTTGTGATGAAGGAAAAACGGTCACCCTAGGCGGCCAGGTCTTCTCAAAATCAAGGCCGGCCGGGACGGTTACTCTACAGAATGCCTCTTCGAGAGGTTGTGACAGCCTGGTCAATGTCGCGCTCTTTTTTGAGAAGGAAACCATTCCGGGATCTTTTTCTCTTACGACGTGCGACTTGTCGTATCAATTAAAGCTGGGCAATGCCACATTTTCCGTATCCAACCCATCCGGTACGGCTCTCCTTCCCGGTGCTGCCCGCGAGGGGTGCGACAGTCTGGTCCAGGTAAATCTTATTTTTGAAGAATTTTCGGCACAGACAAGCCTGGCATACAGCTGCGAAACGTTGGGAGCAGCCTGGTCTATTGCCAATCCATCGCATACAGGTCCGTTTACGATTGTGGTAGATGCCGGCTCACCGCTGGTAGTTCCCGCATTGCCTTATAAGCTCAGTCTGTCTCCCGGCAATCATTGTGTAAAAATCACAGGTGCAGGTGGCTGTGCTAAGGTCTACCAAATTGTTGTGGATGATACATCACCACCACAAGTTACAGTAACGCAGGCTCCATTGGCTGATGGCAGTATCCAGTTGACCGCTGTAGATAATCCGCAAGGATCAGTATACAATATATCCTGGACTCCATCCTCGGGACTGAGCTGCCTTTCCTGCCTGACCCCGACAGTCAATCCGCAGGAGACGACCACCTACACGATGTCTTACCTGTATGGCACTGATTGTGCAGGTAGTCAGCAGATTACGGTGACCCGAATCAATACCACCGTTGTGATTCCCAATATTTTTACTCCGGATGGTGACGGTCGGAATGATGTTTTCTTCATTCCACTTCCGGGGGGAGTTACTGGTACAGTTAAGGAAATGGCTATTTATGACCGTTGGGGCAACAGGGTGTTTTTTACTGAAAATGTACCGGCTAATGATCCAGCAGAAGGATGGCGGGGTACCTACCAGGGCCAGCAGGTTGTACCGGGAGTATATGTCTATCGGATCATACTCCAGGTGAGTGGAAAGGCTTCGGATGACGTGTTTGCAGGATCTGTTGCTGTGGTCAAATAGGTATGCTGAAAGTTGCCTGGTCTCCCACTTACAGGTATGATTTGCCGGAAGGCCATCGTTTCCCCATGGAAAAGTATGATGTTTTGCCTGAGCAGTTGCTGTATGAAGGTACCATCCAGAACGAAAATATTTTTCAGCCGGAAGCACTGTCTGACGAGGATATATTACTGACACACACTGCGGACTATCTGTATAAACTGAATTCGCAAACGCTGAGTCGCAAGGAAATCCGGGATATAGGTTTTCCGATGACGGAGGCCCTTGTTATGCGAGGCAAACACATTGCCAATGGAACCTACCAGTGTGCACGGTACGCAAAGCAGGTTGGTATTTCAATGAATTCCGCGGGAGGAACACACCACTCATTTGCGCATCGCGGAGAAGGGTTTTGTGTTTTCAACGATCTTGCCATAGCATCATCCTTGCTTCTATCCAGAGGGGAGGCACAACGCATCCTGATCGTGGATCTCGATGTGCACCAGGGAAATGGCACTGCCAGTATTTTTAGAGGTAATTCTAAGATGTTTACATTTTCCATGCACGGGCAGCGCAACTATCCTACGCGGAAAGAGCAGTCTTCCCTTGATATCGGACTTCCTGATGGTACCGGAGATTCGGAATACCTGAACATTTTGCAAAATCAACTCCCTCGGGTCATCGATGCGTTTCAACCTGATTTTCTATTTTACCAGGCAGGTGTCGATGTATTGGAGTCGGACAAGCTGGGTAGACTTAGTCTGAGCCGACAGGGTTGCAGGAAACGAGACAATATCGTTCTATCACTAGCCAAAGCGTATCATCTGCCCATCGCAGTGACCATGGGAGGGGGCTACTCCACTCGTCTTGCCGATATTATTGAAGCCCACGCCAATACTTTCCGTCTGGCCCAGGAAATCTACTTTTAAGCGATTACTTCATTTTTGCTGAGCACATATCACTTCAACTTCATCTTCACAGGATCCCAGTGGATGATTTTCTTGTGCTGAAAGCTTTCATTGCATGCAAGAGCCGGTGCAGCAGCCCTGAACCCAAATGTGGCATCTTCCACCACAGGCTGACCGGTCCGGATGGCGTCAAAAAAGTTGGTGAAGTGATCCAGATGATCGTCATACCCTTCAGGTACCTTAAACACAAGGTCCTCCTTTACTCGACGGCTTCGTTGGTCTTTTGTCCATGTTGTATCATATTCCTTTTGCATCTCCTCCTGCAGGCTTTTAGAAAACGTAAACAAGGAGTCATAGCCTCCAAAGCCCGGGGCTTCCGGCATGATGCTGTGTTTTACTTTGATGTTGTTGCCATTGACTTCAATCACACCCTCAGAGCCCACAAGTCGAATGACTTCCTGTCCTCCGGTGCCGCTGATAAAATTGACCTGAAGGGTCATCTGGAAGGCCGGATGATCGCTTGTTTTGGGGTACTGCATCACTCCCGACATGACATCCGGCATATTTCGGCCATCGTTCCAGTGACTCAGCTGTCCGGTGCTGAAGATGGATTCCGGCCCCTTTGAATTTGTGATAAAATGGGTGCCACTCAGTAAATGGATGAATAAATCTCCTGCGACTCCAGTGCCTACCTCTTTAAATGCACGCCACCAGAAAAACTTTTTGGCGTCAAAGGCCATTTTCTCTGTCGCTTCAATAAACATGTCCCAGTTTGTTGTCAATGGGTCGGCATCTTTGGGAATGGTGTACTGCCAGGCACCAATTGAACTTTGCCTGTCATACACGGCATTGACCATGTTGAGTTTGCCTATTTCACCTGATGCCAGCAAATCTCTGGCTTTGGCATAACCGATGCTGCTCACGCGCTGGCTGCCCACAAGTACGACTTTTCCGGATTGCTTTGCCGCTTTAATGACAGGGTGTCCCTCCTTGATCTGATACACCATGGGCTTTTCAATGTAGACGTGCTTGCCTTTGGCCAGGGCATCAAGCGTAATCCGGGCATGCCAGACATCTGTCGTACACACCAGCACGGCATCTATATCCGGGCGATCCAGCAATTCCTTATAATTGGACGTTGTATACAGGTCAGGTCCGTAGTTTTCTTTGGCATTTTGCAATCTGCCGGTGTAGAGGTCACAGATACCTGCCAGTTCCACACCTGGTACCTTCAGCGCGGTCTGCAGGTCAAAATGCCCTTGTACGCCAAAACCAATCACTCCGATGCGTACCTTGTCATTGGAAGTGAATGGCCTGTCGTATCGGAGAATCTGTTCCTCCACCTTACTCTGTTCTTTCATTGCGACCAGCGGTGATGTTGCTGCAAGAAGCCCTGTGGCTCCAATCTGGCGGAGAAACCGCCTCCGGTTAGTGCGATCTTTGTATGACATAAGTTTAGATATCTGTTTTATATGATTTAGTGCACTCGATAACTGACAAAAGCGACTTTCGTGCTGACTGGATTCCACGAAGGAACGTTGATTGTGCCCTGTCCACCAAAAAATACAGGGGTGACGTCCCTTATTTCTTTGGTCTGCAGGTTCATAAGACGGAGTTTTACGTTCTTCCCAAACAGGTGCTGCTGTTTTTCGTCTGAAGTGTAGGCGATATACACAAGCCATTGATTGTCCGGCGAAGGATGGGGGAACCAGTTGGAGTTGCTGTCAAAAGTCATTTGTTCCTGGTGGCTGCCATCATCCCGCATCCGCCAGATTTGCATGTGCCCACTCTTGTAGGAATTGTAGTAGGTGTAGGCCCCGTCAGGCGAATATTCAGGACCGTCATCCAGGCCCTCAGCAGTAGTCAGCCGAATTTCCTCACCACCATCTACGCTGATTTTGTAGACGTCGTAATTGCCGTCTCGTTCTGCACAATAGGTCAGAAATGTTCCATCGGGTGACCAGCCATGCCAAAACGACATGACTTCTTCTGTAACTCTTCTGGGTGTGCCTCCTTCCAGAGGAACCACGTAAATGACTGATTTATAAGGTTTAGGTGAAGGATCTGTGTGGTCATTGTGGCTGATAGCCAGCCATTTATGGTCCGGCGAAATGCCGTGATCGTTATTGCACGATGTTGCAAAGCCGGTAGGTATCTCGGACAGTTTTCTTGTTTGGATGTTCAAGCGATAAAGCCTTCCATAGCTATTGAGGATCAACGATTGGTCATCCGGATGCCAGTTGGGTGCTTCAACATGTGCATTGATCTCCAGGATGGTGTCTATTTTCCCTGAATACACGTCGACAGTCTGGATGTAGCTGGTTGTGTCGCTCAGGCGTGCAGAAAACATCTGAAATGGGCACAAAATCAAAAATATTGTGGTGTTGAGGATGTTATTGTGCAACGAAGGTTTGTGATTTCTGAGCTTTGACAACATAAAATGTTCAGTTATGGTGCCAAATATACTAAGATATGCTCTTTTAATCTACATTTTTGAAAGAAGTCTTTATGACTTTTGGAAAGGATGCCAAAAGTCCTCGACTATATTGTTTCTATTGAGATAATGAGTACTGCTGAACTGGGCAGTTCATTGAGTATCTTCTTTCTGAAGCCTATTTAAAAGGGTTTTGCAACTTTGGGTTGTTGTAAAAGGCGGTATCTTCCAGTGTAGCGATGAAAGCTTTCAACGCCTTGATATGAAAACTATTGAGTTGAAGTGGGTGAAGTAGTGGATCCTTGTTGGGTGAAGACTGCCCCCCACTTTTGTAATGTTGAATCACCTCATCCAAAGTTGCAAACCTACCATCGTGCATATAGGGTGCTGAATGTGCAATATTCCGCAAAGTGGGGGCACGAAATTTTCCATTGTCTGCTCTCGACCCGGTGAATTTTCCTCTTCCCGCATCCGGAAATCCATCCAGGGTGGCTGACTCAGTTATGCCATTGTTGAAATAATCATCCGATGTGCCCAGTGGAATGTTGTGACAGTGCCCGCATTCAGTATCAGGTAAGTCGGGGTCATCATCAAAATACAGGCCATACCCAATCAGTTCCAGGTCTGAGTAGATTTCTTTACCTTCCATGATTCGGTCAAACTTTGAATCCTTGGAAATGATTGTTCGTTCAAACTGCGCGATTGCCTTTGACGCCAGTTCTTTTGTAATTTGATTTGATGTTGAGATACCAAATGCTTCCCTGAACATTCGCGGATATTTTGGGTGCGCCTTCAGCTTGTAGACCAATTCCGGCCAGGTATTGTGCAATTCAATAGGATCTTCTATGGGAAGTAATGCCTGTTCTTCCAGCGTTTGTATCCTGCCATCCCAAAACAGGCCCCTGTTGGCAAAACCAATATTGATGAGGCTCATCGAACTTCTTTTGCCCGCCACGCCGTCAATGCCGGTACTCACCGCCCGGGCATCTGTAAACGCAAACTCAGGCAAATGGCAGGATGCGCAGGACATGGTGCTGTCAGCAGACAAGATGGGGTCGTAAAATAAATGCCTGCCCAGGCTGATACCTTCTTCTGTCAATGGATTGTCTGCAGGGATATTCATTGCCGGAAAATGCGCGGGCAAGTCCAGCACATGAGGGGTGGGCGAATAAACTATTCCCGACAAGTCTCCCTCTTTTTTATCTTCAGGAGTGCAGGAAAGCATACAACCCAAAAGCCCGAATGAACAGAAAACAGACAGAATCCTCTTCATCTTCTATGTCCGATGTTTGTTACTTAACAAATAAAAACTGCCCGAGGTTTTGAGAAAGTAGAGAAACTACCTCCTCTTCTTTTTTTGTAAAATCTACATTTTTCAACAGGGCACTGTAATCAAGGTGAAAAGGGATGGGAATGTTATCGCCCTTCTTTGTTGTCAATGCTATCGGAAATACTGTTTTTTCCGAATGGATGCCAGCTTTCAACGCAAAAGAAAGAGGAAGATCTTCCTGGCCAATACGCATCAAAGTTACTTTGATGATCAGTGAGGCAAGTGCATTATCCCTGGTTTTGAGTTGGTTTTTGGGAGAAAGTACATGCGTTTCCGGCAATGTTTCCCAGGATGCATCTGCTATCTCTTCAGTTAATCCTGTCTGAATAGTGATACTATCTGTTTCTCCATACATTCGAAACTGCGGTCCGGTCAGAGTTTTATCTGCCAGGCGCAATAGCAGGAAGTCGTCGGGCACTGTTTGGCCATCCGTTCTTGACAGGAATGTGACCGTTTGATTCGTACTGCCACTTCGGTTGTGCAGAGACAATGAGGAAACGTAGCATCGCACATCTGTCAATCTGAAATATTGTCCTGCTTCATTGACCAACATATCTGAAGGCGAAAGTACGCTGTCTCCCCACTGATGTAACAGAGTCAGCGTAAGCCTGGGATACAGACAACAACTGTTGATGCAGGCATCGTCGGCCGTGACATCGTAGTTTGTGGCAAGTGTGTCCAGACATCCTTCTTTGCGGGTATAACATCCAGCCAGTGCGTAAATGTAAAGGCAATAGAGGATGAAGCGTTGGTTTTTCCGGAACATTACTTCCCGTTTTTTTGACTGTCGTAGATTTTCTTGACAATCTGTTTGACCTGGGCTGAAAAATCCTTTTCCATAATCCAATGGTAATAGTTAGGTTCCATCTGAAATACCTGCGCCACTAACTGACCCGCATATTTGCCAAAATTGAATACAACTTCTCCTTTGGCATTGTACTTCAAACGTTGGGTGACATCGAGCATCGATTCATCGGAGATAAATTTTGCGATGGCTGCAAGGTCGTTTTTGATGGGTGCGGGAGTAACAAAACCGTCTCCGTCCACATAATCCACATGTTCGTATCGTTGAATCTGTCCTTTGAGAACTTCCACTGTTGCTCTGGCATCAGCCAATGCATCATGCGCATCTGACAGGTCGCCATTGCAATACAATCTGTAGGCTGCCTTTAGCGTTCTGGGTTCCATTTTGTAGAAAATTTTCTGCACATCAATCAGCTTTCGCCTCGAAAGATCAAATTCCAGTCCGATGCGATGAAACTCTTCCATCAGCATGGGGACGTCAAAACGATCTGAATTGTATCCCGCCAGGTCTGCATCTCCAACAAACTCATAAATCTCCTGTCCCACCTGCGTAAATGTGGGCTTGTTTCTAATCATTTCATTGCTGATGCCATGAACAGCAAAAGCTTCCTCGGAAATGGGTACCCCCGGATTGATGAGCATAAACAACTCCTCAGGCACCGGAGTATCTTTTTTGTATTTGATTAAGGCAATCTGTAATATCCTGTCTTTCAGTACGTTGAGTCCGGTTGATTCTATGTCAAAAAACACCAGGTCCTTCTCAAGCGCAATGTTTAATTCAATCATCTCATTATTTTTGTTCGTTATGCAGGTAGTAGGACGAAAATCCCTCCGTCATTTTAAATTCAAACACACCGTCTCCTTCTGCATCATAGATGAAACAGGCATCAATACCCTTCAGTGAGGGGGCCAGATCAAGCGATTTCTGCATGCCCATGACCATAAACGCAGTGGCCCAGGCATCAGCCATCATACAATCCTGCGCAATAACTGTAGCGCTCAAAATATCTGTTGGTTGACTCATGCCCGTCACCGGATTGATGATGTGAGCATATTTCTGCCCCTTAGACTCGTACATGCTTCTATAATTACCGCTTGTGGCAAGTGAACGATTGGAAATTTTCAGGGGCAATTCGATATCGGTTTCTTTTGCATTGGGGTTTGGTGTGTTAATTCCGATGATCCATTCCTTGCCTTCGGCATTGACCCCTAATGCCCGTACTTCACCTCCCAGTTCAATCATAAAATTGCGCAGTCCTTTCTTTTCCAGGAAGGAAGACAGCAAGTCTACCGCATATCCCGGTGCCAGTGAATTAAAATCGAGCATCATGCCTTTCTTGAGTTTCACCACACAAAACTGGCTTGCGGAGTCGCTCTCCAGGCGGATGGAATCAAAATGCGTCAGTGACAACAGATTCTTAACGGTAAGAGTATCCAGATTCTCTAGCTTTTTCTTTTCCTTATACCCAAAACCATAGTAATTCACCAATGGGGCAATGGCTGGATTGTACATTCCCCCTGACTTTTGCCACACTTCTCTGGATGCCTGAAAGATAGGCTCAAAATAAGGGTCTTCCTCTTTTGTGAAACAATAAATACTGTCAGCTACGTTGAATTTAGTCAGTGTGCTCGAATCAATGTAAGCTGACATTGAAAGATTAAAATCGGCCAGAATTGAATCCATCGAAGCCTGGATCCCTGCCGGCTCATCGCATTGCAATGTAATGTGGTAGGTCGTTCCCATGGTGGGTCCTTCGAGTTTGTAATACGGCATTTCTGCCGGATTACATCCTAAAAATAACACCACCGCAGTTGATAGAATGAAAAGTGTCTTATGCATTTTGCGATTCTTTTTGGTCAAGTAAACCAATGCCTCCAGCTTCATTCGAGTAGGAGTGGAGTTCCACAGGTTTCGGTCCACGTTTTCTGAGTTTCATGTTCAAAAATTCGACGAGCAAAGAGAAAGCAATGGCAAAATATAAGTACCCTTTAGGAACGGCACCAATCTCTGAACCGACAATGCTCAAATGCGCCAGGTGGCCTCCTTCAATGATGAGCATAAAGCCGATCAGAATCAAAAAGGCAAGTCCAAGCATCTGAATTGTAGGATGCTGGTTGACAAAACGTCCTACCGGCACGGCAAACATCATCATAATCAGGACTGAAAATACAACAGCCACCACCATGATAAAGAGTGCCCCGTCAAGACCATTCGTCATACCGACAGCCGTCAGAATGGAGTCGAAAGAAAAGACGATGTTGATGATTGTAATCTGGACAATGGCGGAAGAAAGGCTCATGCTTCCTGATTTTGTCCGCACTCCTTCATGCTCTTCGCCTTCCAGCTTATGGTGAATCTCTGAGACACTTTTATATAACAGGAAGATTCCGCCCAAAATTAAAATGATGGATTGTCCTGAAAATCCCGCCGTGATCCATGTGGTATCAATTTCAAACCAAGGCTCTTTCATTGCAATCAGTACCGAAATACCCAGTAAAAGAATAATTCGCATCACCATGGCTAATATGAGGCCTATATTGGTGGCTTTTTTCTGCAACTCGGCAGGCAACTTGCTGGATGTGATCGAAATGAAGATGATATTGTCAACACCCAGGACTATCTCCAGAAAGGTCAATGTGAGCAAACTCATCCAAACTGCAGAATTGCTAAAATCAGGAAAAAAAAGAAGTGACATTCAGATCAGGTTTTAATGATAAAATTCAATAAGTATGAAAAACACGATATGCAAACCACAAAATTGCGGCCGAAGTTTAAGGAAACCTCTTTTTTTAGCTGTTACTATTGGCCTAGGGCTGATTTGAAAGCAAAATCTGTTTCTTTATAACCCCGGCTTATCGCTTGCTGGTAATCGGCAATTGCCTCTGCCTTTTTTTGTATCGTAAAGTAGGCTTTTGCACGCTCATAATAGTAGAGCGGTACATTTGGTGTTTCAAATTGCAGCGCCTGCGTGTATGCATCTACAGCTTCTTTGTCTCGCCTTAACATGCGCAGTGCGTTTCCTTTTTCGTACCATAAGTCACCACTATACGGGTTGAGCGTCAGGTAAGTCTCTATGTCCTTTAAAGACAAATCGATTTTGCCCAGATTGCGGTACATGATCGATCTGTTAATATAGCCACTTGCGTGATCCGGCTTGAGTTTGAGGCCTTTGTTCAGGTCCTCTACGGCCTGGTCGATCATGCCCAGCCGGGCATGAGTCGCTCCTCGATTGATCCAATATTCACCATTGTTTGGTTCGTACTGAATGGCTTTGTTGTAGTCTGACAGCGCAAGTAATAGGGTATCTCTGCCCTTGGCTACATCAAAAAACAACCGGGCACGACTATTGTAGGCACCTGGTTGGTCATCCTTCATCTTAATGGTGGTGTCATAGTCGGCCAGGGCTTCCTTGTACATTTTTTTATCCCTGTAATAATTTGCCCTGTTTCCGTAGGGCAGTGTGGTGTTTTTATAATACTGGAGGACATGCGTCCAGAGTGTTTCTGAATTGTCCCAGACGTTGTTTTGGCGGATGGTCATCACCGCAAAAATACTTAGGTAAGCAATCAGGGCACCATACAAGCCGGAGGACATCGAAGGCCTGTCAGCCAAAGCCGATTCCACCGATTTTGCCAAGGCAAAAAACAGCCCGAAATAAGCGATGTAAGTAAACCTGTCCGCCAGGAATCCCTGACCAGCACCCACAATTTGCAAAAGGAAGACGATATTGACAATAAAAAATATCAGTCCGAATCCAAGTGTTCGCAAATCTTTCCTCAGCGCAAACACAAGGGCTGTAATTGTCCCTGTGAAGGCAATTGCAGCTATTCCGTAATAAAGTCCAGGAACTTCATTCTCATACGGATACAACGGTGACATTTTGTAGGGGTATACAAACTTTACCAGGTAGACCATAAAACTATATCCTCCGATGGCCAGCCTGTCCAGCAGACTGAAATCCACCACCTGCTCCACACTGGCCAGGGAGCCAAAATTCTTCAACTCCAGAACACCATACAAACCAAAGCCCAGAGAGATGAGAAAAAACGGAATTTTTGAGACGCCGGAACGAATCACATCACTCCATTCCCACCTGCGCGGTGCAAGATAATAATCTACAGCCATCATACTCAGAGGTAATGAGACCGCCTGAATTTTGGAAAAACAGGACAGGAGAAACAAAGCCGAAATCCAACCCCAACGAATGCCTTTCTGATCCTCTTTATACAAAACATACTGCCATAACGCTGCGAGATAAAACAAGCCGAACAACACATCTTTTCGCTCCGTGACCCAGGCAACCGACTCCACACGCATCGGATGGATGCCAAACAACGTCGCTGCGAGAAATGCAGCCTGCCAGCCCAGTCTTAATTTTCGAGACAACAGGTATACAAAAAATACACAGATCAAGTGCAATAGCACATTTGTCAGGTGCCATTTTTGCGGATTCTCAAAGCCAAACGTCAGTTTTTCAATGGCAAATGTCCAAATGGGTAGCGGATTGTAGTTGCCTATGACTCCAGTGGAAAAAATCTCCTTGCTGGTCTTCCAAAAATTGTCTTTGGTCACATTTTGTACCAGTGGATTTTCGTAAAAATTTTTGTCGTCGTCCCAGTTGACAAATTCATTGTTGAGGGAGGAACTGAAGCAGATAAAGGTAGCCATGACGGCAATCAGTCCTGGCAGGAACATTTTCCAGCTTGCGGATGACTGGCTGGCAACTGACTTTTCCGTCACAGAACCTTTCTGTTCTGTACCAGACTTCTGGGAATACTTCTTTTTGGCCATTTCGCTTTTCATATGATGCTGGCACAAAGGTACTTATTCAGTGAGAAAAATATAATATGTGCGCAAAAAATCTACGCAAACACTTTTTTGAGAAAAAAAGTTCCCCAATATCCCTTTTTCGCTTCAGCTTTTGGGTTTTCCTTACCTGGTGGCCCATCGCTGCCTGAAGTAAAATGGCAACAGCAGCATTCCGAAAAAGAGAACTATGACTCCTTCCAGTGCGACAATATACCCCGGCCAGGGCCCTAGCAAATCATAAAATGTCGTTCCGGGAGGTTTCGCATTGAGGTACATATAATTTGCGTCAAGTGCTATATTGATCGGATACAGGATGGCGGCAAGCACGTTGAGTCCCAAAGCTGACTTCAATGCATCCTTCCAGGTGACTGTAAAACCCAGAACCACTACACCATACAAGGCTCCAAGGATGATGACACCATGTACCATCCAGTAACGGATCGCTTCATAGTTTGGTAAGGATTCTGTCAGGGTCGGAGTGAAAATGGACTGTGCGCACCCCGCCATGATCCAGAAAAATGTCATAGCCCAGGCAGTTCGCCACCGGTACCAGATGATAAACGGCATGACCAACGCCATGATGTTGCACAAATGAAGTGGAAGGTCCTGGGTGGAATTAAAAATTCCGGCGTCCCACCTGTAAAAGACTTTGAATAACTGGGTTGAGGCACCGGCAAGACTGATCCAGGTCATGTATTTTACTTTCTGGTCTTCATCCCATCTCGTTTTGCCGAGATACAATACCAGTGCAATGCAAAACAGGGTGCCGGCAAAACATAGGAAATGTTCTGTGGTGTAATTGGAAAAACCTCCGTTGTCTTTTAAAAACAGGTCTGTCATAATTTGTGGCCTTATAAAGTCAAATATACAAAGTTGGCACATTCCTTTTTGTGAAGACGCGAAAAAAATGCTGAGAAACTAAATTCCGGAGATGAAAGTCGTATAGCTGAAGCTTTGTGTTCAGGAAGGTGTTTGATCCACATTGACTCCTTTTAGGGATTCGGCGATCACCTGGTCCAACGCTCTGTGCGCCAATGGAGATGAAAACGTGTTGAGTTGGTGCATGGCTTCCTCGATGTCGTCCTTCGTGCCTTGATCTACCGTTGCAGCCAGTTTGGATTTTAGAGATTGCAGGCTGTCCAGTTCCTGAGAAGTAAGAATAGTTTCATGTTGACGTAAAAATTTGTCTGTTGCCAGCAGGATGCCGTTAGCTTCATTGACTGCTTCCAATCTGGCCCTGCTTTGGACATCTTCGCTGGCATGGCGGATAGAATCCAGCAGCATTTGTGCCATTTCTTCTTCAGAAATACCATAAGCAGACTGAATGTCTACAGAGGTTTCTACTCCGCTGCGGAGTTCTTTGGCTTTTACTTTTAGGATACCATCGGCATCGAGGACAAAATGCACTTCAATTTTTGGAAGTCCGGCAGGCATGGGAGGAATGTTCCTGAGGATAAATTCGCCCAGCTTTCGATTATGTTCTACGAGATCACGCTCGCCCTGAAAAACGGAAATTCTAAGGTTTGTCTGCCCATCTACGGAAGTGGTGTACTGTCGGCCGGCTCGGTGAGGAACCTTCGTATTTCTTGGAATGATGGTATCCATCAGTCCTCCCACAGTTTCAATTCCCAGAGATAGTGGCGTCACATCCAGCAGTAGGATATCTTTTCTGTTGCCCGATAGGATGTCTGCCTGAATGGCGGCTCCCAGCGCGACAGCCTCATCCGGATGAATACTATCATCCGGCGCTTTTCCAAAGTGTTGTTCCAGGGTAGATTTGATCAGGGGAATGCGGGTAGATCCTCCTACGAGAATGACCCTGTCTATTTCATCTACCGTCAGGCGGGCATCCTGTAAGGCTTGACGACAAGATTGGAGAGTGCGATCTATCAGAGGGACAATCAATCGTTCCATCTCTTCTTTTGTCAGTTCGAGAGAGAGTCCATCGATTGATGTGCTGAATACAGACGCAGAGCTGAGGGCTTTCTTAGCCTGTTCTGCGGCGAGTCGCAGCTGTTGTGAAAAGGACGCATTCCCTGAGTTTCTTGAAGATGTAAATTGAGGTTGGCTGATCCAGTATTCTACGATTTTTCTGTCGATATCATCACCGCCCAGGAAGGTGTCACCATGTGTGGACAGGACTTCAAAAATACCATCTTCCAGGTGGAGGACGGAAACGTCAAAGGTGCCTCCTCCCAGATCATATACCACGATATTGAGGCTGGTCTCTCGGTCA
>JAJTEZ010000013.1:13633-55769 GCA_021298335.1 Saprospiraceae bacterium | reverse complement strand
ATGGGTGTTTGCTGCGAATTGCATAATCTTCATGGCTTGACTCTTCTGACAACACAGGTATTTCAGGATGCAGGCTTGCCAGTCCTCTGGTGATGACTTCATGAGATGCCAGGTCGGCTTCAGTGACAGGACTCCGATCGGCCTTGAGTGTCATACCTGTTTGTCCGCGGTGGTAAAATTGCATGATTGAACCTGCCGCCTCCTGAAGGAGGGCGAGAATCTCTGTATGACGAAGTTGATGAAGCAATGTATTAACTGATTTTGAAAGTAACTGATTCTGAACCTATTTCCCCTACCTGTCAGTAGCCCACACGTTGGATGCTACGACTGAATCCTTATGTGTCGCAGAGAATTCGAAACTGTAAAAACAAACATCGTACACAGGTGTTGAAAATACGTTCATGTTATATTTTTTACATGAATTTTTAAACAATTCACTCGTTTTTTTGTTTATTGACGTTTTATTGCGTGCATACTAAACTTTTTTTGTAGGGGACGCAGACTTTCATCATCGGGAACATAAACCAACATCATGCCGCCTCCTCCTGCGCCACACAATTTAAGGCAGTAATCACGGCTTTCAAGTCCATTTTCCCATATTGGCAAAAGTTCGGCAGGTATAAACTCTTGAAACACGGAGAATTGCAACTCACTCATCTGAAAAAAGAGGTCGCCGACAGATTCGGCTTTCTGATGCACCAGCATGGATATGGCCTCCTGATTTTTGTGTTTTAAGGCATCGACCTGCTCTGAAAATGTTGAATCACGGTCAATTTTTGATTGAAACAGGCGAACATATTCAGACGTGGATCTGGCAATGCCGGTATCCAACAACCAAAACTTATCCAGTTCGTCCATAGGTTGAAGTATCGGCAAGATCGGCCCGTTGTGCTGAAACAACAGGGGCTTGTCGAGGTATGACACCAAAGGATCCAGTCCCGAACTGGCACCGTGAAATGCGTTTTCCATGGATGACAGTATTGTTTTCAACGCGAGAACATCATCCGTATGGCTGATGGCATATTTCCCGTATGCAGCGGCCACAAGAGCCCCACTGCTCCCCAATCCATAGCCCTGGGGTATACTGGATGGAAAGTACATGCCATCATCAAGGTCTTGCTGCCATTGGTCCAGCAAAAAAAAGCTATTCAACTCAGGGTTTGCAGCCACATGTCTGAACAATTTAAGCACACCGTCAGGATAAGCTTTTTCTGTATTTCCAAAGGCGAAGTTGCCGGAAAAATGATGTAGGGGTATAGCTAGTGCATCAGATCCCAGCAGGACAGTATATTCCCCGAATAAAAGGATTTTTGCATAAAATTGTCTGTCGTCCATGGATAATCTGTCCTTGAATCTTGTGATATTCTCTTGAAAACTCTACCTTTGCCTCGTTCTTAAACAGCAACAAAAATACATCATCATTATGTCAACTGCTTCCGAATCTGTTCGAATCTATTGGATTTATACACTGTTGTCTCTAATTGGCATCGGTTTATTCCTGGTTTATAAGCCTGAATGGTTTTGGGTGATGCTTCCTCCGTTTTGCACGTATTTTGTAAAGTCAATGCGCTGGATGTAAGGTAAGTTGAAAGGTAAGTCCCTCCGAAAAGCACTGGAGTGATTTCATTTTCACCATTTTACAGCAAAGATCATCTGGTCTTTATCGTCGCTGGCAGTGGCTTTAATTTCCGTAACTTTTGCCAAATAATATTTTGAACCGGATTTTACAATAAACAGGTCTCCTGTTTTTGCTTGTGCTGATATTAGTCTCACACCGTCTCCGCTTTTTTCTGTAAAAGAAATTCCCCGATCCCACAATACTGAAATTTCTTCCTTATACAGGACGCCCTCGATCGTAAATCCTGGTGTTAGACCATTGTTGCCGGGAATGAGGTATTTTATTTCTGCTCCATTCATACCAGAAATCTGCTGGCGCCAGGTCTTGTCGGAGGGTGGATTCACCTGGCCTTCGTCTCTGATTTCGGCAGTAGCAGATGTAGGATTGGTGGCTGAAATGCTGGTACTTGCTCCGCTGTCCAGGTCCAGTCCACCGACCGTGCTTCCACCGGCCGCATTGGCAAGAATGCCAGTGAGACTTACCACTGGCGTCCCAACGGTAATTTGAATCTTTCGACTGGCTTCCAGTCCATTGACACCCCGAAACAAAACCGTATAAATATATGTACCGGAGACTACCGGTGTTTTGATATAAATTTCCTTATTGAAACCTTTCGCATCGTTTCCGGTCAAGCTGATAATGTTCTGCGTCACCGGACTTTGAGTCTGTCCCACAAACAGATTACTGAGATTCGCCGGTGCCTGGCCATTCAGTAAAAAAGTGATTGAAGCCAGATCTGATGTTCCCGTCAGCACTTTAAATACCGTACCCACCACAGTCCCGGGACTGCGTGTCAGGCTGATATCGGACTGAGGTTCGATGATGTTTGGGGCCGTGATTAATGTGGTCACGGTGCACGATTTGGTTACACTCAGCCCTTTGGTGTCAGTCAGTGTAATGTTGTAGGTACGTTTCCCTGCAATTTTTATGGAGGTCCACTGAACAGTCATTTCAAATGGCTCGGATGTATTCAGATTGATGGGATTTGACGTAATCACCTGACCATTGATGGTCAGTTCATTGGTAGAAATCAGGGTTTCACCATCTGCAATACTCAGACTTGAAAATCCATCACTGCCAGCCTTGCCAAATACCTTCACAATCACCTGACTACCGGCTGAAACTGTCATTGCGTTTACATCCGGGAAGAAATCACTGGTCAGGGTAAGTGTGGGTGGAACACTTGCCGGATCTTCTTCAGGTGTACAAGAAAGGGTAGATGCAGCAAGTAAAACCAGGTAAAAAATTTGATGGTACGGGATCTTCATCAGGTGTTTTTTTTAATTTGACAATGATTCTGAAAGATTGTTCACCAACGTGTGAGAAAAATTCCATGCTTTATAACGATTAAACCTGAAAAAATCCACAAACTTTTTACATATCTTTCGGACAAGACATTAGTCTTCCGTCAAACGGGCTATGATACCATTTTCCGGAACGATGGGAATAAACGTTGGCGCAAAACCGAATTCGCGGATGTAATCCCGGGTGATCAGTTCTGTTTCTTCCTGAGAAAGCGGCTGGTGCAGTATATTAATTGTACACCCTCCAAATCCACCTCCCATCATGCGACCTCCTAAAAATCCGGGGTGGTTTTCAGCCAGTTCTGCCAGCCAGTCCAGTTCCTGGCAGCTGACATTGTAAAGATCTGAAAGCCCTTTGTGGGACTGGTTAAGCAGTTGACCCAGCAGGTCAAAATTCTGGGATGTCAGTGCTTCAACTGCCTGGAGTACGCGCTGGTTTTCTTCTATCACAAAAGCAACCCTGTTGTAGAGTGTTTTATCAAGCAAATCCTTTATTTGTGGAAGCATATTCTGATCCAATTCCCGAAGGCTTACCACATTGGGGTATAAAGATTTAATGGAGGTAAGTGCCCTCTCACACTCGGCTCTGCGGTTGTTGTAATCCGTATGGATCAGGTTGTGCTTTACATTGGTGTTTATCAACAGGAATTGGTGCCCTCCCAGTTCAAGAGGGACAAAATCGTGTGTATTTGACCTGCAGTCAAGGAGAATCGCCTGGTTTTGTTTTGCATTAAAGATGGTATACTGGTCCATGATGCCTCCGCGCACTCCATAGCCTGTCTCGGCGATGACGGCAGTAGATACCATTTCGCCAGAGTTCAGTTGCCAGCCGGCTGCCAGGTTGAGCGTTTCGATCAAACCACAGGTAATCGCCGATGATGACGAAATGCCAGCGCCAATGGGCAGGTCGCCTCCAAAGACAAGCTGCAAGCCTGGTACGGGAAGTTGTTGGCAGGCGACGAGCACCTGTCTGAAAAACTTTTGCCAACCAAAATCAGTCATGCTTTCTCCGTTAAGTTCCATGACTGCCCGCTCTCCGGTATTTGAAGCAATGATATCGAGTCTGGGCTCAGCAGTTTTTCTGGCTACAAACCAAACACCCTGGCCTATTGCAAAGGGAAGCACGTATCCGTCATTATAATCTGTGTGTTCACCGATGATATTGGCTCTGCCCGGGGCAAAAACGAGGAATTCAGAAGGACCAAATTCCTTTTGAAAAATGTGCAGGATATCTGTTCTGGTCATGGGATGATTGATTCAGCAAATGATTGCATGGAGGCAAATTTTTGATAGGGCCCCGACTCATTCATAAGTGTACTATGCGTGCCCGACTGCACAATTTTGCCATTCTCCAGCACCAGGATCAGGTCTGCCTCCTGAATGGTTGCCAGGCGGTGGGCTACAACAATGGAAGTACGGGAGGCCATCACCCGCTGGAGGGCATCCTGCACCAGCCGCTCTGATTCGGCATCCAGTGCTGATGTGGCTTCATCGAGAATCAGGATGGGAGGATTACGGAGTACCGCTCTGGCAATCGTAAGTCTTTGTCGCTGGCCGCCGGATAATTTGAGTCCTCTGTCACCCACATTGGTGTGATAGCCGTCTGGAAGTGCGGAAATAAAATCATGTGCGTTGGCAATTTTTGCAGCACTGATGATCTTCTCTATGTCAATGTTTGGGTCACCAAAGCTGATATTATTGGCAATTGTATCGTGAAATAGTATAGGGTCTTGAGAGACAATGCCAAAGAGAGAACGAAGTGATTGTAAGGATATATATCGGATGTCTGTCCCATCGATCAATATCCGGCCCTGGCTTACATCATAAAACCGGGGTAGCAAGTCTACAAATGTCGATTTTCCAGCTCCTGAAGAACCCACCAGGGCGACAATCTGGCCCTTTTTTATGGAGGTACTCACATCGGACAATGCCGGTAGCTGGTTGTCTTTGTACACAAAGGTGACGTTTTCAAAGTCGACCGAATGTGTAAAATCTGTTTTCACAACAGCATCTTCCCTGTCAAAAATATCTGTAGGTGCTTCCAGAATCCGATCCAGTCTGTCTACTGCAGCCATGCCTTTCTGGATACTGAAATAAGCGGCAGAAAATGATTTTGCTGGTTCTATAACCTGATAAAAAGCAAATACAAAAGCAAAAAATGTTTCTGGCGCCAGTTGGCTGTCAAACACAAGCTGCGAACCATACCACATCAGAATGGTCACTACTGTGACACCCAAAAACTCAGACATGGGGGCAGCCAGATCGCGACGATTGACCACGCGAGTGAGAACCTTTCTGAATGAATGGTTTTCATCAGAAAATTTCTTAATCTGATACTCCTCTGCATTGAATCCCTTAATAATGCGAAGCCCACCGAGCGTTTCTTCCACCTGTGCTGTCAGGTTGGCAATAAGGTCCTGAACATTTGCGGATTTATCTCGCAGTGAGGTGACAACTTTTCCAATAATAAAACCTGCAAAAAGGACCAGGAAAAAAACAAAGAGCGTTAATTCCGGACTGATATACAGCATAAAAAAAATGCTGCCTGCCATGATGATCGGGGACTTGAAGATGGATTCGATTACATTCAGGATAGACCATTCAACTTCCTGGACATCGAGCGTCATGGATGAAAGCAGAATTCCCTTTCGTTCATTGGAATAGAAACTCAGAGGCAATTCGAGATATTTTTTAAATAACCTTTGTCGCAGGTCGTAGATTATACCGTTTCGGATTGGCACCATAAAATAGAGGGCGGAATACCTGAACGTATTTTTCAAAAAAAACACAAGAATCAACAGGCAACATACGATCATGAGTGCGTTATCCCGGCCATAGTCCGAGATCATGCGTGCCATGTAATATTTAATCCAGGCATTAATGTCGCTGGTGGAGGGAGGTAGTCCTGATTCCTGTACCCTGTCAAATAGAATTTGAAAAAACGGAATGAGCAGTGGGATGCTGATAATGGTAAAAATGGACAAGAGTATATTGGACAAAATACTCAGCGTAAAGTCCCTTCTGTAATCCCTGATTCGGGCCATCATTTGCCAGAACCCATTCATGCCGGTAGGCTTATTTGTATTATTCTGAATAATCCTCGATATTGAATGTATTCATAAATCCGGTGTTGAAATCGCCGGCTCTAAAAGCTTCATTTTTCATTAATGCCTGGTGAAAAGGCACTGTGGTTTTGATTCCTTCAATGATAAATTCGTCGAGTGCTCGCTGCATTTTCTTGATGCATTCTTCTCTGGTTTGGGCCTTACAGATGAGCTTGGCGATCATTGAATCATAATAAGGAGGTACTGAATAACCGGAATACACATGAGTATCGACTCTGACACCATGACCCTTAGGGCTGTGGAATGACAATATTTTTCCGGGACTTGGCCTGAAGCCATTCCTCACATCCTCTGCATTGATGCGGCACTCCATGGCGTGCATAGTGGGGTAATAATTTTTTCCGGAAATCGGAATTCCTGCGGCCACTTTGATTTGTTCCTTGATCAGATCGTGATCGATTACTTCTTCCGTGACCGGGTGTTCTACTTGAATTCGGGTATTCATTTCCATGAAATAAAAATTCCTGTATTTGTCAACCAGGAATTCTATGGTTCCCACACCCTCATAATTGATGGATTTACCAGCTTTCACGGCTGCATCTCCCATTTTTTCACGCAATTCAGGGGTCATGAATGGGGAGGGGCTCTCTTCAACAAGCTTTTGATGGCGTCTCTGAATCGAACAATCGCGTTCTGAGAGATGGATGACATTGCCGTATTGATCGCCCACTATCTGGAACTCGATGTGGCGGGGTTCTTCCACAAATTTCTCAATGTAAATGCCGTCATTGGCGAACGACGCCTTTGCTTCTTTACGAGCACTATCCCAGGCGTCTTCGAAATCTTCATCTTTTTGTACTATACGCATGCCTTTTCCCCCTCCTCCGGCCGTTGCCTTCAGAATGACGGGATAGCCGATCTGGTTGGCTATTTTTATACCTTGCTTTACATCTTTCAACAGTCCATCTGAACCAGGTACAACGGGTACTCCTGCCTTGATCATGGTATCCTTAGCAGTGACTTTATCCCCCATTTTATTGATCATCTCGGGCGTTGGTCCGATAAACTTGACTCCATACTGCTGGCATATTTCTGCAAACTTGGCATTTTCAGCCAAAAATCCGTACCCGGGGTGAATGGCATCTGCGTTGGTGATTTCTACCGCCGCCATAATTCGCGGGATATTCAGGTAGGATTCTGAAGAGGCTGCTGGTCCGATGCATACAGCCTCATCTGCAAACCGGACATGAAGGCTCTCCGCGTCGGCTTTAGAGTAAATTGCCACTGTTTTGATACCCATTTCTTTACAGGTACGTATGATGCGGAGGGCAATCTCTCCTCTATTGGCAATGAGAATTTTATGAAACATAGCTGGCTAAGTTTATTGATTGAAGATCGTGAATACAGCCAAATCTGGCGGGTATTACAATTCTACGAGGAACAAAACCTGATCGTATTCTACCGGAGAGGCATCTTCCACCATGATTTTAACCACAGTTCCGGTCACATCGCTTTCAATTTCGTTAAATAATTTCATGGCCTCAATGATGCAAACCTTATCGCCCTGGCTAACTGAATCTCCGACTTTAATGAAGACAGGCTTGTCGGGACCCGGAGACCGGTAAAATGTTCCAACCATGGGAGATTTGATTTCGACGAGGTTTTTTCCTTTTGCTCCTTCGGTCGTGGTAGCTGCTGGTTCTGCAGGTTTTGCAGGAGCCGGCGCGGCCTGAGGCACAGCCTGAATAGCACCTGGCATAGCGGACATCGCCTGCATTGGAGCTGTCATTGGCACTGTGAGAGGAGCTCCTCCCTTTTGAAATTTATCCGTGCGAATCAGTACTTCAAAGTCTTTGTCTTTCAACTTAAACTCAGTCAGGTTTGATTTATTGATGAGCTTGATCAGCTCCTGGATCTCATTAAAATTCATATTCGGAACAATTTTAAGGGTTTCTTTATCTCCCTGATTGATAAAAATAGGCACCTTGATTTCCGCTCCTGTTTCCACAGTTGCCGGCTTAGTGACATTTGTCGCTGTATCCCCCCTTACGCCCGGTTCTGTATATGTCACTTCCAGTACAATAGTCTGAGGCATCTCGGCCGTCAGCGGCGTATTTTTCTCTGCGTGAAACAGAATTTCAATTTCACTTCCTTCCTTCAAAAGATCTGGTCTGTCGAGCATTGCTTCATTGAGAGAAACCTGATCGTAAGTCTCATTATCCATGAAGTTATACCCGTTTTCATCTTTGTAAAGAAATTGAAATTTTCTTCGCTCCACACGCACATCATCAATTTTGTGTCCTGCCGGAAAGGTATTTTCAACCACTTTGCCGGTGGTGAGACTTTTGAGCTTAGTGCGCACAAATGCGTTCCCTTTGCCGGGTTTTACGTGAAGAAATTCCACAACGGTATACACATCACTATTGTGATTGATGCAAAGGCCGTTTCTGATATCTGACGTGCTTGCCATAAAGTTCGAATGATTAAGAGTTACTTTGAAAATTTTTGCAAATATACACCACTAAATGTAATCTGTATTGTTCTGAAGGCTGAAAGGTGTCAAGCAACTTAATTCGGAGACGAATAATTCCACCGAATGAGTGTGCTTCCCCAGGTAAACCCGCCACCGAAAGCAGTGAGTACTACTGTGTCTCCTTTTTTCAGCTTGTTTTCGAATTCCCACAAACAAAGTGGCAGGGTGGCTGCAGTCGTATTGCCGTATTTCTGAATATTAACCATCACTTTTTCTGCAGGAATTTCCAGCATTTCGCCCACAGAAGATATAATACGCATGTTTGCCTGGTGTGGTACCAGCCAGTCAATTTCATTAATAGAGAGGTTGTTTCGCTCCAAGACCTGCCTGACAGTGGTCACCATTCCGGTCACCGCGGCCTTGAACACTGGTTTGCCATCCTGAAATACAAAATGCTCACTGTTGGCCACATTTTCTGACGTTGTCGGATTCAGTGAACCTCCGGCTTTCCTGTGTAAAAATTCGCGTCCCGCTCCATCGGCTCTGAGTACAGAATCAATGACGCCTGTCCCATCCTGCGCAGGTTCGAGCATGACACCTCCGGCTCCATCTCCAAAGATGATGCATGTCGTCCGGTCTGTGTAATTTACAATTGATGACATTTTGTCTGTGCCAATGACTACCACCTTTCTATAAGTGCCGGTTTCGACAAATTTTGCTGCTGTTGTCAAAGCATACAAAAAACCTGAACAGGCTGCATTGATATCAAAGCCAAAGGCATTCTTTGCACCTGCTTTGTCAAGTATGGTATTGGCCGTATCCGGAAAGGTGGTGTCGGGAGTAATAGTGGCGCAAATCAGGAGTTCTACCTCTTCCGGCTTAGTTCCTGTCTTTTCAAGGAGCTGCTGCAGTACCTCCATTCCCATATCCGAGGTTGCTTTACCCGGCTCACGCAAAATACGTCGCTCTTTGATGCCTGTCCTGGTCGTAATCCATTCATCTGTCGTATCTACCATTTTCTCCAGATCTGCATTGGTCAGTACATCTTTCGGCACAAATCCTGCAACCCCGGTGATGGCGGCATATGTCTTTGACATGGGTGGAAATTTGAGGTTTTGCAAAAAAAGTGCAAAGATAATGTGTATTTCTCATTTTTAGCGGTAGTTAATCTCACGAGAAATTTTTTTAAAAAAATATATAAATCAATGATTGTATTTATAATCATGTATATCAAATTTATACAGTTTATAATAAATCATAATATATTGAAACTCATGTGTGTGGCCATAGTTTGGTATTAAAATTGCGATTTGTAACGGGATGATTTTCATAGGAATACAAATCATCTTCTATTGGAATATTTTCAATTGCATAATCTAATATAACAACCTGCACGAGAATGCGGACTAGAACCTTTAAATTGTATCTAATGAAGTGGATGAATCTGTCTATGATCACCCTGTGTTTTGTCATTCATTTAGGAAATCTCTCAGCCACGCAGTGGGGGGCGCCTTTCCGGATCGAAAAGCTTGCTGAAGCCAGGAGAGCGGCGGAAGAAGAGCACAAACTAGTTTTTGTTAGTTTCTATGCCGATTGGTGTGCGCCCTGTAACTGGATGGAAAAAACAACGTTCAGGAATCAGGAAGTTCTCCAGGTTTTGGATAGTCAGTTTGTTTCTGTCAAGATCGATATTGATTCGCCGGGTAATAAGGAATTATGTGACATGTACTCGGTAAAATATTTACCTACGATGTTTGTACTAAACACTGAAGGAGAAGTTCTGGCACGGGTAGAAGAAACCATCTCACCCAGAAAATTACTGGATTTATTGTCAACGTTTGATCAGGAAGCCGAATGGCAAGCTGTACAAAAGGACATAAACTCCAGTCCGCCCACATTGACTTCTCAAAATATTATGGAAAATGAGCTTGATCCTAATCTGTTTACAGACAAGCAAAGTCCGCTGTTCCGACTCCAGGTTGGAGTGTTTTCCCAATATGATGGTGCTGCGGAATTTGTGAGTCAGCTACAGTTAAAAATGGATGCACCTGTTATTGTGATGAGTGAGTTGAAAGAGGAACAAATGCTATACAGAGTCTATATAGGGCAGTTTTTGGACCGTGGAGAAGCAGAAAGCTTCCGGAATCAGCTGCGACAAGACTATCAGATGGCCAGCATGATTCGCACACTTTGAATGGACAATCATGGCAGAAACTCTACTTCGTAATATTCGCACAATTTACGGCCTCGATGAGGGCCGGGGCTTTCTAAAGGGTCGGGAGATGTCTCGGACGATAGAGATGCATCATGCCTGGTTGCTGATGCGAAACGACGAAATCGCAGATTACGGCCCCATGGAGACGGTGCCGGAACGAGCTGAAAAAATCATTGATGCACAAAATGGTCTGGTGTTGCCGGCTTGGTGCGACAGCCATACTCACCTGGTTTTTGCAGCTCCTCGGGAAAGGGAGTATGCAGACAGAATTCGTGGTCTCAGTTATGAAGAGATTGCAGCAAATGGCGGGGGAATACTTCACTCAGCCAGGGTGTTGCAGGAGACCCCAGAAGATGAATTGTTTCAATCGGCATATTCCCGGCTGGAGAATGTCATGGCACTAGGCACAGGAGCAATTGAAATCAAGAGCGGATACGGATTGTCAGTAGAAAGTGAATTGAAGATGCTTCGGGTGATTCGCAGGTTAAAGGAAACGGGAACGGCCCTGATCAAGGCCACATTTTTGGGGGCCCATGCCGTTCCTGCAGAGTATAGGGAAAAGCGAGAGAGCTACCTTCGCCTGATCATGGAGGAAATGCTTCCGAGGATTGCGGATGAGGGTCTGGCAGATTATATGGATGTGTTTTGCGATCAGGGCTTTTTTACGGTTAAGGAAACTGAGCGACTGCTGGAAGCCGGAGCAAGATACGGCCTAGCCCCAAAAATCCACGCAAATGAACTTGCAAATTCAGGTGGAGTCCAGGTGGGCATAGCACATCAGGCAATCTCGGTAGACCACCTCGAGATGACTGGGCCGGAGGAAATCAAGGCCTTGCTCCAATCAAAGACCATTCCCACGGTATTGCCTTCTTGTTCATTTTTCCTGCGTATCCCATTTGCCCCTGCAAGACAAATGATTGACGCCGGACTGGGTATTGCGATAGCATCTGATTACAATCCTGGCACCAGTCCTTCTGGCAATATACCGCTACTAATGGCGATAGCAAGCCACCAAATGAGGCTGCTTCCGGCAGAGGTATTCCATGCAGTCACCATCAATGGAGCTTGTGCCATGCAGGCAAACCATCAGGCAGGAAGCATTGCACGTGGCAAAAAAGCAAACCTGATCCTGACCACTGACATTCCTTCACTGGACTATATGGTGTACGCTTTTGGACAAAACCATATTGCCAGAGTATGGATTGCAGGAAAGGAGATGAAGTGAGTCCGGTCTTGAGAGATTCGCTGAAATTTTCAACAAATCCACCATTTCCTTTTTTGAAGTTGCAATTGAGATTTCTGTAGAAAATACGATATTTGCATTTCATTACGATTATACATGCTGCTTCATATACACAAATCAAAAATACACAGAGCCACTGTTACGGAGGCAAACCTGAATTATGTGGGTTCCATTACGATTGATGAAGACTTGATCGAGGCAGCTCATTTGCTGGAAGGAGAACGAGTGCAGGTTGTAAACAACAACAATGGAGAGCGGATTGAAACCTATGTTATAAAAGGTGCCCGGGGCTCGGGCATGATTTGCCTGAATGGCGCTGCGGCAAGAAAGTTTCAGGTAGGAGATATTGTGATCATCATCAGTTACGCATTGATGTCACCGGAAGAAGCAAGTTCCTATAAGGCTGTGACTGTTTTTCCTGGTGAAAACAACCGATTAGTTTACTGATTTTGTATTTTTAATGCTATTCAGTCATGATTAAAGAAACGTGAGTAAAAAGTATGATTTACTCAATAATGATTATAGTCATTATATGTATCGTAAAATTCTCATGGCATTGATTACCAGTCCCCTGCTATATGGCAGGCTAAATCCAACCGTATGAAAAAACATCTGGCAAAAAGCGCACAGATTTTATTGTTTTTTTCTGTAGGACTCATCATACTGTACCTGGTCTTTGAAAGACAAAATACAGCATATAAGGCAGAGTGTTCATTGAAGGGCATACCAGCAACAGAATGCAGTCTGCTGGACAAAATTGTCACCGATGTGAGCAGTGCACAGATGGGCTGGGTTGCACTTACCATTACACTGTTTATGCTGACCAATCTCATTCGGGCCCTTCGGTGGAAAATGATGTTGCAGGCCATTGGATACGAGAGTCGACTTATCAATCTGGTGGGCACTATTATGATCAACTACCTGACAAATCTGGGCATTCCCCGTTCAGGCGAAGTAATTCGTGCGGGGCTGGTCACAAAATATGAAGGCATTCCTATGGAAAAAGTGCTGGGAACGATTTTTACAGATAGGATTTTTGATGTCATCATGCTGGTAATTTTCATTCTACTGGCCGTCCTGGTTGGTGGGTCTGAATTTATGGGCTACATATCGCAGCAGATGGGCGATAATGTATCAATAATCAACACTTTGGAAAACCCCATCTGGCTTGTTGGCATTGCGCTACCCATCGCGCTGATTGCGGCTGTCGTCTGGTGGCAACGAAATACAATCCGCCAATCCCGATGGGGCAGAAAACTAAGCGGTTTGATTCAGGGATTTGCAGATGGAGTGCGCAGCGTGGGCAGTGTTTCCAGCCTTTCATTGTTTGTTTTTTACACCATTGCCATCTGGATTATCTATTATTTTATGTTTTATTTTGCGTTCTTCTCCTTTGAACCCACATCACATTTAGGACCAGGCGTGGCGTTGGTGGTGTTTGTTTTCGGAAGTCTGGGTATTTTAATCCCGACTCCAGGTGGCATGGGTAGTTACCATTATTTGGTAGGGCAGGGTCTGGCCTTGTATGGAGTCGCGGGATCTGATGGATTTTCCTTTGCAAATATTGTATTCTTCTCCATTCAACTGCTGGCCAATATCTTGTTTGGACTGGCATCACTTCTGATTTTACCTGCAATAAACAAACGATAAATATGACCACTTTAAGGGATAAGGTGTTTGTCACAGCAGAATATGCACTTCCCCTTGTTCAGGAGTGGAAGGACAATGGAGAGCGTATTGCCTTTACCAATGGGTGCTTTGATTTGATGCATGTTGGCCATGTACTATACCTTGAAGAATCTAGAACACTGGCGGACAGACTAATTGTTGGCCTGAATGCCGATTCTTCGGTGCGCACCCTAAAAGGACAGGGCCGGCCCATCCAGGATGAGTATAACAGAAGTCATGTGCTGGCAGCATTGCAAAGTGTGGACATGGTCATTTTGTTTTCAGAAGACACCCCCTATCAGCTGATTCAGCTGATTTCCCCCAATATTCTGGTCAAAGGGGGAGATTGGAAAGTGGAAGAAATCGTAGGCAGTGATTTGGTGTTGGAGCGAGGAGGCCAGGTATATTCCCTGAAATACCTTGAAGGGCATTCCACCACGAATATAGAACAACGAATTTTACAGAGAAATACACAGGAATGAAGATACAAAACCTGATTGATTTTATCCATTCAGTAGCACCTTCAGAGTTTCAAGCTGAACGGCAATGATTATATTGAGCGGACCATTATCAAAGCTATTCGCCATGAGATTGCGATTTTTGCCGTCCACACGAACCTGGACAATGTATTCTATTCAGGGGTAAATGCAAAAATAGCTGAAAGGTTGTCGCTTGTGGATGCAGAAATCCTGTCTCCGAAGCCAAATGTAATGTTCCAAAGCAAAGAAGTAGGCGCAGGTATGATTGGCAGGCTCCAACAAGCGTTGCCAGTCGAAGAATTTCTGGATTTGCTCAAGGTAAAGATGGAAATTGACCATCTGCGCCACACAGAACTATGCAATGCACAAATTGGTGTGGTCGCGGTTTGTGGTGGAGCGGGAAGTTTTCTGGTGTCTGAAGCTAAACGAAAAGGAGCAGACATTTTTATTACGGCCGACCTGAAATACCATGAATTTTTTGATGCCGATGGGCAGATTATCCTGGTTGACATCGGCCATTATGAAAGTGAAAAATACACAATTGAGCTGCTTTATACCTTGATTACGAATAATTTTAGTACATTTGCAGCCCATTGTACCAAAACAGTGACAAATCCTGTTAAATACTTTTAATTCCACCAACCTATGGCAACAACAAAAGAACAAAGCATTGCTGATAAGTTAAGAGGTTTATATGCATTGCAACAGACCGACTCAAAATTGGACGAAATCGCTGTTCTCAAGGGTGAGCTTCCGATGGAGGTCAGTGATCTGGAAGATGAAATTTCGGGACTGCATACCCGATTGAAAAAGCTTGAAGGTTCAATCGCTGAAATCGACCTGGAGATTGCCCGCCACAACAACAATATCAAGGAGGCTGAAGCATTGATCGCGAGATACGAAAAACAGCTGGACAATGTGAAAAACAACAGGGAATTTGATGCTCTGACTAAAGAAATTGAGCTTCAGAAACTTGAAATTCAGTTGTCTCAGAAAAAAATCCGTGAAGCCACCGCGAATAAGGAAGTAAAAGTTGAGTCTCAGAATCAAATTGCTTCCAAACTCGAGCAAAGAATGAAGGATGTAGAGTCCAAGAAAGTGGAGCTTCAGAAAATCATTGAAAAAACAGAGAAAGAAGAAACCAAACTTGCCAAGGATTCTGAGAAAGCGCGAAAAGGTATTGAGGACAGGCTGCTGGTTTCTTATGATAAAATCAGGAAAACATATCGCAATGGCTTGGCAGTTGTCACCGTTCAGCGTGGCGCCTGTGGAGGGTGCTTCAACCGTATACCCCCGCAAATGCAGATTGAAATCGGAGTAATGAAAAAAATCATTGCCTGTGAGCATTGTGGTCGCGTTTTGGTAGATGAGCAGATCCTGCACCCAGTAGAAGCTTAACAAGATATACAAATTTAAAAAGCCGGTATTTACCGGCTTTTTAAATTTATATAAGTACAGTAATTTTGGTATTTATCGTACTATGTATTTCCACTCTATCGATTTTGCTTTTTTTTTACCCCTTGTATTTGGAGTGTACTGGCTGTTGAATGACCGGACGAAATGGCAGAATGTTTGGATTGTAGTGGCAAGTCTTGTTTTTTACGGTTGGTGGGACTGGCGTTTTCTCTCGCTTCTTTTGTTGAGTACGATTGTTGATTACCTGGCTGCATCAAAAATTGCAAGCGCGTCCCAAAAATCCCACCGAAAAAACTGGCTATGGCTGAGTATTCTTGTGAATTTGGGCTTGCTAGGTTTTTTCAAGTATCAACAGTTTTTTGTACAGAATTTCGTTGATGCATTTCATCTTTTTGGTATGACATTAGATATCAGGCCTTTGAAATATGTACTGCCGGTAGGTATCAGTTTTTATACGTTTCAAACCCTGAGTTATACCATTGACGTGTATCGGGAGAAGCTCCATCCGGCCAGAAGTTTTGTTACCTTTCTTGCGTACGTGAGCTTTTTTCCTCAGTTGGTAGCCGGGCCCATTGAACGAGCAACACATCTGCTGCCACAGTTTTACAAACAACGCCAATTTTCGTACGATCTGGCAACGGATGGCTGCAGGCAGATTCTCTGGGGATTCATCAAAAAAATGGTGATTGCAGACAGATGCGCGGCCATTGCAGATCCAATTTTTTCTCATTATGCAGAGTTACCCGGCAGTACTTTGCTGATCGGAGTTGTTTGTTTTGCGTTTCAGATCTATTGCGATTTTTCGGGTTACTCAGATATCGCCATTGGTACTGCGCGACTTTTTGGGTTTGATTTAATGCAGAATTTTGCATTCCCCTATTTCTCCCGGGACGTGGGTGAATTTTGGCGAAGATGGCATATTTCTCTGTCTTCCTGGTTTAAAGATTATGTTTATATCCCTTTGGGGGGAAGTAAAGTAGGACCTTTGAAAGTGCTTAGAAATGTTCTTATTGTTTTTTTGATTAGTGGATTCTGGCATGGAGCTCACTGGAAATATATCGCCTGGGGGGCCTGGCATGCGTTGTTGTTTTTACCCCTTCTGTGGATGAAAAAAAATAGAAACCATATTCAAACTGTGGCCGAAGGGAGGACTTTACCCTCGCTGGTAGAATTCACACAAATGATTACCACATTCCTTTTGGTGTGTGTTGGATGGGTATTCTTTAGGGCAGATTCTATTAGAGATGCACTGCACTATTTTCAGGGTATGTTGAATATTTCAATCATTCAAAGGCCTGTGTTGGAGCAGGAAGCTTTGACATTTACTCTGGCCTGTTTGCTATCTTTATTCCTTGTGACTGAGTGGTTGGGACGCCACCAGGTATACAGTCTATGGATTGTTGATGAGTGTCCTGTTATTATTTATGAAAACCGAAGAGGTGCCATTTTTATATTTTCAATTTTAAGATGAAGAAATTTTGCCTCCGGATTTTCGTGTTCACATTGCTGTTTTTTCTCAGCTACCCCTTCATTCTGCTGATCTGGAGTTTTGTTGCTCCGTCAACCATCAAAGGGAATCTTATTACAAATATTCCGGCAGGATATACATCCCAACGTTTACAAGAACTGAAAAAGGTCAACCATCCTGACATCTTATTTCTAGGTTCTTCCCATGCTTACCGGGGTTTTGATCCGCGTATTTTCAGAAAGGCGGGATACCAGGTATTCAACCTGGGCACCAGTGCCCAAAAAATCCCTGTCACAGAATTTCTGCTACGTCGCTATCTAAAACGAATACAACCGAAGTTGGTAGTTTTTTCCATAGATCCAGGCATGCTGAGAGGTAATTCTGTCGAACCCATCATCGATATCATTTATAGTGATTCTCTCGGCTGGGACTTTTTACAATTGGTGACACAGGACCCGGAAATTCGGAAATTTCATGCCCTTGCATTGAAAATTGCCGTAGAAGCCACTGATCTAAATCTGCATTTTTTGGATAAAAAATCTGATACTTTTGATCGATATATCCCAGGGGGCTACGTAGAGAATATTTCACGTAAAAACAAATTGAGTCCTACAATGAGTTCTCAAAAGCTAGGACCTGAGCATTTGGCATCATTTGAACGTTGCCTGGCGTTGATTCGGAAAAACAACATCCCATATGTTCTTCTTACTGCGCCGTTTACAAAAACGTATTATCAAATCAGCAACCGAATTTCGTACGATTCAATTTTTGCCCATTACGGCAGATATTGCGATTTCAATGCAGTTCCTGGGCTTCAGGATTCTGTAAATTTTTATGATGGTCATCATTTGAATCAGCAGGGCGTGGAAAAGTTCAATAAGCATGTCATTGACTTGCTTCATACCCTAGGATATGATTCCCTGAGTCTGCATAACTAAATTTCGCCTGCTATGGCTTCAGTTACATTCACAATGTGGTCTCCAATGCGTTCAAGAGACATAAAAATATTGCTATATACTGCCCCTGATTGCACATTAAAGTCTGGATTACTCAGTTGTAACGCATATTCTGACCGAAGTGCATTGCGCATCTGATTGATTTTCTTTTCAATCTTTCCTGCATGGTAGATGGAAACATCTTTAAAATCAGGGGTGGCCAGGTTTTCATTCATTACTTGAATCGCCTGAATCACTAATTGATGCATTTGATGCAAGCACTCTCTTTGTTCGGGAAGAAAATACACCTGTTGCTCCATTTTTTTTCTGTACGTGACTGTCAACTGGTAGTATAGGTCAGCGATGCGTTCGAGGTCATTACAGATGTTGAGGATACTTCGCAAAATGACGCTGGTTTCGGCAGTGATTTGTTCTTTTGAGAGTGATGTAATATACGTTGTAATTTCCCGCTCCAGTCTGTCCGTAGCTTCTTCATTGTCCTCGATTTTACGTATTAGGCGAAGTTGTTTTTCTCTGTCCGTTGTCGACAAGATCTTGGTAAAGTCGTTTGCCATGGATGCGATCGTCTCGCCAAATCGCAGAGTTTCCCGCTGTAACTGAATGGAAGCCATTTCAGGAAGTATGGCTCCAGCGTCAAGAAATAGACTACCCGCATGGTTCTTTTCTGTTCCATTTTCGGGAGCAACACCGGCTGTGGCACACGCAAGTTTGTGGAGCCATGGAATAAAGTGTATGAGCCACAATGCCTGCATCACGTTGAAAAGCGTGTGAAAGGCAGCAAGACCTATCGTCATATCCATAGGCTGATGTTGGATATCTCTCACACCAAAAACATTGAGAAGCAATACAGCCAGACCCTGCAGTACCCATGGTAACATAATGACCATCCAGGCTACGCCCAGAAGATTAAACCAGACATGAATGAATGCAGCAACTTTGGCCTCCTTACTGGCAACCAGGGAGGCAATCAGCGCGGTAGAGGTTGTCCCAATATTTTCTCCCAATATCAGGCTGGCTGCCATCTCAAGAGGAATCCAACCCTGCAGACATAGAGTGAGTGTGATGGCCATTGCAACACTTGAAGATTGGAGAATCAACGTGACAACCATGCCAATGAACACAAATATGATCCTGGATATCAGTCCATTGTGACTCAACATAGATACCCAGGAAAATAATTGGGTGTTTTCGGAAGAAAGTGGAATCGCATCCCGGAGAAAGCCCAGGCCCAGAAAAATCAGCGCCAGTCCGAGAATGGTTTCTCCCCAGTATTTCCATTTGCCTGAAGATACAAAAAGTAGGGGTAAGCCCACGGAAAACAAGGGTACTGCATATTCGCTCATGGAAATTTTGAAGCCAAACAGTGATACGAGCCAACCAGTGACTGTAGTTCTAATATTCGAACCCATGATAAAAGCGGCAGATTCTGCAGCCGTCAGCAGCCCTGCATTGACAAAACTGACCAGCATCACGGTAAAGGCAGACGAAGACTGGATGACCCCGGTGATGAGCATACCGGTAAAAAGTGATGCCCACTTATTTCGTGTCAGTTTGCCCAGGATTTGTCTGAACTGTTCTCCTGCGGCACGTTGCACTGATTCACTCATGCGCTTCATTCCGTAAATAAAAATGCAGGTTGCCCCGACAATTTGCCACAGATGTTCCCAGGAAAATTCTATCATTGTTTACGGGTTTCAACAGACAAATATAACATCATTTCTCTCTGATGATTTACATGGTAAAGTTGAGCAAATACTGGTGAATCACTGCATTGCATCCTTTTCTGTGGTCAGTACAATGGTTTGACCAGGCGTACTATTCCGATAGACCTGAATAATTTTCTCTACATCGCCCTTGTCAAACAAATGGTGGTCGGCAAATTCGATTTGTGTCACCGATCCGACCTGTGCATCCACATATTGCATCAGGTAGGAGGTATTGGCAATGGCACTCAGCAAAATCACTTCCATATTTTGATTTAGGGGCTGCCCCAGATTTTTGTCATAAAAACTGTACGGAAGATCGTACTCATAACGGGTAAAAAAGACTCTATGGTATGGCAGCGGGGAAATTTCCCTGATTATCTTGTTTTTTTGTATAACGCCAAGTGTTTCCGGACACTTTGTTACCACAATCACATCAGCTCGTTTGTAAGAGGACCTCCATTCCCTGAGCCGTCCCGCCGGCAATAAAAAGTCTTGTGTAAACATGGCATCATAGGCTGTCAATAGTAGATTTAATCCCGGCTTTACGGCTCTGTGCTGAAAAGCATCATCCAGTAAAACCAGCTGAATCTGTGGGGAATCTTTCAGAATTTGAGGAATGGCATATGCCCTGCTTTCCGAAACTGCTACAATGACATCTCTGTATTTCATTCGATACTGCATTGGCTCGTCTCCGACCGTCAGCGCCGTATCGCTGTATGTGGCATACCGAAAGCCCCGCGTCAGCCTCTTGTACCCACGGCTCAATGTGGCTACATATATATACCCGGATAGTAAATCAAGCAAATATTCGATGTGCGGAGTCTTTCCGGCGCCTCCAATACTAAGATTGCCGACACTAATCACCGGAATGTTGAACTTCGACGACCGAAGAAAGCCAGTATCATAAAGCAAGTTGACCAGCGACACTCCGATACCGTACAGCAGAGCAAGGGGGGAAAGTAAAATGCGAAATAGGAATCTTTGTACCATAGGTTGTATTTGTCCTCCATCCTGCCTATACTTGTGAAAAAAAACATGTACTGGCCAAAGGCGACGTTTGTCAATATGCTTACTGTAACAATTGGAAGTTTATTAGGGTTATGGTTCAGGCAATTTTTCTCGGATCCGATGCAGCAAATTCTATTTCAGGCTGTCGGACTGGGGACCTTACTTATAGGCATTAAAATGTCTCTCCGCCTTCCGGATGGGTATCTTCTCGTCTTTTTTTTCAGCCTGATCCTTGGAAGTCTGGGGGGTCAGGTGTCTGATGTAGCTGGCAAACTACAATTGTTTTCTGACTCTCTAAAATCCTTGATCCAAAATGATGATTCCAGATTTTCGGAAGGGCTCATGACTGCATTTTTACTCTTTTGCGTAGGCTCTATGACCATTGTCGGTGCACTAGAGGAAGGGTTGTCTGGGAAACGCGAACTGATTTATGTAAAGTCAGTTCTTGATGGATTTTCATCCATTGCACTGGCTTCAACTTATGGAGTAGGTGTTGGGTTTTCTATAATACCCATGCTGATTTTCCAGGGGGGTATTACACTGATGGCCGGTAAATTATCCAGACTATTTCGGCAGGAAGTACTTGATACGCTGAGTGCTGTAGGAGGTATACTCATTATAGGCATTTCTATCCGAATGCTACGACTCGGTGACATCTGGCTGGAAAACATGCTGCTTGCCCTCCCTGTTTCTTGCATTCTGGCTGCATTATATAAAAAATATAAGGCATAAAAGGTATTTTTGCAGTGATGGAAACATATACCATACGCCTTACCCAGTTTGAAGGGCCATTTGATTTATTGCTTTTCTTTATTGAAAGGGATGAACTCGACATTCATGACGTTCCCATAGCCAAAATCACAAAAGATTTTCTGGAATACATTCAGCAGCTGGAATCGTTAAATCTAGATGTAGCCAGTGAATTTATTCTTGTAGCAGCAACACTCATGCGCATCAAAGCAAAAATGCTCATTCCCCGAAAGGAACTTGATGAAGAGGGCAATGAGATTGACCCCAGAGAAGAACTCGTACAGAAACTACTTGAATATAAAAAATACAAGTCTGTCATCGATGAAATGAGCCAGCTCGAAGAAGACAGACATTACCGATTTACCAGAGGAAGTGTGTCAGCCGAACTTCGTGACATTGCTGAAAAAGCCCTGGTTGATGCAGAATTGGAAAATTTACACCTGTTTCGTTTACTTCAACTATTCCAGCAGTTATTGCAGCGATTCGAACAAGACCAGTCAAAGCCCAGGCATCAGATTGTACAATTCGACTATACAATTGAGGGCCAGCAGATCTTTCTTTCCACCGTTTTGCAAAAGGGCAAAAAAACCCGCTTCGAGCAGATATTCTTCGAGCTCGAAAACAGAATCCATGCCGTTGTCACCTTCATCGCTCTACTGGAATGGCTAAATATGCAAAAAGTAGTACTCATCCAGGGTGAAGGTGTCAATAATTTTTGGCTCGAACTGAACTAATTTGAGTCTTGCCGGGGTTTTTCGTACTTTTGCGGCAAATATTTCAAAGCCTACAAACAAGCCATGACTTCGCTGGAAAATGCTCGGGAGATGAGCAAAGACCCGGACCCTGAGATGAAAGAAATGGCTGAATTGGAAATCGCAGCAATCAAACCTGTGATTGAAGAATGGGAAGAAAAAATCAACACTCTGCTAATTCCAAAAGATCCTGAAGACAGTAAAGATGTGATTTTTGAAATCCGTTCAGGAACTGGCGGCGACGAAGCAAGTATTTTTGCCGGCGACTTGTACCGGATGTACTCCAAATATTTCGAATCGCAGGGATGGAAAGTGGAAGTTCTGGATGAAAATCCGGGGACTGTAGGTGGCTATAATAAGATTGTTATGGAAGTCTATGGCGAAGACGTCTATGGTAAAATGAAATTTGAATCCGGAGCTCACAGGGTACAGCGTGTGCCAAAGACAGAGTCACAGGGCAGAGTGCATACATCGGCTGCAACGGTAGTGGTGATGCCCAAATTTGAAGAGGAAGAAATCGATATACGCAAAGATGATCTGAAAACAGATACATTCAGAGCTCAGGGGGCTGGTGGTCAGCACGTAAATAAAACCGAATCAGGAGTGCGCTTTACCCACATACCGACCGGAATTGTAGCAGAAAGTACAGATTCTCGATCCCAACACAAAAACAGGGAAATAGCTCTGCAGCGACTCTTTGTAAAAATTCAGGAGGCAACCAGGGAAAAAAGCTATCTGGAGCAAAAAGATAAACGCCGGTCACTCGTGGGCACTGGTGACAGGTCAGATAAAATCCGTACGTATAACTACCCTCAAAACCGAGTGACAGATCACAGAATCAACCTGACGTTATACAATCTGGACAGAGTTATAGAAGGCGATCTGGAAGAAATTATTACCTCCCTACAACGGGAAGAGAATGCAGACAAAATGCAATCAGGCCTCCAGGAAGCGTAGCTGCCTTAAGATTTCAGATCCAACTATTTTACAAGAAAGAGCACTGAAATGCCTCTCTTCTTTTCTGTCGGTTAATTCGCTGAAATAGGAGCTTTTACAAACCTGCCCCACGCAATAAATATGCAGGCAGCCGCCAGAATGACATTCACCGGAACCAAATTCATTTCTTGCCGCATCACATGAAACATCATTGCCAGAAGCATGATGACAAACAACCCCATTGCCGCAAAAGAGGTCAGCCTGGGCTGTATGCGCAGTAAGGAAGGAAAAATCAACCCCACCGCACCTAAAATTTCTGAAATCCCTATGAACCGGACCATTACCCCGCCTGTTTCATTAACCCAGGCCATATTTTTTGCCAATTCCTCCAACGGAGCTGTAGCCTTCATAAATCCAGCCATGCCAAACATTCCGGCCAATGCTACCTGCAATACCCATAAGGAAACATGCCAGACCTTGGAATTTGATTCACTTTGTGTCATATTTATAAGTTCTTATTAGAAGTAAAGATTGATCCTGTAATATAGCACTTTGTTGAAATATATTAGGTTGTTTATCAGATAAAATGATTAGAATCGTTTGGAATATTATCGTTCTGTATCATTAAAATGTCGAACAGAAAATCATTATTTCATTCATAATCAATAAAATAACTCACTAGACTATGAATAATTCGACGGATTCTGACAGTCATTTTCATGAATTGGGTTAATTTTGAGGCCATTTTCAACCAATCAAATAGTTTATATGGCAAAAAGGACTCGCATCCAGGATCTTTTTACTGCAGAGGTAGATTCACAATACGTAGCCATGGGCTGGGTCAGAACGTTCAGAAATAACCAGTTTATTGCCTTGAATGACGGCTCTTGCCTTGCAAACCTGCAGGTTGTAGTAGATTTTGAAAATACAGACCCGGCGCTTCTGAAAAGAATCACCACCGGCGCTGCTTTGCGCATTGAAGGCACTTTAATTGCCTCTCAGGGCAAGGGACAAACTGTAGAATTAATCGCTGGAAATATTGACATTCTCGGCGACTGTGATGCAGAAACATTTCCTTTGCAACCCAAAAAACACAGCCTGGAGTTTTTGCGGGAAATTGCCCATTTACGGTTTCGAACCAACACATTTGGTGCTGTATTCAGAATTCGTCACGCCCTGGCTTTTGCCGTCCATGAATTTTTTCACAACCGTCACTTTGTGTACATCCATACTCCCATCATCACAGGAAGCGATGCCGAAGGAGCAGGGGAAATGTTTCAAGTGACCACACTGGACCTTCACAATGTGCCCAAAACCGATGAGGGTGCCATCAACTATAAAAAAGACTTCTTTGGCAAACCCACCAACCTGACAGTCTCAGGACAGCTGGAAGGTGAACTGGCGGCACTGGCTCTGAGTGATATTTACACTTTTGGTCCAACCTTCCGTGCAGAAAACTCAAATACTTCCAGGCACCTGGCAGAATTCTGGATGATTGAACCGGAAGTAGCGTTTGCAGACCTCGACGACAACATGGATCTGGCAGAGGATATGCTAAAATATCTCATCAGCTATGTGTTGAAACATTGCAGCGAAGACCTGGCATTCCTGGAACAGAGACTTCTGGATGAAGAAAAGCAAAAACCCCAGCAAGAGCGGTCTGAAATGACGTTGCGTGAAAAATTAAACTTTTGCATCGAAAATCCGTTTGAACGGCTGACGTACACAGAGGCAATTGATATCTTACGCAACAGCACACCAAATAAAAAGGGAAAATTCCAATATCCTGTGGAAAAATGGGGCACCGATCTTCAATCAGAACATGAACGATATCTCGTGGAAAAACATTTTAAAAAGCCTGTGATTCTGACCAATTATCCAAAAGAAATTAAAGCATTTTACATGCGTATGGATGACGATGGTAAAACAGTCAGGGCTATGGATGTCCTGTTTCCGGGAATTGGTGAGATTATCGGCGGGTCCCAAAGAGAGGAAAGATATGACGTGCTGCTGTCCAGAATGGAGGAAATGCATATTCCAGCTGAAGAAATGTCTTGGTTCCTGGATACACGCAGGTTTGGAAGTGTACCTCATGCAGGCTTCGGACTCGGATTTGAACGACTAGTCCTGTTTGTCACAGGGATGACAAATATTCGCGATGTCATACCTTTCCCAAGATTCCCCGGTAACGCTGAATTTTAATATTCGACTGATTCAATCAACACCTATGGAGCAACCACTCTCACAAAATGCTGAAATACCTGATGCCAATGCACCTGAAAGAAAAAAGGATCACATTGTGCTGGCATTTCAGTCTAAAGTGGATGCCGATCAGATAGACACCAGGTTTAGCTACGAACCGTTGCTTGCACCTCACCCTCAACAACATTCCTTTGCTCCATTCTCTTTTTTGCAGAAACAATGGAAATTACCTCTATGGGTTTCCAGTATGACAGGGGGCACTGCACTTGCAGGTACCATCAATAAGAACCTAGCCATAGCTTGCGCTGAATTTGGAATGGGCATGGGCTTGGGTTCATGTCGGCAATTATTGCACGACGACACGTATCTGTCGGATTTTCAAGTAAGAAAATGGATTGGCGATCAGCCATTGTACGCCAATCTCGGCATTGCACAACTCGAGAGCTTGCAGAAAAACCATCAGCTTTCAGAGGTCCAAGAACTCATCCACTCCTTGGAAGCCGACGGCTTGATCATTCATGTCAATCCGATGCAGGAATGGTTGCAACCGGAAGGCGACCGCTTTACCGACCCTCCCCTGCTCACAATTCAAAGAGTGCTCGATGTAGCGACTTACCCAGTCATTGTCAAGGAAGTAGGACAAGGAATGGGGCCTGAAAGTCTTCGAGCCTTGATGCAGCTTCCATTGGCCGCTATTGACTTTGCCTCCAGCGGTGGTACAAATTTTGCCATGCTGGAAATCCTGCGCTCATCTGCTGATAAAAAAATCATGCAGCCTTTGGCCCATGTTGGTCATACAGCTGCGGATATGGTCAATATGTATAACGAATTGCTTACAGAACTCGGTGACAAGGCTATTTGCCGCCAAGTCATCATTTCCGGAGGTATCAGAAATTTCCTGGATGGATATTACCTGATGAATTCACTCCGGGTACCCTCTGTCTATGGTCAGGCATCTGCCTTGTTGCAGTATGCTCAACATTCCTATGAAGAACTCTCTGCCTTCATCCAAAGCCAGATGGAAGGACTAGCCATAGCAAAGGCTTATTTAAAAATCAGGTAATTCCCGTAGCTATGGATCAAAAATCAATTGCAGGATTTTCAAAATTGAGCAAGGAAGAGAAAATTGACTGGCTCTCCCGACATTTTTTACCTCAAAGCGGTAAGGAACATTTTGAGGAGTTTTGGCTGCAGAATGACCAGATACAGCGTATCATCGATGGTTTTAGCGAAAATACTGTCAGTAATTTTATCATGCCTTATGGCCTGGCTCCCAATTTTCTGATTGATGGCAAAGTGTATTGCGTGCCAATGGTCATCGAGGAAAGTTCAGTGGTAGCGGCAGCCTCATCAGCGGCCAAATACTGGATGGACCGCGGAGGGTTTACTACGACTATTTTAGGCACAGTAAAAGTAGGACAAGTGCATTTTATCTGGAAAGGGGGTTTTACCCAACTGCAAAAACTTTTTCCAGATCTGGAACAAATTCTGCGCCAAAATGCAGCATCGATTACCGCAAATATGGAAAAAAGAGGCGGTGGCATCTCGGAAATTGAACTGGTTGATTTTTCACATTCTGAGCCCGGCTTGGCACAGTTGAGAGTCCGTTTTCAGACATGTGACTCCATGGGGGCGAATTTTATCAACTCTGTACTGGAAAATTTTGCATCGACTCTTGAAAGCTTTTTCCTCAACCATGATGGCATACCCGATCATTTAAGGGACATAAACGTGATCATGTCCATTCTTTCCAACCACACGCCTGAATGTCTCGTCAGGTCCGAAGTGCGTTGTCCTGTCAGCCAATTGGGACATGCATCCCACGGAATGACGGAGACACAACTTGCCGAAAAGTTTAGAATGGCTGTACGCATCGCTCAGATCGACACATACCGAGCAGTCACCCACAACAAGGGCATTTACAACGGTATAGATGCTGTCATTTTGGCAACAGGCAATGATTTCAGGGCTACAGAAGCGGCAGGGCACGCCTATGCAAGCCGCAATGGGCAATACAAAAGCCTGAGTGATTGTGAAGTAGCTGATAATGTTTTCCGGTTTTGGCTGGATATTCCTCTCGCCATAGGCACGGTAGGCGGACTGACTTCCCTGCACCCTTTAGCAAAAACTTCACTGGAAATGCTGGGAAATCCCTCTGCACCTGAATTAATGCGCATCATTGCTTCAGTTGGACTTGCCCAGAATTTCGCTGCAGTGCGCTCTCTAGTGACCACGGGCATTCAGCAAGGACATATGAAAATGCACCTTTTGAATATCCTGAACCACCTCAATGCAACTGAAGCAGAAACCCGACAATCACTGGCCTGGTTTGAAGACAAAACTGTATCGTTTGCCGCCGTGAGAGAGTACCTGGAACAACTTCGCCAGTATGCAGAATGATAATCGAATGAGAATATTGTACCACATGTGCCCTATCGGACTCCTGTCCCGGTCAGTCATTTTCAGCCTGCTTTGTCTGATCAATATCCCTGCGTTCAGCCAGAGAACCTCTGATAAAAGCAAAATAAAAACACAACTACCTCAGTATAAAAACACCGACTTTTACGCATTCCCAAATGAGCTTGGTATTCATGTCACGCAAATCCTGGCCAATATATTCAGTCTCAGCGCCAACAGTGAGACCAGCCCTTATAGCCTGACCTATCGCCGACACATGAAGTCTCTTTCATTTCGATTGGGCATGCACGTGTCATACGATCAAGATCAGCAGGAAGAGTTCGGCAACGCAACATTCATCATCAGGGACCTGACTACGAGCCGAAATCTTTTTCGCCTTGGAGTCGAAAAACACCTGCCTGTGGGCCGAAAATTCATATTTTCCTATGGGGCAGATTTGCTGGGGGGACTTGACCTCGAAAATTCCAATATTACTGAAAATACGACTATTGGAACAAACGTCTTTGCATCTTCTCAGCAATCAATCACTTTGGGCGCTGGACCAGTAATCCGGCTGGATTACAAACTGACTGACCGCATGTTGCTGAGTACGGAAAGTTCACTGTATGCCACTTACCGAAATTCCCAAAATAAAATTTCGATCAATGGAATTCCCAGTGAAGACCCTTCCTCTTCCGGTTTGACCATCCTGCTTGCACTGCCTCAATCACTCTATTTCAATATTTGTTTTTAACATGAGGGAGAGGGGAAATTTGCTACTTTTTTTGATTTTTTGTGCCATTTCAGTATATGGACAAAAGCAGGATACGACTTTAAATTCTGTCTATGCGGAAGAAGATCTGTATGAAGACGATCCCTATTTCTGGTCAAATACTAAAGAAGTCGGGCTGAATATCACTCCGCTGCTTTCGCGTTTTGTTCCCTTCAATTTTGGAGACAGGCCACCGGGAATGCAGGGGTTTCAGTGGAAAAGGTATTATTCCAAAAGAGCATTTCGACTTGGGCTTGGTGCAAATATCGGGGAAAGTACAGCTGATAGTCAGAATTTTTTTCTCCTTTCTGTTGGCCTGGAAAAACGGTATCCTATATCGCGGGATAAGAAGTGGACATACAGCAGTTCCTGGGATGCTATGATTCAGGCAGCTGTAGAAGAATCCTTTCTTGCCGGTATAAGCAAAGGGTATGGCCTTGAATTTCATCTGAACAGACGTATTTTTCTTGGCACCCAAGCACAGCTGATACTTGGAATCGACAATGATGGACCGAGAATTATGTTTCAAATGCCCGCAGATGTTTTTCTCCATGTACGCATATACTGACCTGCACTTGCACAATAAAAAGTGTTAAAATCAGGTTCTGTCCGAGAACGAGTCATCGAAAAGTCTTAATTTTGATAAAATCTTTCTTCTATGTTGTACCGTTTTACATATTGTTGTCTTTTGCTTATGGCAGTAGTGTCATGTTCCAAAGAGACGGTTCCGTCAATTGAAAAAGCAAAACTCGTTCTACCAGATCAACCTTATGATTACGGCAACCTGGCTCTTCCGGTAGGGTCTTTACCTGCCAGTACCCTGTTTAACAATTTAGAAATGGGAGTTCTGGTTGACCCTATACCTGGAACTTCTATGTTTGAAGTCACACCCTGGGGAGCAACGCTGGGAAGAGTCTTGTTTTACGATAAAAAGCTGTCTCTGAACAATACAATTTCCTGCGCTTCATGCCACCACCAGGACAAGGCATTTACAGATGGTAAAGCTCTGAGTACAGGATTTGAAGGTCGTGTGACAACGAGAAGTAGTATGGCAATCATCAATCCCATCACACAGCATAATCTGTTTTGGGACTCACGCTCTAAGTCCATCCACGATCTCTCTCTTCAGCCAGTTCAAAACCACATAGAAATGGGTATGGAAAACCTAAACCGACTCGTTTCCAAGTTGGAAAATACTGATTATTACAAGCCATTATTTGCCAAAGCGTATGGAGATGGCCAAATTACACCCGAAAGAATTGCCATCGCATTGTCACATTTTGTCAGTTCCATCACCAGCAACCAATCAAAATTTGATCGGGGTGTAGAAAATGGATTTTCCAATTTTACAGAACTTGAACGAATGGGTATGAATTTGTTCCACAGCGACAAAGCCAAATGTGGCTCCTGTCATGGCGGCACTAATTTTGCGGCGCAGGACGGTCCACTGGATGCGTATGGAGGCGGTTTCGATCTGTCCGGTAATCCAGCTTCCGATCTGCGGGGAGCGACAAATATTGGTCTTGATCTGGTGTACAAAGACAACGGCCTCGGTGACGGTAAGTTTAAAATACCTACACTTCGCAACATCGGTCTGACCGCCCCGTACATGCACGATGGACGATTTAAGACATTGGAGGACGTACTCGATCATTATACTGATGGTTTGAAGGCCCACAAACACCTGGATGTAAAGTTTAAAGATGCCAATGGAAATCTTCGGCCGCTCAAATTGACTTCGCTTGAAAAGAAAGCAATTGTTGTTTTCCTGCATACCCTTACGGATACTGAGATGACCAGAAATCCAAGATGGAGCAACCCTTTTCAGGAGTAACTCAGCCTGGTCATTGCTCGTATACTAATTCCATATCAGTGCGTCGTGTTTCCGGATCAGCCCCTATGATGCGGATCCTGACTTTCTGTCCTATGGAAAACACATCACCTGATAATCTGGAAACGGCTTTCATCCTTCCGGGACCTACAAGAAACATTTCACCCATGCTGTCGAAGGTAACCAGACCTTCCACTTTTGTCTCAGGCAATTCTACAAAGATTCCTTTATCAATAATTCCTGAGACAACGCCATCGAAAGTGCTTCCGATGCATTTTGAAATGTATAGCGTTTGAAAAAACTTGATGGACTCTCGTTCTGAATCTGACGCTTTCTTTTCCTGGTCTGAAATATGCCTGGCCTTCTGTTCGAGAACGACTTTTTGTGTTCGGAAAGTTGACTTGAGGTTTTCAAACAATATACGGTGCACAAGTACGTCAGAATACCTGCGTATTGGAGAAGTAAAATGTGTGTAATATTCAAATCCCAGACCGTAATGGCCAATATTGTCTGTGGAATACACAGCTTTTGCCATGGTACGAATAGCCAGAGGTTCCAGTAATTTTAGGACTGGATTCTCCTGAATTGCTGCTGTAAGTCTGTTGAATGAATCTGCAATCTGTTCAGCAGTAGCCATTCGGAACTGAAAGCCCAGTTCAGCCGCAAAAAGAGAAAAATCACGTAGTTTATCCGGATCAGGCAAGTCGTGAATCCGATATACAAAAGGTACCTCCGGTTTTTCCTTGGAAGCAATAAACGTGGCTACTCGACGGTTGGCCAGAAGCATAAAATCTTCAATGAGCATGTGGGAATCTACCCTTTCCCTGATTGCCAGGCGAACGGGCGTGCCATCATCTGCGAGTGTAAACTGTACTTCATCAGACTCAAAGCTGATCGAACCTTCGGCAAATCGTCTTGTCCGTAGGTGGACGGCAAGTTCATTCAGGTCCCGAAGCTCTGCTGCGTAATCACCTTCTCCACTTACAATTCTCTCCTGTGCTTCCTCATAGGCAAAGCGCCTGTCAGAATGAATGATGGTTTTTCCAAACCACTCGTGCACAATTTCCTTATCCTGGTTAAAAATGAACACTGCAGAAAAGGTGAGTTTATCTTCTTTCGGATTCAGAGAGCAAAGGTCATTGCTCAGGTTTTCCGGGAGCATGGGACAAACTCTATCCACAAGGTAGACTGAAGTAGACCTGCGAAATGCTTCTTGATCTAGTAAACTGCCTTCTGACAAGAAGTGTGTGACATCTGCAATATGTATACCCACTTCTACTTGGCCGTGTTCAAGTCGTCGGAAAGACAAGGCATCATCAAAATCTCTTGCAGTCGCCGGGTCGATTGTCATTGTGAGGATTTCTCTGAAATCGCGTCGCCGGCTGATTTCCTCCTCAGTAATTCGAAGGTGAAGCTGGCCGGCTTCCTGCAGTATTTCGTCTGTAAATACAGGGTCAAAACCATTGGAATAAAGAATTGACTGCATGTGCATCTCAATGTCAGAAATGTCTTCCAGTACTTTTAAAACCTTACCCCAGATGGCCTTATTCTGCCCTCTTCCCCAGGAAGTAATTTCTACGACAACCCGGTCATTATCTTTGCTATCGAGGGCATCGTCATGGTGAATCAGTACTTCCGGGTAAATACGTGCATTGTCCGGCGTCAATATAGCGTAATTTCGGAAAATCCTGACATGCCCTATCAGTCTTGATAAGGCGCGCTTCTCTATAGAGATTACCCTTCCCTCCGGCCGCTTTCGTGACCTGCTCGCCATGACGGCTACTGTCACTTCGTCCTTATGCATCGCACCCTTCAGATTGCGGGCGTGAACATAAATATCTTCGACAGATTCTGAATGGATGATATACGCTGCTCCGGAACGCGTCATGTCTACAACTCCGGTATACAGAATTTCATCTTCCTTCTGATTTGACTTGGCACGCCTGGCCGTCTCTACTGTTTTCCATTTGAAACGATCCTCAGCTAGTTGAACGACTTTGTCTTCTTTTGCCAGTTTCATCAACACCTGCCTAATGGCTGCGGGGGGATTGGCGACATTGATTTTCCGGGCAATCTGTAAGGCATTAAATTGCGTCTTTTGTTGCCGGAAGAGCAGTTTCTCAATCTGAATACGGAGGTCTGCTTCTTTTAATTGTCTTGGTTTTCTCATATCGGAAGATCAAAGGGAAATTCTGAGAAATTAGTGGTAATCATTATAAAAAAACTGCCCCTCAGAACACTATATTAGTATTGTAAACGCACGGAGAAGAGGGAAAGTTCCTTCAGCTATCGAAACATGTGTTTTCCTTGTTGGAATCAGGAGCGTTTTCAGTCAAAAGGGAAATCTTTTGAATGGGACGTCTACAAATTTACTGCAGTATGTCTTCTCCTTCAAAATGAAAAATAATCTGTCCATCCGGAAGAATTTCCATGGAAAATGCTTTAGAGAGTGACGCGTCATATTCTTCTCCATCCACTGATTGTCCTGCGATAATATGGATGACCAGATCAGGTTCGATGGATGCCACAGATTTCCGAATGACTTCATCCTGCACTACAGTACTTGCGATAGATTTCTTTCCGATGAGTGTACCATTCTTATCCAGGGTGGCAAGAATAAAGTCATAGCGTAGCAATCCTGCTTTCCAATAAATTACAGCGTGAAACTTTTCTTGAGCAGGCAGGCGGAAACAGGGGCTAAACTCAGTAAAATCATCAATTTCACTCTCCCATTCAGGGATGATTTCTTCGACAAACACCTGTGGAAAAGGCTGGTTTGCTGCTTCAAACAACTCCAATTGTTCTTCGGAAAGCAGCACAGGCAAGGCCGTTTCAGGAAAATAATGCAAAATGCGCTCGAGCTTGCTCATTCCTGCCTGATGACTTTCAGACTTAAATCCAGGCAGCCGGCAGAATGAGTCAGGGCGCCAACTGAAACGAAATCGACACCTGTCAGAGCAATTTTACGCACAGTCTGGATTGTGACGCCTCCAGATGCTTCTGTTTCAAACCTACCATTAACATGTGCTACGGCTTCAGCCAGTATTGGGATTTCAAAGTTATCAAACATGATTCTTTTCACTCCGCCTTTTTCAAGTACTTCTGCCAATTCGACAAGGTTACGAACTTCCACCGTAATGTCCAGATCGAGATGGTTTTTTTGAAGATATTCGTGGACCTTTTCAATGGCTTTGGTATGTGAGCCGCAGGCATCCACGTGATTGTCTTTGATCATGATCCAGTCATACAAACCCGTACGGTAATTATGACAGCCACCCAGTCTGACAGCCCATTTTTCCAAAAATCTCAATAAGGGAGTTGTTTTTCGGGTGTCAAGTATTTTTACCGGTAGGTCTTCCACTTCAAATGCAAATCTGCTGCTTAACGTTGCGATACCACTCAGGCGTTGCATCGTATTCAACAATAGCCTTTCTGCCTTCAGGAGCGCCTGCGAATTGCATTCTGTATAAAAAACCACATCACCGTATTTGACATCAGAGCCATCCGGAATGCGGCAATCAAATGTTGCCTGTGGGTCGACATATAACAGGATCGCCTGAGCTACTTCAACTCCCGCAATGACACCATCTCCCTTGACCAGGAGCCGTGCCTTCGACCTGTTAGCAGAAGGAATACATGCCAAAGAGGTATGATCACCCTCGTGGATATCTTCAAATAGACCATTCTGTATAAAATGAAGCAGCAATTCTCTGTCGATACCTGTCATAAGCGTTGGAGTTTAATACAAATATACCTGTTTTTGAGAAGAAGTAACACTCCTCAATACATCAAGGAGACTGTTCGTTACCTTCGAAAACGATTTACAGAAATGCCTTATTTGTCTAATACTGACGCCATAGTCGTTCCAATATCCGCAGGAGAGTTAACAACATGAATACCACACTCAGCCATGATTTTCATCTTTGCTTCTGCAGTGTCATCATGACCACCTACGATGGCTCCGGCGTGACCCATTGTCCTTCCTTTGGGAGCTGTTTGGCCAGCAATAAAGCCTACTACCGGTTTTATATTCCCAGTACTTCTGATGTATCTCGCTGCCTCTGCTTCATAATTACCCCCAATTTCACCAATCATCACAATACCATCCGTGTCAGGGTCTTCCATAAGCATGCGCACTGCATCTTTGGTTGGCGTTCCTATGATCGGATCTCCTCCAATTCCAATCGCAGTAGAGATGCCCATGCCCGCTTTCACGATCTGGTCAGCGGCTTCATAAGTCAGAGTACCGGATTTTGACACTACGCCAATTCTTCCCTTCCTGAATACAAAACCTGGCATAATGCCAACTTTTGCTTCCTCCGGAGTAATTACACCCGGGCAATTAGGGCCCACTAGAACGCAATCGTATTTTTCAATATAGGCTTTTGCAACGACCATATCCTGTACAGGTATACCTTCGGTGATGCAAATGATGACCTTTATACCAGCCTCAGCAGCCTCCATGATTGCATCTGCTGCAAATCCGGGTGGCACAAAAATGATGGACGTATCTGCCTGTGCCTTTTGTACTGCCTCTTTGACAGAATTAAACACAGGCCTACCCAGATGCTCAGTTCCTCCTTTTCCTGGAGTGACCCCTCCAATTACATTGGTTCCGTAATCTATCATCTGCTCTGCATGGAATGTACCTTCCTTGCCGGTAAAACCCTGCACTATAATTCTGGAATGTTTGTTGACTAATACGCTCATACTTTTGTTTACTTTCGTTCTATGATGATGATTTCTTCGTCTGGCCTTGCCATAAGATGAACACTTCTTGCAAAGCCTTCCTGATTGTGCAAAAGGTTTTCCTTGTCCTTCTGAGCTTTTGTAATTGCCTCACCCAACTCTTCCTTTTGCATTTCCATTCGTGTTATGCTTCCTTTCAGTTTTTGATAGGCAAAGATATTATGCTTATCAAAAAAAATTACCCAAACCATAAATATTCCTGTGGCTAGAGTGTACTTATTGAGCCACTGCGAGGGTACACCAAGCATGTCGGCCAGATCTTCTTTTAATTTTGTACTTTTCACCATATTTCAGACCTTTAAAACTGATTACACTGTCGAAAACAGGATTCCCTGCCCTGTTTTTACCCCAAAAGAGCTTTACCTGGAAAATACGCTGAATCACCCAGTTCTTCTTCAATCCGAAGCAATTGGTTATACTTTGCTATCCGATCACTGCGGGAAGCTGAACCCGTTTTGATCTGGCCGGTGTTCAAGGCTACAGCCAAATCTGCAATGGTTGTATCTTCTGTTTCTCCGGAACGGTGACTCATAACGGATGTGAAGCCGTTGCGGGTTGCAAGGTTGACTGCGTCTATTGTTTCTGTGAGGGACCCGATCTGATTTACCTTGATCAGGATCGAATTGGCAGCATCAGATTCGATGCCTCGCTGCAGTCGCTTGGTATTTGTTACAAACAGGTCATCACCGACCAATTGTACTTTGTTTCCAATGGCTTTGGTCAGTTTAGTCCAGTGATCCCAGTCGTCCTCGTGTAGACCATCCTCAATTGAAAAAATGGGGTATTTATTGACCCATTCACTCCAGTATTCAACCATTTGTTCACTGGTGAGTTTCCGGCCGTCCGATTTATGAAAATGATAGACTTTTTCTTCTTCATGGTAGAATTCAGAAGCTGCAGCATCCATGGCAATCATGATGTCGATGCCCGGTCTGTAGCCTGCAGACTCTATGGATTTGAGAACGATTTCAATGGCTTCCTCGTTGGAACGGATGTTTGGAGCAAATCCCCCTTCATCTCCTACGTTGGTAGAATATCCTTTTGATTTCAGGACAGACTTCAGATGATGGAAGACCTCGACGCCCATACGCAGTGACTCAGAGAACTGATCAGCACCAAGGGGCATAATCATAAATTCTTGAAAATCGATGCTATTGTCTGCATGAGAACCTCCATTCAGGATATTCATCATGGGTACCGGCATCACATGTGCGTTGACTCCACCGATGTATCGATACAATGATTGACCCGATTCTTCTGCTGCAGCCTTGGCGACGGCCATTGAAACTGCCAGGATGGCATTGGCGCCAAGCTGCGACTTATTTTCTGTGTTATCCAATTCGAGCATAATATCATCGATATACCTTTGCTCAAATACATCTTCTCCGATGAGTGCCTCCCTGATTTTATCATCGACATTATTGCAGGCGTTTAGGACACCCTTCCCCAGATAACGGCTTTTATCATTATCCCTGAGTTCTACGGCTTCATATTTACCGGTAGATGCTCCGGATGGAACGGCCGCTCTTCCCATAATTCCGTTTTCAGTAAGCACTTCAACCTCTATCGTAGGATTTCCTCTGGAATCAAGAATCTCCCTGGAACGGATATCTGCGATTATACTCATGCTTAATTGTTTTTTGATTGGTTTAGTAATTGGATAAATTCATCAAATAAATATCTGGAATCATGGGGTCCGGGGTTAGATTCAGGGTGGTATTGGACAGAAAAGGCCGGAGTATTCTTCATCCGTATCCCTTCTATTGTATTGTCATTTAGATTTCGATGTGTAATTTCAATTGTGTCGGCCTGCTGCAGGACTGATGCTTCGTGAACTGAAAAACCGTGATTCTGGCTTGTGACTTCACACTTTCCTGTCACCAGATTAATCACGGGATGGTTAGCACCCCTATGGCCATGATGCATTTTATAAGTGGGAATGTGATTTGCCAAAGCGAGAATCTGATGTCCCAGGCAAATGCCAAAAACAGGCTTACCGGTAGACAAAATTTGTTGAGCGGTTTCGATGGCATATGTCATTGCGGAGGGATCTCCTGGTCCGTTGGACAGAAAGAACCCGTCAGGTCGAAACTCAAGTAATTCATGCAATTTCGATTTTGCTGGAAAAACCTTCACATTACAACCCCGATCCACGAGGCACTGTAGTATGTTTCGCTTCGTACCAAAATCCAGGACTGCAACCCGGTAATCAGAAGACTGATCGCCCAGTTCGTAAGCTGTGGCTGTTGAAACAAGACTAGCGAGCTCAAGCCCCTCCATATCTGGTACTTCAGCCAACTTTCCAGCTAAGATATCCTTATCAAAAATCTCTGTAGAAATGATGCAATTCATAGCACCCTTGTCCCTGATATTTCGCACAATTGATCGTGTATCTACATCATAAATGCAAACGATATTGTTTTTTTCCAGATATGTCTGTATCTCCATATCTGCCATTTGTCGGCTGTATTCATTGGTAAAATTTCTGCATACAAGACCAGCAATCTGCACTTTTTCAGATTCCGCATCAGTAGTACGCGTTCCGTAATTTCCTATATGAACATTGGTTGTTACAAGGATCTGACCAAAATAAGAAGGATCGGTAAAAATTTCCTGATACCCGGTCATACCTGTGTTGAAGCAGACCTCACCGGTGGTTGTTCCGGTCATACCGGCACCACGTCCTTCATACCACGTCCCATCCTGAAACAAAATGACAGCCTTTTGCCCGGCAAGTACTTCCATGAATGTGCGGTTTAAATACAAATTCATCACAAAGATACACCATTCAGAGTTTTTATTATAAAATTACTTAATATAAGTCTTGACAAATAGGATGATTTCTATCCGCAGGATATGAATTAGTGAGAACTATATGTGATGTGTATAAGATGTTCATAAAACCAAAACAGCTCTGTCTGGAAAATCAAGCAAAACTATCCGGCTATAAACAGAAAAGGATACGACAAGTCGTATCCTTTTCTGTATTTCTATGAATATCTAAAGTCAATTAGTTATTCCTCTTCTTTCGTTGCATCCTCTTGCTCAGTTGCTTCAGAGGCTGTATCTTCAGTTATTGCTGATTCTGTTACAGGTGTAGCAACTGGTGCTGAAGCAACTTCATTTGTCCCTGATTTTCTGCGGCTTCTACGCGTACCCCCTTTGGCTGCTGTTTTTGGCTTCAATACATCATTGAAATCCACCAACTCAATCATTGCAGTCTCTGCACCATCACCTTTTCGGAATCCCGTTTTGATAATGCGACAGTACCCACCAGGACGATCTGCGACTTTTGGCGCTACTACATCAAACAACTCATTGATGACAGCCTTATTTTGCAAGTCAGCAAATACCATTCTTCTTGAGTGAGTAGTATTATCCTTTGATCGAGTGATGATAGGTTCTACAAAAATTCTCAATGCCTTTGCTTTTGCAAGGGTTGTATTGATTCTTTTGTAGGTAATTAATGAATTGGAAAGGTTGAGCAATAAGGCATCACGATGACCTTTTTTTCTTCCCAGGTGATTAAATTTCTTACCGTGTCTCATATTAGACTAATTTGTGTACCACTACTGCCGGTGTGACTATTCGGCCTTGCACGTTTGCCGACAGCGTTTCTTACTATTCTACAATATATCCAAAAAATGGGCCGAAACGACTATTCTTCATCCAGTTTATACTTCGACAAGTCCATCCCGAATGTCAGGCCCTTTTGTTGAAGTAACTCCTCGATTTCGACAAGTGATTTTTTTCCAAAATTACGAAACTTCAGAAGTTCATGCATGTCAAACTTCACCATTTCACCTAATGTATTTATTTTGGCTGCCTTCAAGCAGTTATATGCTCTTACAGATAAATCCAGATCCTCGAGTGAAGTTTTCAATAACTTGCGCATGTGCAGAATATGCTCATCTACAATGTTATCTTCCCTTGAAGATGAATCATTGAATGTGATATTTTCATCAGTAATCAACATCAGATGTTGAATCATAATTCTTGATGCTTCCTTCACCGCTTCCTCCGGGTGAATAGTTCCATCAGTTTTTACTTCGATGGTGAGCTTTTCATAATCCGTTCGCTGACCTACACGAGTATTCTCAACTTTATAAGCAACTTTCTTGATTGGTGTGTAAATTGCATCTACCGGAATGACACCAATTGCAGCATCTTTGGGTAAATTCTCATCAGCCGGCACATAACCTCTACCCTTGGTGATGGTGAACTCAATCTCCAAAGTCACATTAGGTTCAAGCGTACAAATATACAAATCAGGATTCATCACCTTGAACGTATTGGTACTTCGTTCGATATCTCCTGCCGTAAATTTATCTTTTCCGGAAATAGTTACATATAATTTCTCTTCTTCATTGCTGTCACTTGGAACTACAGGCTTTAATCTGATTTGCTTGAAGTTCAGGATAATGTCAACAACATCTTCAACGACACCTTTTATCGTAGAAAATTCATGATCAACACCTGCAATTCTCACTGCTGAGATTGCATAGCCTTCCAATGAAGACAGAAGGATTCTCCGTAATGAATTTCCAATTGTTTGTCCAAAACCAGGTTCAAGAGGCTTAAACTCAAAAATGCCTTCGAAATCATCGGCTTTTTGGAGTAATATCTTGTCTGGCTTTTGAAAATTAAGAATACTCATTATGATATATTTTCTTATTTTTTATAAATGCGACAGGCTATCACAAAGGATAGCCAATCAATTACTTGGAGTACAATTCCACGATCAACTGCTCATTGATGTTTTCTGGAATCTTCTCTCTTTCAGGATAAGCTAGATATCTTCCCTCCATTTTGTCACCATTCCACTCTATCCAGCCATAAGACCTGCTACCATCGCGCTTTGCTGTAACATTTGTCATGATCAGGTCTACGCCCTTCGATTTTCCACGTACAGAAACTACGGCTCCTGGTTTCAACAACATTGAAGGAATGTTACACAATGTTCCATCTACGAGTATGTGCCCATGAGAAACCAGCTGTCTTGCTGAACGCCTGGTTTTTGCAATACCCATCCTGTACACCACATTATCAAGTCGAGACTCAAGCATCTGCAGAAGAATTTCGCCTGTAACTCCGGACTTAGCAGCAGCTTTCTCAAACAGGTTTCTGAACTGTCTTTCCAATACACCATAGGTGTATTTTGCTTTCTGCTTTTCCATCAATTCAAGAGCATAATCTGTACGCTGCTTGCGCTTTTTCATGGCCCCGTGCTGACCTGGAGGATACTTCCTCTTCTCAAAAGCCCTGTCAGGACCAAAGATAGGTTCGCCAAACGCTCTGGCTTTTTTCGTTGTAGGACCTGTATATCTTGCCATTATACTTACTAATTTATACGATTAAACTCTTCTCTTTTTTGGAGGACGACAACCATTGTGAGGTACCGGAGTCATATCCTTAATTCTTAACACTTTGATACCTGACGTATCAATTGCGCGAATCGCTGATTCTCTACCAGCACCGGGGCCCTTCACAAATACCTCTACCGAACGCAGCCCGGCTTCATATGCTGTACCGCATGCGCTGGATGCAGCCATTTGAGCAGCATAAGGAGTATTCTTTTTACTTCCTCTAAAACCAGACTTACCTGCAGAACCCCAGCTTATCACCTGACCTGAACGATTGGTCATTGAGATGATAATGTTATTGAAAGATGCATGAATAAAAGCCAATCCCTCAGATTCAACTTTAACTACGCGCTTTTTACCTACTTTTTTACCTTTAGCCATTGGAATGTCTATTTAAGATTATTTCGTTGCCTTCTTCTTGTTTGCAACAGTTTTCTTTCTACCTTTTCTAGTCCGTGCATTCGTCTTAGTACTCTGGCCTCTCACAGGAAGACCTTTACGATGACGCAAGCCGCGGTAACACGCAATATCCATCAGCCGTTTTATACTCAACTGGATTTCACTTCGTAATTCACCCTCAACACGGTATTCGTCCTGGACAAATTTAGAAATGAACTTAATATTTTCATCAGTCCAGTCCTGCACCTTGGTGTTTTCCGAAACACCTGCGGCTGAAAGAATATTTTTTGCAAGAGTAGGTCCAATCCCATATATATATGTAAGACCTATAATACCTCTTTTGTTTCTTGGTAAATCTACACCAGCAATACGTGCCATATTATTCTAATTAACCTTGTCTTTGTTTAAACTTGGGATTCTTCTTATTGATAATGTAAAGTTTCCCTTTCCTTCTAACGATCTTGCAATCTACGGACCGTTTTTTAATGGATGCCTGCACTTTCATACTAATCCAGTTCTTTATTTGTAACGATAATTGATTCTTCCACGAGACAAATCATATGGCGACATCTCTACCGCCACCTTATCCCCTGGTAATATTCTTATATAATGCATCCTCATCTTCCCTGATATTGTGGCAGTGATCAAATGACCACTTTCCAATCTGACGCGAAACATCGCGTTGGAAAGGGCTTCTTCGATGATGCCATCAAGTTTTATGAGGTCTTGTTTAGCCATTTTTTAATTTGGAGCGCAAATATCTAAAAATTTATTGAAATTTCTACTAATTCTTCGTTTTTTTTGATAGCATCGTCGATACACGAGTGATCAGACAATATATCAGGACCATTCTTAGTGATGGCAACACTGTGTTCAAAGTGGGCAGATGGCATTCCATCTCTACTTAAAATTGTCCAACCATCGCTTAGTTGTTTTACAGCTTTATGTCCCATATTGACCATTGGTTCAATCGCAATCACCATACCTTCTTTCAACACAGGACCTTTTCCTTTCATTCCGAAATTGGGTACCTCCGGATCTTCATGCAAATTGCGTCCAACTCCATGCCCAACCAGCTCTCTCACTATACCATATCCATGAACTTTTTCACAAAAATGTTGAATAGCATGACTGATATCCCCAATTCTGTTACCAGGAATCGCTACATTTATACCCTCCTGCAAAGCCAATCGTGTGGTACGTAGCAACTGCTTTACTTCATCACCTGTTTGACTAAATGCGAAAGTAAAGGCAGCATCACCGTAAAACCCATTCATCACTACACCGCAATCTATTGAAACAATATCAGTAGGCGCAAATGCAGTGCCGGAAGGAATACCATGCACTACTGCATCATTCAACGACA
>JAJTEZ010000013.1:0-13621 GCA_021298335.1 Saprospiraceae bacterium | reverse complement strand
ACATACACAAAGTCGCAGGAAAACCACGATACCCTTTAAAGGCAGGAACTCCGCCATGGTCTCTGATGTGCTCCTCAGCTTTTTTATCAATTTCAATTCCCGATTTTCCTACTTTTAGCAAACCGGCCACATAAGAGAGTGTTTTACTTACAAGTTGATTACTCTCCCGCATCAACTCTATTTCCTCGTGGGTTTTGTAATAAATCATAAATATTACATACCCGCTCCTATGGTAATGCCCTGATTACCTCTCCCCTGTATCCTGCCTGATTTTACCAGACCATCATATTTTCTCAATAATAAGTAACTCTCTACCTGCTGCAAAGTATCCAGAACTACACCTACAAGAATCAAAAGTGATGTACCCCCGAAAAAAATCGCAAATGAATCATTGACACCCGATACCGCAGCTATCGCAGGAAGAATCGCGATTAAACCAATAAACAAAGCACCAGGCAATGTAATTCTGGTTGTGAGGGTATCTATATACTCTTGTGTATCCTGACCCGGCTTGATCCCTGGAATAAATGAATTCATTCTTTTCAGGTACTCAGAATATTGTTGAGGATTCACAATCAGAGCCGTGTAGACATAAGTGAAAATCACTATCAAAATAAAAAACAGGAGATTATAAGGGAGAGACTTCCAATTGTTCAAATTAAGAAGCAGATCGCTTTGAGTCCCTGCATTGCTAGTAGCCCACTGCGCAATAGTCAAAGGAAGAAACATAATCGCCTGAGCAAATATAATAGGCATGAAACCTGCCGCACTCAACTTCAAATTGATAAAGTCATTGTTTTTATTGGCCGAAACAGCACTACCGCCGCGTCCCACCATCGCTTTAGCTGCCTGGATTGGAATCTTCCGAACGCCTTGAACAATAAGGATTGTCAATACAATGACAAAAAACAAAACAATAAACTCAAGAATCAATGGAATCCAACGATTGTTAGCAATCTGACCCAGGATTTCAGAAACTACTGACTGTGGCAGTCTGGCAATAATACCAACCATGATCAGCAAGGAGATTCCATTCCCCAGACCTCTGTCTGTGATCTTTTCGCCCATCCACATGGCCAGGATTGTTCCTGTAGCAATAATAATCATATTACAAAACCAAAACACGCCAGGGTTGATACTCTGATCGACGGCTCCAGGTGTCGTTTTCAACATCAACAAGTAACCACTCCCTTGTACGAGCGTAATGAGTAAAGTAAGGAAACGCGTAATCTGGTTGATCCTTTTTCTGCCGGACTCTCCTTCCTTTTGTTGCAGCCTTTGAAAATATGGAACTGCAAAACCCAGTAACTGGACTATAATCGAAGCAGTGATATACGGCATAATTCCCAAAGCAAAGATAGAACCCTGGTTAAAGGCTCCACCTGTAAATGTATTAATCAGCTGCAACAAGTCATTTGCTTTTCTGCCGGTTGAAGCGGCATCCAAAGCCATCGCATTGACTCCAGGAAGTACGATATAAGAACCCAGTCTGAAAACCGCAAGTACAATCAATGTAAATACAATCTTATCCTTAAGTTCCTTTATACTCCAGATATTTTTTAGTGTCTCAAAAAACTTACTCATACTCTGATTATTAAGCATTTACAGTTCCACCAGCTGCTTCAATCTTCGCTTTCGCGGAAGCTGAGTAAGCATCGACATGAACTTGTACCTTTGAAGAGATTTCACCATTGCCTAATACTTTCACGAGATCACCACGATTGATGATGCCTTCGTTATACAAAGCTACCTTGGTGATTTCTGTCATGCCATAGTTGTCTACAATCTCCTGGATTCGGGAAACATTCATGGCAACATAAGATACCCTATTGATATTTTTAAAGCCACGTTTTGGCAAACGCATTTGGAGTGGCATCTGACCTCCTTCAAAAGCGCGCTTGCTTTTGTAACCAGTTCTGGCCTTAGAACCTTTATGACCCTTTGAAGCTGTGCCACCGGAACCAGAACCTTCACCTCGTCCTAATCTTCCTTTTTCCGCTTTGACTGCACCCTTTGCAGGCGTTAAATTATGCAATTTCATCAGTTGGAATTTATTTTTTTATAAAAGGTATTTAATCAGCACTCCTCCACTTTCACAAGGTGCTGCACTTTTGCTACCATGCCCATAATCTGCGGCGTAACATCCTTGATCACAGGATTATGCATTTTTTTTATACCCAAGGCCTCAATAGTGGCTTTTTGTCTTTTACTTCGATCGATGGTACTCTTAACCTGAGTAATCTTTATTTGTCCCATAATATGGAGATTTATTTCTATTAACCTTCGTATACCTTATTCAGTTCCACACCTCTGTGACGCGCTACCTCTTTTGCGCTTCTCATCTTTGAAAGCGCATCTATAGTGGCCTTTACAACGTTGTGTGGATTGGATGAACCCTGCGATTTTGCCAAAACGTTATGAACTCCAGCCATTTCAAGCACAGCTCTCATAGCCCCACCTGCGATGACACCAGTTCCTTCTGCCGCCGGCTTTATCAATACCTTTCCTGCGCCATACTTGCCTTTTTGTTCGTGAGGAACCGTACCTTTATGGATAGAAACTTTGACCATATTCTTCTTTGCATCCTGTACTGCTTTCTGAATTGATTCAGATACGTCCAGGGCTTTTCCAAGACCATGACCTACACTACCATTTCCATCGCCTACTACTACCAAAGCTGAGAAACTAAAGGTACGACCTCCCTTGGTTACCTTTGCAACTCGTGCAAGGTTGACAAGTTTTTCTTTCAATTCAGCGTCGCCCTGATCTACTTTTACTGGAGTTGACATAAATTGTTCTTTTTTAGAATTTTAATCCACCTTCTCTGGCACCATCTGCCAAAGATTTGACTCTACCATGATATAAATACCCTCCTCTGTCAAACACTACCTCATTGATTCCGGCACTCACAGCCTTTGATGCAAGTGATTTACCAACCTCTGCAGCAACTGCGATTTTTGTGCCTGAAAGTTTCATACCCTTTGAGGATGCACTCGCCAACGTTACGCCATTTACATCATCTATCAACTGACAATAAATTTCTTTATTGCTTCTGAAGACAGAAAGTCTGGGTTTGGTACCCGTACCATTGACCTTCTTTCTGATTCTGTATTTAACGCGGGTCCTGTTATATAACTTATTATCCATTTGCTTTGGATTTAAAATTTATTACTTTTTACCTGAAGTCTTACCAGCTTTTCTACGAATGATTTCACCCGTAAACTTAATACCTTTTCCTTTGTAAGGCTCTGGCTTTCTGTATGTTCTGATCTTTGCACACACCTGACCTAGAAGCTGCTTATCAGCGCTTTCCAAGATAATTGTAGGTGCCTCTCCTTTATCCATCTTAGTTGTGACTTTAACTTCTGAAGGGAGCATAAAATAAATCGGATGTGAGTAACCCAAAATCAATTCCAGGAGATTTCCAGTATTTGACACTCTGTATCCCACACCTATTAGCTCAAGTTGCTTAGTAAATCCAGCTGAAACACCCACCACCATGTTGTTAATCAAAGACCTGGACAATCCATGGGCTTCCCTGTGACGCTGTTGATCAGTTGGTCTCTCGACAAAAAGCTGATCCCCCTCCATTCGCACAGTCAAATCCGGATGAATCTGCTCAGCAAGTGATCCTTTGCCTCCCTTTACGGTGACAACATTTCCTTTTGACACATCAACAGATACACCGCCGGGTACCTGAATCACTGACTTTCCAATTCTTGACATGATATGTTGAATTTAAAATATCAATTAATAAATGTAACAAATTAATTCACCTCCTACATTCTCTTTTCTGGCCATTTTATCTGTCATAAGACCCTTGGAAGTAGAAATGATCGCAATACCCAGGCCATTGATGATCTTAGGCAGATCCTGTGCACCAGAATACTTTCTCAATCCTGAAGTTGAAATTCTTCCCAACTCGCGAATGACTGGCCTCTTCGTGGCTGAATCATACTTCAATGCTATGCTGATAATTCCTTGTTTACCAGCCTCATCATCAAACTTGTATTTCAGAATATAACCGTTATCATACAAAATCTTTGTAATTGACTTCTTCATATTAGATGAAGGTATTTCAACTACTTTATGACCTGCCATCTGGGCATTTCTGATACGGGTCAAATAATCTGCGATTGGATCTGTTACTATCATTGTAATAGAGCTATTCTTTTAAAAAAAATTACCAACTGGCTTTTGTTACACCGGGAATCAACCCCTCATTTGCCATTTTTCGAAACATCACTCGGTTAATTCCAAAACGACGCATATATCCTTTAGGCCTACCTGTCAGCTTACATCTGTTGTGAAGGCGCACCTTGGAAGAGTTGCGCGGAAGCTTATCCAACGCATCGTAATCACCTGCTTCTTTGAGCTTTGCGCGCAGATCTGCATATTTTGCAACTAAGCGCTCTCTCTTATGTTCTCGTGCTATGATTGACTTTCGTGCCATTTTCCATTAATTCTTTTGATTCTTAAAAGGGAGACCCAACTCTCTCAACAAAGCATACGCTTCAGCGTCTGTTTTTGCAGTCGTGACAAAAGTGATATCCATTCCCGTGATTTTATTCACCTTGTCGATATCGATTTCCGGGAATATAATCTGCTCTTTAATGCCCAGAGAATAATTTCCTCTGCCATCAAAACTCTTATCATTGATCCCCTTGAAGTCGCGAACTCTTGGAAGTGCCACTGTCACAAGACGATCTAGGAATTCATACATTTGACGATCTCTTAAGGTCACTCGGGCGCCAATAGGCATAAACTCACGGAGTTTAAAGTTTGAGATTGACTTCGAGGCGATTGTTGACACAGCTTTTTGGCCGGTAATCGTCGACATTTCATTAACTGCATTGTCAACCAGCTTTTTATCCTGTGTTGCGCCTCCCACACCCTGGTTTACGCAAATCTTCACAAGACGAGGAACCTGCATTACAGTTTTATAAGCAAACTGCTCATGCAATTTTTTGACGATTTCCTCATTGTATTTTGTCTTAAGTCTGGGTATGTAACTCATTACTTGATGATTTCTCCTGATTTTTTAGAATAACGAACACTCTTTCCATCAACCACCTTTCTTCCCACACGTGTTGGTTTCCCTGATTTAGGGTCTACGAGCATTAGATTTGAAATATGGATCGGAGCTTCGATTTCATTGATTCCTCCGGCATTCTCCTGAGTCGCTTTGATATGTTTTTTCATCATATTCAAACCATCCACGATTGCACGATTTTCTTTCGGAAACACCTGCTTAACCTCACCAGTGTTGCCTTTATTAGAACCGGCAATCACTATGACCTTATCTCCTTTTTTAATACTTAGCTTTGGCGCAAATCTTTTAGTTGCCATGGCGATGCTTTTAAATTTATAGCACTTCAGGTGCCAGTGAAACAATTCGCATGTAATCGCGATCCCTTAATTCTCTGGCAACCGGGCCAAAAATACGCGAACCTCTTGGCTCGTCGGCATTGTTGAGCAGTACCACAGCATTATCGTCAAAACGGATGTATGAACCATCTTTACGACGAATCTCTTTTGAGGTACGTACAATCACTGCCTTAGTCACAGTGCCTTTCTTGATACCTGTAGGTGTTGCAGACTTTACAGCCACAACAATTTTATCGCCTACAGAAGCGTACCGCCTCTTGGTGCCTCCTAGTACTCTTATACAAAGCACCTCTTTAGCCCCGCTATTGTCTGCAACCTTTAATCTTGACTCTTGCTGGATCATGACTACACTTTTAAAATGGTTATTTTGCTTTTTCTATGATTTCGACCAGTCGCCAGCTTTTATTTTTGCTCAATGGTCTTGTTTCTGTTATTTTGACCGTGTCTCCCTCTCTGCACTCATTCTTCTCATCGTGAGCAAAAAACTTCTTCGACTTTTTAACGAATTTTCCGTAGATCGGGTGTTTCAGCTTACGCTCAATCAGAACAGTAATGGTCTTATCCATTTTTGCACTGGCCACAACCCCGATACGCACCTTGTTTAACAAATTGTCAGTCATTGGACATTGTTTAGTTGATGATTACTTTCTTCTTAATCTGATTTTCGATCTGCCGGCTACTTCATCAGCAGACATGGCTGCCAATTCCCGACCTCTCAATTCAGTTAAATATCTGGCTATGTCTCTTTTAACATCCTTTATTTCCAGTGGATTCTGCAAACCCTTAGTCCCGTGGTCGAATCTCATTCTACCCAGTGATTCACGTGATTGCTGCAATTCTGCCTGAATGGCATCCACTGTCATTTTTTGGAGATCTAATTTTTTATTCGTTGCCATATAAGCCCGATTTTATTATTCACTATAATCTGTTCGTACAACCGTCCTAGTCAACACCGGCAATTTTTGTGCCGCAAGTCGAAGAGCCTCAGTTGCAATTGCTGAAGGTACACCGTCAATCTCAAACATGATCTTGCCGGGCTTCACTACAGCCACCCAATGATCCAAGGCACCTTTACCTTTACCCATACGCACTTCCTGAGGCTTTTTGGTAATTGGCTTGTCAGGAAAAATACGAATCCAAACTTTTCCCTCCCTTTTCATATAACGGGTCATGGCAATCCTGGCAGATTCAAGCTGCCGATTGGTGATTCGACCAATTTCCAAAGACTTCAGCGCGAAAGATCCAAATGAAATGGTGCCTCCTTTGACAGCAATCCCTTTGGTTTTCATTTTATGCTGCTTCCTGTACTTCGTTCGTTTTGGCTGTAACATATCTTCCTGTTATTTAAAGATTTACCTTTTCAAAAAGTGGCGCAAAGGTAATATAATTTAATAATTCCTGTTTATCTTTTTTTTGCTCCGCCAGATCTTCTATCTCCACCTCCTCTTCTGTCCCTGTCTCCACCTCCTCTTCTGTCAGTCGGTCTTTCAGAACCACTACCTGATTCGTATCCAGATTTTGCAACACCTACATTCGGTGATAAATCCCTCTTCTCAAGAACTTCTCCCTTACAGATCCATGTCTTGATTCCAATCTTGCCATAGACTGTCAGAGCCTCCTTTATAGAATAATCGATATCAGCTCTAAACGTATGTAGTGGAGTACGTCCATCCTTAAACTCTTCACTTCGCGCCATTTCTGCACCATTCAATCTTCCGCTGACACGAATCTTAATCCCCTCTGCGCCAGACTTTCTGGCTGACTGAATAGCCATTTTGATGGCTCTTTTATAATTGATCCTGGATTCGATCTGCTTTGCGATAGTTTCACCCACGATGGCTGAATCGATTTCAGGTCTACGAATCTCAATAATATTTATTTGCACATCCTTCTTGGTGATTTTCTTCAACTCCTCTTTAATTCGATCCACTTCCTGACCACCTTTTCCAATGATAATCCCCGGCCGGGACGTATGCATAGTCACAGTAATGCGCTTCAACGTTCTTTCAATGACAATCTTTGAAATACCGCCCTTTTGAATACGAGCATTCAAGTATACCCTGATCTGCTCATCCTCCACTACTTTCTGACCAAACTCTTTACCTCCAAACCAACTCGAATCCCATCCTTTGATGATGCCGAGCCTGTTGCCGATTGGATTTGTCTTTTGACCCATGAAATTATTATTTAGGTTGTTTAATTTTATGCTTCAAGTTTCACCTTATTCTCCACCACGATAGTCACATGGTTCATTCTCTTCCGAATACGATTCGCGCGACCATGTGGTGCAGGTCTGAACCTTTTCAGAACTGATCCACCATCTACAAAAGCAGTCTTTATGTAAAGGCGGAATTCCTCAGGACTTGACTGATCAGATTTTGCCGCCCAGTTAGAAACAGCTGACAAAACCAACTTTTCCAACCACATTGCAGCCTCCTTATTTGTAAACTTAAGGATATTCAGCGCATCATCCACCGACTTTCCCCGAATGTTGTCTACCACAAGCCGCATTTTCCGTGCTGACATCGGACAGTTTCGTAATCTTGCGAGTGCCTCCATGATATTCTTTTTTTAACGAATTCTTCTGATTAAATTATTTGTTACCTGAGTGCCCCTTAAATGTCCTTGTTGGAGAAAATTCACCCAGTTTATGACCTACCATGTTTTCAGTCACAAATACTGGAACAAACGTTCTGCCATTGTGCACTGCGATAGTTTGACCTATCATATCAGGAATGATCATAGAAGCCCTTGACCATGTCTTAATCACTGACTTTTTACTACCCTCATTAGCTTTCAGAACTTTCTCAAGAAGCTTATGATGAATGTAGGGTCCTTTTTTTACTGATCTAGCCATTTGCGATTCTTTTATTTTATCACTTACGTTTAGAAATGATCAACTTGGAAGAGGCTTTCTTCACACTTCGGGTCTTCTGGCCCTTCGCCATAATACCTGTTCTGGATCTTGGATGACCACCTGATGCCCTACCTTCACCACCACCCATCGGGTGATCTACAGGGTTCATGGCCACACCTCTTACTCGTGAACGTTTGCCCAACCATCTAGTCTTACCGGCTTTACCGAGCACTTCGAGACCATGATCCGGGTTTGATGCTCTTCCCATCACAGCTTTGCATGTCAACAAAACTCTGCGAACCTCGCCCGAAGGAAGCTTAATGATGGCATACTTACCTTCACGCCCCATCATCGTAGCATAAGTTCCTGCACTTCTAGCAAGTGCTGCCCCACGGCCTGGTGACATTTCAATTGCGTGTACATCCGCTCCAAGTGGAATTGCAGAGAAATATAAAGCATTTCCATTGTCAGGGGTGGCTGTCGCACCAGACATGACGTTATCTCCTACCTTAATTTTATCCGGAGCAATGATATATCTCTTATCTCCATCTGCATATACAACCAATGCGATAAAAGCAGAACGGTTTGGATCGTACTCGATAGACGCAATCTTTCCAGGAATACCTTCCTTATCACGCTTGAAGTCAATGACCCTGTACCTCCTTTTATGACCACCGCCAATCTGGCGCATTGTCATCTTTCCTACATGGTTTCTACCACCGCTCTTATGCTTACCTGAAGTAAGGCTTTTCAGAGGTTTTGACTCTGTAAGGTCAGAGAAGTCAACAGACACTTTTTGTCTGAGACCGGGAGTGATGGGGTTAAATTTTTTAATTGCCATAGCTGTTTGCTTTTGCTAATAACCTATTTTTATTCTTCGCTGGCGCCGTAAATATCCAATTCCTCACCATCAGCAAGCGTGACATAAGCCTTCTTGTATGCAGAAACACTTCCTCTAATGACTCCGCTACGCGTATTCCGTGACTTTGCCTTTGCAGGCATTACAACTGTATTTACTTCCAGAACATTGGTCGTAAACATCTTTTCGATTGCTTTCTTAATCTCAATTTTGTTTGCTCCCTTATCAACGATAAACGCGTACTGATTTCTTTTCTCAGTCAACTTTTCTGATTTCTCAGAAATGATAGGCTTGATTATGATATTCTTTGACATGATTCTCTTATTTACTGGTTTTCATACGCAGCCTTCAACTGTCCAAGTGATTTCTCTGAAATCACCAGAACATCTGCATTGATTATATCATACGTGTTGGCATTCTGCACAGTAAATACCTGCGATTTTGGAAGGTTTCTGCTCGATAGATACACGTTCGCGTTGTGTTCAGATGTCAATAGCAGACTTTTTCCAGCCACATTCAGGCGAGACAAGATGGAAGCATACTCTCTTGTGCTTGGCTTGTCCATCTGAAAGTCCTCAACTACAATCAGAGATCCTGTATTATATTTATCTGCGTAAGCGGAGGATCTGGCCAATTCTTTTACCTTCTTATTCAACTTGAAGGAATAATTTCTGGGTTTTGGTCCAAATACTCTACCCCCACCACGAAAGACAGGAGACTTCATTGAGCCGGCACGAGCAGTACCTGTACCCTTTTGTCTCTTTAATTTCTTAGTAGTACGGGCGATCTCCCAACGCTCTTTTGCTTTATGGGTACCCTGTCTCTGAGCCGCCAGATACTGTTTTACAGCAAGATAAACTGAGTGGGCATTGGGTTCTATCCCGAATACTTCCTGAGGAAGCTCAACACTTCTGCCGGTGCTTTGTCCCTGTATGTTTACTACGTCAAGTTTCATGGTCCTTACTTTTCAATGATCACTAATGAACCTTTATGTCCTGGAACTGATCCCTGAATCAGGATCAAATTCTTTTCGGGCAGGAGCTTCACTATTTTCAAATTCTTTGTTTTAACTCTTTCATTCCCCATTCTTCCAGCCATTCTCAACCCCTTGAATACGCGAGAAGGCCATGCTGAGGCACCTACCGAACCTGGCGCACGCAACCTGTTGTGCTGACCGTGGGTAGACTGACCAACTCCATTAAAGTTATGCCTTTTCACAACACCCTGGAAACCCTTTCCCTTGGAAGTGCCTATCGCACTTACTTTGTCACCCTCTGTAAAAATCTCCGTAAGTACTACCTCCTCACCCAGCTGCTTATTCAAAGGGTAATTCCTGAATTCAACAGTTTTTTGCTTCGGTGTAGTACCGGCTTTCTCAAAGTGACCTTTCAAAGGCCTGGTCGTGTTCTTCTCCTTGGCTTCACCGTAACCAAGTTGAACAGCGTCATAGCCGTCAGTCTCGTTTGTCTTGACCTGAGTCACGATGTTTGGGTTTGCCTCGATCACAGTACAGGCAATATTCTTGCCACTCTGATCGAAAATACTGGTCATACCAACTTTTCTTCCAATTAATCCGTTCATGATTAAATTTTTATAAGGAGAAACAGGTAACACACTGTTTCCAAATTACACCAGAATCAAAAAATAAAATAAAATCCGGCAGTTAGGTCAACTTCACCTGGATATCTACACCACTTGGCAATTCAAGCTTGGACAACGCGTCCACTGTCTTCTGGGTGGGTGTAAAAATCTCGATGATGCGTTTGTGGGTCCTTAATTGAAACTGCTCACGAGATTTCTTATTTACGTGCGGAGAACGCAGGACAGTAAATACTTCCTTCTCAGTAGGCAGCGGAATCGGACCAGAAATAACAGCACCGCTGTTCTTAACCGTCTTTACAATCTTCTCGGTGCTTTTATCAACGAGATTGTGATCGTAGGAACGGAGTTTTATCCTGATTTTTTGATTCATAACCTTTAATTAATATTACTCTATTTTACAAGAGGCCGCAAAGATACATCTTTTCCACGACTTCTAAAATAAATTGTTAAAAAAATATAAAAAAGTGATGACAAACGTTCTGTCACCACTTTCTTGGTTTATTACGCTTTCGCTCCTTTTGCCTTTTCAATCACAGAATCCGCGACACCTTTTGGCGCAGGTGCAAAGTGACTAAATTCCATGCTACTGCTCGCCCTACCTGAAGTAATTGTACGAAGCTGTGTCACATATCCGAACATTTCTGCCAACGGAACTTCTGCAGAGATTGCCACAGCACCTCCCGTTCTTCCTTCCTGACCCTTCGGCAAACCTCTTCGTCTGTTGAGGTCACCAATCACGGAACCCACATATTCATCTGGGGAAACAACCTCTAGTTTCATAATTGGCTCAAGCAATACAGGACTGCACATTTTTGCTGCTTCTTTAAATCCTTCCTTAGCACACAATTCGAAAGCCAGCGGCTTAGAGTCTACCGCGTGGGTTTGTCCATCATACAGACGTACTCTCATGCTATCGATATTGTATCCTGCAAGGATACCATTGTCCATCATAGAGGTGAAACCCTTAATGATGGAAGCAAAGTATTCTTTGGGAACAGAGCCCCCGAAAATATCATTAACAAACTGTAATTTAGTCTTACCAGATTTGAAATCTTCTGAGTTGAGGAAAGCTTCATCAGCAGGTCCTAGTTCGAAAGACATCTGGGCAAACAATCCCGAACCACCTGACTGCTTTTTCAGTCTCTCCGTGTGCTCAACGCTTGCTGTCAATGCCTCCTTATAATTTACCTGCGGTGCTCCTTCGTTCACCTCCACCTTAAATTCACGGCGAAGACGATCCACAATGATTTCGAGGTGAAGCTCTCCCATACCGCTGATTACCGTCTGGTTGGTATCTTCGTCATATCGCACTCTGAACGTCGGATCTTCTTCAGACAATTTATTGAGTGCCATACCCAGCTTGTCCAAATCTTTCTGCGTTTTTGGTTCGATTGCCAAACCAATCACCGGTTCAGGGAAGACCATACTTTCCAGTACAATCGGATGTCCTTCTTCACACAAGGTATCTCCTGTACGGATATCCTTAAACCCTACGCCTGCAGCAATATCTCCTGCCTCAACACGCTCGATTGGGTTCTGCTTATTGGCATGCATCTGGTACAAACGGGAAATCCTTTCTTTGTTGCCGGAACGCGTGTTAAGCACATAAGAACCTGCGTCCAAACCACCGGAATACACCCTCATGAAGGCCAGACGACCCACGTAAGGGTCTGTTGCAATCTTAAATGCAAGGGCAGCAAACGGATCACTGGTCGTAGGCTTACGAGACTCTTCCTTGTCATTCTTAGGGTTTATACCTGTGATGGCATCCACATCCAACGGACATGGCAGGAAGGCACATACAGCATCCAATACTGCCTGAACACCTTTATTCTTGAAGGCTGATCCACACATTACAGGTGTAAATGCCAGATCTATTACGGCTTTTCTGATTGCTGCGTTGATTTCTGCTTCAGAAATTGAATCCGGATCTTCAAAAAATTTCTCCATCAACTCAACATCGTATTCTGCAACAGCTTCGATCAACTTCGCCCTATATTCCTGGACAGTATCTTTAATATCATCAGGGATGTCAATCACTTTGTATGTCATTCCCTGGTCCTCCTCATTCCAGACCATGGCTACATTCGTAATCAAATCAACAGCACCCTTGAATTTTTCTTCAGCTCCGATTGGAACCTGTAAAGGAATCGCATTAGCACCCAGTTTTTCCTTTATGTCATTGACTACGTTGAAGAAGTCTGCACCTGAACGGTCCATTTTGTTGACAAAGGCGATACTTGGTACTCGGTATCTTTCAGCAAGGCGCCAGTTAGTTTCAGACTGAGGCTCAACACCATCAACTGCACTAAACAAAAACACCAGACCATCAAGAACACGGAGAGATCTGTTTACCTCGACCGTAAAGTCTACGTGGCCCGGAGTATCGATGATGTTAAAATGATAGGATTGAGTGTCTGCAGTATTCTTACCCTGATTTGTAGGGTAATTCCAATTACAGGTAGTTGCAGCAGAAGTAATGGTAATACCCCTTTCCTGCTCCTGCTCCATCCAGTCCATGGTGGCAGCGCCATCGTGTACCTCACCAATCTTGTGGCTGATACCGGTATAGTATAATATACGTTCTGTTGTAGTTGTCTTACCGGCATCAATGTGCGCAGCAATACCTATGTTTCTCGTATATTTGAGATCTTTCGACATAATAATTTATGGAATTAAACGATAATAATAATGTTGGAAACTGACAATTACGCTCTGAAGTGCGCAAAAGCTCTGTTGGCTTCAGCCATTCTGTGCGTATCTTCTCTTCTTTTTACAGAAGCACCTTCACCTTTGCTTGCGGCAATGATTTCTGCTGACAATTTTTCCGCCATTCCTTTTCCGCTTCGAGCGCGAGAAAACTTAATCAGCCATTTCATGCCGATAGACAATCTTCTGGCAGGACGGATTTCAGT
>JAJTEZ010000179.1 GCA_021298335.1 Saprospiraceae bacterium | reverse complement strand
AGATGCATCCAAAGGCATGAATAGCGAAATCTTCACCAGAGAGCAGCTGGGAGCTACAGGAGTATTGTACTATACTCTGGAAAGTGGTGACTTCACTGCAACGAAGAAGATGATTATCGTTGAGTAATTGATTTTTTGAGAAGAGTTTAATAAAGAAGGCCAGTACCATTCGGTACTGGCCTTTTTTTTGTTAGTTTACAAAATACTGCTTTTCGTTTTTATGCTCAGTGTGACGGAATATCAACGCCATATTGAATGCTTTTAACATATTATCATTCTGGCTTTCGATTAAATGATTCATTTATTTAAGTCGATTTCAGATAGGATGAATTTTAGCCAATTTCTTTTCTTTTTTTTAATTCAATGAACATTTTGGGCATGAACTGTAGTATCTTAGTTGCAGAATTAGTAGTGTTATGATAAGATTGAGTCATTTTGTCTGTTTTTCGATATTAGTAGCTATTATTCTGATTCGATGCAGTTCAGGGAAAGATGCACGAATGCATGGAAAGGGTAGTATACCTTCAGTTGTTGCTTTTGTAGACAGTTTAGCAGCTGTGGAGGCTATAGTGACTGATGAAACTGATGGTTTTTTTGAACAGATTCAACAGACTGACATTGAAATACAAATGAAGAGATCGACTCCTTTTCCTGACAGGGGGGCGGCTATTCGTGCATATAAGTCATTTTTAAAAACACAGGTAAGCAACTGGACTTTCCAGGAAAAAGATTCGCTCTTTCAAATTTTTGTTCGGGTGAAGGAACTTTGCGATAAGGTGAGCCCCAGATTATTTCCCGGAGACATTCGGTTGGTAAAAATCAAGACAGGTGCGTACGGAGCACATGTTTACTATACGCGTGGAAAACATATTATGATTCCTGAAAATGTTCTAGCTGAAGGAAATTTTCAACAGCAGCTTCCAGTCATGTTACACGAGGTATTTCACGTTGTTTCAAGATACAATACTACTTTGCAAAGAGAATTGTATGGGTATATTGGCTTTAAACCATTGACGTTTCCAGCGGTTTGGGATTCGCCTGTAGAAAGTTTGGTATTGACAAATCCTGACGGGGTGACCAGAAAGTATGCGATTCAAGTTTTTGATAAACGCGATACCTTTTTGGCAATTCCGGTCATTAAAAGTAAGTTCTCGGGTTTTAGGCAGGACGTAACCTCCTTTTTTGACTACCTTTCTTTTGACTTATATGAAGTAAAATGCAATGGTGAAGGATGTCGTATTGTAGCAAAACCAAAGGGCACGACGACCATCCCTCCTTCATGTACTCCTGAGTTTTTTCGAAAAATCAAAGATAATACGCAGTACATTATCCACCCGGATGAGATACTGGCAGACAATTTTATGCTTGCTGTACAAGCTAAGAACTCCGGAGATTTTTCAAAGTTTTCAGTAGATGGGAAAGCGCTGATTGAAAAGATTCTTCAGCGTCTGGGTGCAGAATAACTTTACGAAAACTGATCAATGAACTTATCTATATATACTTTTTGACCGAAGACGAGTAATAAATCGTTTTGTTCAAATTGGTATGTGGAGTGCATGATTCCGTAAACTTTTTGCTGATTAGTTTTGAATCCCAGCAAATTTTTACTATCCTCCTGTTTTATAACAGTGATGATATAGGAGTTGTATTTGTTTTTCATGTCAATTTCCCCCATAGTTTTGCCTATGAGTTTTTTGGGCAGCTGTACCTCCACAATTTCGTAATTGCCATGTAATTCCATGCTTTTAATAGCTCCTTTTACCATAATTCTATTGGCAAGTTCTATGGCGTATTCTGCTTCGGGCTCAATAATTTCCTCGATTTCCATGGCTTCGAGGACCATTTTGTGGATTGGGTTTAATGATCTGGCGATGATTCTTCCCTGATAATGTTTTTTAATGAGAGCTGTTGTCGTGATTGAAGCACCTACGTCTTCTCCGATGGCAATGACTACGAGGTCGCAATCGTCAAGCGGCATATGTTGTATAGCTGATTCATTGCTTGTATCCATTCCGATGGCAAAATGGATTTTATGGTGAAGTTGTTCAATTTTTGCCGGATTCAGATCGGCACCAAAAACTTCATGCCCGTCCTGAGTAAGTTTTAACGCCAGGTTTCCTCCAAAATTTCCTAATCCTAATACTATGATTTTCTGCTTCATGAATCATTTTTTAATTTATGACAACATTTTCCTTTCCGAAGTACATCCGACATTCAGAATCACTGGATTTGGGGTCATTTAAGATGCCAATTAAAAAAGTCAGAAAACTGACTCTGCCCAAAAACATGAGTGCAATCAGCACATATTTACTAGTATCTTCTAATGTAGGGGTAATTCCCACACTGAGACCAACGGTTGAGAATGCTGAAATCGATTCGAACAACAAGTCCTTAAATAGAATACCGTGCTCTGTGAATGCCAGTAGAAATGTGCTGAAACTGATGGCAAAGATAGACAATAAGATAACTGCGTTGACCTGATGTATGACGTTGCCGGGTATTTCTTTTAATCTGATGATGAGTTTTTCTCGCCCTTTGATTTGATTCCATAAATTCAAAATGGCGACAGCAAAAGTCGTAGTTTTTATACCACCGCCGGTTGATCCCGGCGAGGCGCCAATCCACATGAGAGCCATGACAAGCATAAAAGCTGGCACTCCCAGCTCAAACATGTTGATGTTATTAAATCCTGCTGTTCTTGGTGTGGTGGCATTGAAGAAGGACACAACAAACTTGCCCCAAAGTGTGGGATGATCGGCAAGAGTATTGTTGTATTCAGCAATAAAAAAGAGAAAAGTACCAAATAATAATAAAATTGTAGTGGTAAAGGCAATAATTCTAGTGTTGATGGAAGCTCTGATCAGAGTGTATGATGCGACACCTGTAAAAGAAGAAAGAATTCTTGTGAAAAAATTTTTCAGGATGGCCCAATGGTTGATCATGACTGAATAACCGATGCCTCCCGTGATAATCAGCCAGGAAATAATGAGCTGAAGATTATAGTTAAACCGAACACTTTCTTCGTAAAGATTATTGCTTAGTAATGAAAAACCTGCGTTACAAAAAGCGGAAACTGCATGGAATATAGAAAAAAAGACGGGCGAATCAGTAACTTCAGGGTGGCTGCAAATGGACAGGTACAATAAAAATGTACCGGTTACTTCAATGATAAACGTGAACAGGATGATCTTAAATAAGGTGGTAAATGTCCTGTTGCTTTGCGCTTCTTTGATCATATCACTCACCATCATTCTGTTTTTAAAACTGGATGATGGCTTGAAAAGCAGGGCAAATAAATTTGTAACAGTCAATATTCCCAAACCTCCAAGTTGAATCAGTAAGACAATCATAACCTGTCCAAAAAAAGTAAAGTCTTTCCCGGTATCCAGTACTGCAAGACCTGTCACTGTAACCGCACTTGTAGACGTAAATAATGCATTTGTAAAACTGATTTCTTTGGTTGTTGCTCCGGGAAGCATAAGTCCCAGTGCACCAAACAAAATCAGAAAGGCGAACGTGAGAACGAATAGCAACGATGGGTGGATTCTAGTATTTCCCAGAGATGCGATTTTGTTGGATGTAGCCAAAAACCCAAGCAAAAGTGTAAGAAATAGTCCTGCATTTTTTACTGTTGACTGCGATTGAAATTCCGCTGAAAGCAGTAAAATGTGAATGACAAGATGAATGAGACAAGTCAGAAAGAAAACAAGCCTGACAAAAGTGATAAATGGATAGCTTTTCTTACTTAAGTAAAAAATACTAACCAGTAGTGAGAGTGATGCAAAAATAAGGACAAGAGGTTGTAAGAAATATTCGGCATATCCCTGCCAAACACCATTCACGAAAGGAATACTCAGCTGCACTGAGATGACGACCAGAGTAAATATAAACAAAGTGTTGGATACGATGTGAGTATTTCTACCCAGCCATTCGCGAACGGATTCCATATGGTGTTTTATCAATAACCGAACAAATGTACACCGAAATGTGATGTGAATATTGTTCTTAAAGTCATTTTTAAAAAAAAAAGAGGCGACACCTTTTATGTTGCCTCTTTAAAATCAAAACAATTAGATCAACAATCTATACTAAATCGTAAAAACACACATATTCCACTTCAAATATCTTTGGCAGTGCCGGCAAGACTCGCAATATCATCCCGAAGGATAGACATAGTTGTCATGTTTTTTGATTCACTAAACTTGATCAGTGCATTTGCCACTCTCTTTCGGACGGAACTATAAGCCAGTTCAATGAGCTGTTTTTCAGTTTCTTCCGACTGGTTGGCAAGCATTTTAATGAATTTGGCTGAAAACTCCCGATTATTAAACAGCAGTAACGTAAAATCTTCAATTGGAATCAGGCACAACTCGCAATCGTCTATCACGGAAACATTGTCGTGGTACTTTTCCCCCTGGAGGAGAGGTAAATAGCCAAAAAAATCTCCTTTCGCGTAGATATTTGTGGTGTATTCTTTTCCAAAATCATTCGACTGATAGGATTTCGTGCTTCCGGATTGTATGAAGTATAGCCATTTGGGATATTGCCCGACTTCATAGACTACATCTTTTTTATGATATTTTCTGACCTCTCTGTTTTCAGACAACTTATCGAATTCTTTTTGGGCCTTTGCTTCATCGATAAACCGCTGCAAGCCTTGTCCATTGCGCTCAAAAGAGTTTTTGATGCGGGCACTTTTGCGCAGCCTGATGTCAATGGTGTCCAGCAATTGCACGTCATCATAGGGTTTGGTAATATAATCATCTGCGCCGAGCCCCATTCCTTTTCGGAAATCTTCCTTTTCCGTTTTGGCAGTCAGAAATATGAAGGGAATATCCATGGTGCTTGGCTGGTTGGATAAAATTCTTAACACGCCATAGCCATCCATTTCCGGCATCATAATGTCGCACAGAATGATATCGGGAATGACTTCGAGTGCTTTGGATGTTCCGGACTTGCCGTTCTCGGCTGTATAAACGGTATAACCCGATAGCATTAAAAGTTCCTCAAGGTTTTCCCTGACGTCTTTGTTGTCTTCTATGACAAGAATTTTGTGGCTCATATTCAATTCATTTATAGTGTTGTAATCGGCAGTTCCACTTTAAATGTGCTGCCTTCATATATTTTGCTTGTGAACGTAATAGTTCCATTAAGCATTTCGATGTATTTTTTCACGATATTTAGACCAAGACCTGTGCCTTCAATATTAATGGCATTACTGGCGCGAAAAAATCTGTCAAAGAGATGTTTTTGATCCTCTTCCGGTATACCCATTCCCTGGTCTGTGACTTCTATTTGTAACAGGTGAGGTACACATTTTACATGACATATAATTTCTGAGCCTTCATCGGAGTATTTGATGGCGTTGGATATGAGATTGATGATGATATTTTTTAAAATTTTACCATCTGTTTGTATTAGAGGTTCGTCAAATTCTGCATGTAGGAGAATCTCTTGATTTGGTTTTGCAATTGCGCGCAGTTCTTCGATATTTTCCATAAAAAAGGATGGACCGTGAAACTCTTCACTTTGTGCCTGAATTTTACCTTCCTCCAGTTTGTTCATGGATAGAAAATCATTGAGTATGCCTGTGAGGTGCGTGACAGAGTTTTTAATTTTTTGGATATGTTTTTCTCGCTGACTTTGTTGCTCGTCGGTGGTGTATTTACCTATGAGAGAGACAGATGATAAAATGGTGGAGAGAGGTGTTCGAAATTCATGAGACGCCATAGATACGAACCGGGATTTGAGTTCACCAAGTTCTTTTTCTTTTGCAAGACTTTCTTCAAGGTCATGTTCTCGTTCCTTGAGTTGGTTCTGAATTGCGATTTTGTTGTTGATTTCAGCCTCTAGTTTTTTGTTGAGAGATAATAGCTGGTTGACTACGTTTTCAAGTTCATATGTTCGTTCCACTACTTTTTTCTCCAGGTCTTCATTCAATTGTTTGAGGTTTTTTTCGGCAATTTTAATTTCACTCAGGTCATGCACAAATCCTGTGAAGATGACTCTTTCGTTTAGCTTTACCTCGCTGACTGATAACCAGAAAGGAAATTCACTGCCGTCTTTTTTTCGGCCGTTGACATCCCTGCCAATGCCAATGATTTTTGGCACCCGGTCTTCAACATAATTGGAGATGTAGGAATTGTGATGTACACTATGCTGTACAGGCATAAGCATACTGATATTTTGTCCTATCACTTCTTCCGGGGTATAATCAAAAAGCGAACAAGCAGCCCTGTTGATTTCTTCTATAATTCCTCTGTCATTTATAACTATAATGCCATCTACGGCAGCGTCAAAAATTGCTTGTAAGCGAATTCTATCATCTTTTTGAATACCCATTTCTTTCTTCGAATTCTTTTCTTACATCTGAAATTGCTTGGCAAAATGCGATTGCAAATGTGTTTTTTCGTAATAATCATGAAAGGTAGTGATTTGTATCATATTCTGCAAATGAAATCTTGCACAACTTTGCAGTAATTAAAATAGTAATCATGAACATCTTACACCCTGTATCTTCGATTATGACGCCAAATCCAATTTGCATTGGCGCAAATGAGACATTGACCGTTGCCGACAAACTATTTAGGGAGCATAGAATTCACCACCTTCCTGTCCTCGCAGAAGGAAAGCTTGTTGGCATGGTGAGCAAGTCTGATTTTTTGTTTTTCCGAAGGGGCTTTGTCAGCAATGCCACTGAAAAATTTGAAGAGAATGTGCGTTTAAACAATTATACAGCTCAGCACATCATGACCAGCAAGTTGGCTAAACTAAGTCCTGATGACAAAATCAATGTGGCACTAGAGGTTTTTCGGGAAAATCTGTTTCATGCCATTCCAGTCGTCGAAAACGATCAGATAGTGGGTATCGTTACTACGTTTGACATCATCAACAGACTGGCAGTAGATGCCGAAGCAAAGGCTGTATATGAGAAAGTTTAACCAGACATAGTTTTACAAGGTTTTACTTTTTAGTAAAAATGAATGGTATGTTGGACATTAAAATTTACGGTACAGGGACACCCAGCTATCAGTTGGCAAAAACCAAACTGACAGAAGCACTTCAGAATGCCAACATCAGTTACAAACTTCAGGAAATAACCAATGTGGAGGAAATCATCAGAGATCACGTGGATTCCGTTCCAGCGGTCTGTGTGAATGATCGTCATTTGTTTCAGATGAAACCGAATGGGCAGTATAACAAAACCTTGAGGGAAACAATACAAAAGGTACTGCAGTTGGGGAAATATGGCAGTATGAAAAAGATTATTGTACCCACAGATTTTTCTGATGCCTCTTTTACAGCCTACAATTTTGCGAATAGTCTGGCTCGTAAGATAAATGCTGTGTTGTTACTCACACACGTCTACCATCCGGTTTCAACTGATATGCAACAGCTTGTAGCCGTCAATGAAGAAGCTGAAAGAGTGCGCGAGGATAAGTTGCAGGGGTTCGTATCATCGTTAAACCAGGATTGGATAGGCAATTTTATTACTGAACCTCTGGTCGAGGGTGTTTTCAGGGTGGGATTTCCGCGGATGGAACTGAAAGACTTATCCAGGCTAGAAAATGCTCTTATGGTGATGGGCACGACTGGAGAGGGTGGTCTGCTGAAAAAATACTTTGGCTCATTATCTCTTGATATGATGAAGGAAGTACATTGTCCACTGTTTTTAGTTCCTCCTCTCGCTACCTATCAGGACATGTCAAGGGTCATCTTTTTTTCTGAAGACCTTTCGTCTGATTCAAACCACCTGCTCTATGTGGCAGGTTTGGCTGTGGCAATGGAATGCCCACTGTCTCTTATGCATTTCTCCGTCCACGGCGAAGAGTATAACTTGCAGGATACGTTGAACTTAATACAGCGCTTTTATCCTGAATTGGAGTTTGTGATTGATGTCGTGGATACAAATCAGGTGATTACATCATTGGACGAGTTTCTCCAGGATCAAAACAAATATCTGCTTGTATTGTCTACGGGGCATAAAAATCTCTTTGAAAAATTCTTTCACCGGAGTATTTCTGACTACACTGTGATACATTCACATTGCCCGGTGCTCGTATTGAATCAGCATTTCAGGGAAAGTGAGCGGCATGGTTTTTATCCACTAAGTAGCTGACGTAATTCATTGATTACAGACTGGACTTAAAAGAACTGGTGAACAAAACCAATGTTCTATGCATTGTTAAGTGGAAATGTTTTATACAGCTTCACTATGTCCAATACAGCTAAAATTATCAATGCCGAGTCTCATTTTTTATCGGGGCCAGACAGTAGAGGAAGGGAATTTTTATTCCTTATGAAAGTGGCGTTCCAGTTTTTGCGAGGCTTTAGACACTTACATTTCGTAGGGCCATGTATTACCGTTTTTGGTTCTGCGAGATTTGGAGAGTCAAATACGTACTACAAAAAAGCATATGAAACCGGGCAAATGCTGGCCAGATTGGGATTTGGAGTGGTTACAGGGGGAGGACCAGGGATAATGGAGGCTGCAAATCGTGGGGCGAAGGAGGCAGGTGGCCTTTCGTTGGGTTGTACGATCAGATTGCCTAAGGAACAAAACCCCAATCCTTTTATGGATGTGATTGTGGATTTTGATTACTTTTTTATTCGTAAGGTGCTACTGACGAAGTATTCCTACGCATTTATTGTGTTTCCTGGTGGATTTGGGACGCTGGATGAATTATTTGAAACATTGACACTGATTCAGACAGCTGTGCTACATAATTTTCCGGTAGTCATCATTGGTACGGAATACTACAGGGAGGTGCAGCTTATGATGAAAAAAATGATTGCAGAAAAAACCATATCTCCTG
>JAJTEZ010000178.1 GCA_021298335.1 Saprospiraceae bacterium | reverse complement strand
AGCTTGGACTGGCTTTGCCCAATGGTAATCCTGATGAAGGCATCATCTGGATATAAAAAAGACCAGCTGTAATCAACAACTGGTCTTTTTGGTGCCCGGAGCGGGACTTGAACCCGCACGTCCTTGCGAACACATGCCCCTCAAACATGCCTGTCTACCAATTTCAGCACCCGGGCGTTACGAGGCTGCAAAAATAAAGCAATTTTATGAAATACTCATGTTTCTTTTCAAGAAAATCATCGGAAGCTATGCCTGCTTTCCGGATCTATTTCGACGAAACTTTACTCAAAGGATAACTTTCCTTTGAATTGCAACCAATTGTTTTTTTGTCTCAGCACTTTCTGTTATCTTGCCAAAAGATTATCCCTGACTATATGTTGAATTCATTTTTCAATGCACTCATTCGAAGATATCTGGGCTTCAGGTACAGGAGAATTCAACAAATTTACAGCCAGCCACTGGAGTTGCAACAAGAGATTTTCAAAAATTTCATTCTGAAACTATCGCAAACTGATTACGGTAAACATTACGGAATTTCAGATAAGTGCGGTTTGTCAGAATTTTCCACCAACCTTCCTGTCACGAGTTATGAAGATTTATTTCCGTTTATTGACAGAATGATGAACGGAGAATCCAATGTTCTCTGGACAGGCAATATTTCCTGGTTTGCCAAGTCGTCAGGCACTACCAATGACAAAAGTAAGTTCATTCCGGTCTCCGATGAGTCCTTATACCAAAACCATGTCTCAGCCAGCTGGGATGCAATGTCTGTCATCTACCACAACAGACCCGATGCGAGGATATTTGAGGGAAAAAACCTCATCATGGGAGGATCCTTGCATCGCGTATCGGATGATCTGACAACAGGCGATGTATCCGCTATATTACTACACCGCATGCCCATGGTGGGCAGGCCGTTTTACACACCTGACTTCACCACAGCAATTCTGCCCGACTGGGAAGAAAAAATCGAAAAAATCGCCCGAATCTGCATGCATGAAGATGTGGTCATGTTTGCAGGTGTGCCTACCTGGACTATCGTACTGTTTAACCGAATTCTCGAAATCACCGGAAAAAGCCACATTCGAGAAGTTTGGCCAAATGTAAAATCATACTTGCATGGCGGAGTAGGTTTTGACCCCTATGTCGATCAATTTAAACAGTTTATACCATTTGATGATGTGGAATACTACGAAGTATACAATGCATCAGAAGGATACTTTGCTTTTCAGGACCGACTGGACCAGAAAGGAATGCTGCTGTTGGTTGACAATGCCATTTTCTATGAATTTATCCCTGCAGATCAGATCGATGATGCCAATCCTGATGTCCTGACACTGAAAGATGTGGAATTGGGCAAAGATTACTGCATTGTAATTACGACCACCGGAGGGCTGTGGAGATATAAACCCGGAGATATGGTCCGTTTTGTTTCCACATTACCGTATCGTATTGTCGTCAGCGGCCGGACTAAACATTATATCAACGTCTTTGGAGAGGAAGTCATGGTGCACAACACAGATGATGCCCTTCGAAAAACTTGTGAAAAACTGGGAGGTAAAGTATCAGATTACACCGTGGCTCCCATATTTATGGACCAAAGTGGCAAAGGAGGACATGAATGGCTGGTTGCATTTGCAGAACTCCCCCCTGATCTTTCCCACTTTGCATCCGAACTTGACAAGGCATTACGCGCAAACAACTCAGATTACGATGCCAAGCGCCATAAGGACATTGCATTACAACCCCTACTACTGAATGCAGTACCTCCGTCAACATTTCATCATTGGCTGCGTTCTAAAGGAAGATTGGGTGGTCAGTCCAAAATACCCCGCCTGTCAAACAGTCGGAATTTTTTGGAAGAAATCAAATCTTTTTCCCTTGATCTGAAATGAAAAAGTGATGGACAAACTTGATTTTTTGCCGGAAGACTGGACGTCACAACTGGAAAGGTCACCTGATGAGCATGATCTTCTGATGCTGATTGCAGAAAGAACACAATGGATGCTCGATCATGATAAAGACCTGCTTCTGAGTTACCTCTATCGCCTGGACATCGCAGAATCAGCTATAGATAAGGCACTCATGCCGGGTAATCCCGATTCTGCCGCGGTGGCCATCGCAAAATTGATTCTTCAACGACAAAAAGAACGAATGGAGTCTAAGAAAAAATACAAAGTAGACCCCATCGAAGACTGGGATTAAATTTTGATTGCTGTATGCAAGTTTACACTTCACCTGCTATCGTTTTCCGCATGGTCAGGTATGGCGAAACCAGCATCATTTGTGATGCATACACCCGTGAACACGGCTTGCGTTCATTTATTGCATCCGGAATACGCACTTCGAAAAAATCCGGCATTGCAGCATTGTATCGCCCCTTGTCGATTGTCGAACTGACCGCACCTGACGCAGAAGAAAAACTTAGCAGAGTCAAAGAAATCAGGTGTTTACACCCATACCGCTTTGTGGCAGATCACATAGTGCATTCCTCCATTGCCATGTTTTTGATAGAAGTCGCCAGAAATTCCATTCGTGAAAAAGAGACGAATACCGAATTGTTTGACTTCCTCTATAACTGGCTACTTTTTCTGGATTCCGATCCCACACCCCACCCTCTTTTACCAATCTTATTTTTAACCGAACTCGCGCATATGCTGGGTTTTGGACCACTCAACAATCATTCAGAGCAGAAGCCATATTTTGATCTGAATGAAGGCACCTTTGTGACCAAAGACCAGGGCTTGGAGAGCCAATTGGACGAAGGTTCATCGCGTGCATTTGCCGCAATACTACAAACTACAAAAGAAAACTTACACAATACCAGGATCCCCCGTACCGTCAGAAACGAATTGACAGATCAGATTGTTAGGTATTTTTTATTGCATATTCCAGGATTCAGGCCTCTTCAATCATTGCCTGTTTTGCGTGAAATTCTCTCGTGATCAGGTTTGTTTAAATGATGCGATTGCCCTGTTTTCGGCATTGCGCATCTTTAGGCTGTCTTCCTGATTTTTATCTTTATAGCCTCGTAAATGTAACAGGCCATGAGCCATTACACGTCGCAATTCTTCCTCAAACGAGCATTCATATTCCATCGCATTTTCCCTGACTCTGTCAAGACTTATAAAAAGATCTCCCTCCAGATTGTCTGTCTCATGGTAGGGAAACGTAATGATGTCTGTATAATCATCATGACCCAGATACCTGATATTGATATCCAGCAGATACTCGTCACTGCAAAAAATGTAGTTCAGCCCGGAAATATTGGTCTCTTCGCTTGCAGCAACCGTTGCTAGCCATTGGACGTACTGTTCTTCCTGCTCCGAAAACGGATGGACGACACCCCCTTCTGTAAAAAAATTTACTGACACCGCTACTACGCTAAGATTCAGAATTGAACCGAAAATACATTTCCACTTCGCGTCCATCATGTCGGAAGCAAATATCATCAGACAATGCTTTCATAATGTATACTCCCCTGCCTCCACAACACTCCAGCCGCTCCTCACACGTCGGGTCAGCCAGCCTTCCGGGATTAAATCCGTTTCCTTCGTCAATAACACAAAATGCCACCCCATTACCCTTATGATGGGTATAGATGTGCACTTTTTTAGACTCATCACTTTTGTTACCGTGAATGATTGCATTGTTGACCGCTTCGGTCAGACTGACAAGGATGTCTGCAAATTTTTCTGCATCGACGTCAAAATTCAGTTGCTTGAGATAATGCTCAACTTCTAAAATGTTATTGGGATTGGAAGTGATGGTTAACATAGGGTAATTCATTGGAAAACACACTTTACCATTAAACCAAATACTATGCCGACATGTATTTTTCTACCATTTCGCCCCATATTTTATTTTGACGAAGTACTCATCTTCAACTCTCTGTAGTACTCATCAACCAGGGTTTTATAATAAGGTCTCAACGCCGGCGATACCGTTTTGTACATATCGATTTCAGACTGCCGCTTTTTCATGTATTCCTGAAGGGCTGGCGGCAAGGCTTTCTTTTTCTCCTGCGCCGTTTCTGAACGCCGTTTTTCATCCTGCTCTCGTTGTTGCTCTGCCTTCTCGGCTTCGAGGAGACGCGTTTCAATGTCCTTAAGTCTCTTCAGTGTTTCAGTGTTTAAGCGCTTGTTGACGAGCTCAGTCTCGATTCTGTCCATGTTGTTGATGATCTCCTCCAATTCTTTGCTTCCCTTTCCCTGTTCTTTCTTCTCTTTATTCATGGCTTCCAGCGCTTTGCGCAAGGCAGCCTGTCGTGCTGCTGCTTCAGCAAAATCCTTCGCTGACCCTTCTTTCCCTCCCTTACCATCTTTCGACTCCTTTCCTTCTTTCCCTTCTTTCCCTTCTTTTCCTTCTTTTTTGCCCTGTTCCATTTTTTCTTTCATCTCCTTCAGACTTTCAGACAATTGTTTCTGCCCCTGTGAGATTTTATCCATGGGAACTTTGCCATTCTCCTTTCCGCCCTGTCCCCCTGGTTTGTCACACGAACCACTACCCGGTTTTCCGGAAGCCTGCTGCTGTGCCTTGTCAAGTGATACATTCATCATCAATGCAAGATCGTTCAGGTTTTTCATGACATATCGCTGCTGCTCCTGCCCCTGTGGAACCTGCCTTTCTTCGAGTAATGTGAGACACTCCTTCATTTGTGCCTTGATTTCCGCTACTTTATCCATGACGTGTCCTTCGATATCAGGATTTCTGTTGCT
>JAJTEZ010000012.1:35677-58655 GCA_021298335.1 Saprospiraceae bacterium | reverse complement strand
CAAATACGGATCTAAGCCACGAATTCAGTTGGGCGATAAGTTTTCCACAACGGAAGATATTCCATTGTTTCTGGAAAAACATAAGTTGAGTGTTCCTGAGGGCCAGCGACAGAGTATCATTTCATCACTGAAAATCGACTCTGAAGTGACCATGGGTATCGTAGGTGATGTGAAGACATCACTACGAAAGGCGGGTCAGTTGAAAGTGAACTATTCCGCCAAAAAACGGGAGAGAACACAAAATTAATATTGTTAATTACGTAAGAAAAAAGGGACGGATGCTTTATGCATTACGTCCCTTTTTAATTTTTACATGTATCCATTCACTTTATTCTGTTTTCACCGTCTCCAACATACCTTCTCGTTCCCGTACAAGCTGACTATCTACAAACCCCGTGCTTTTTACTTTTCCGAGGACAAACATTGCCTCTTCCTTGTCGCGAAAACCGGAAAGAACAAAAATTGTCCATTTCCCTTTCGTCCATGTTTCTAACTCTCCGAGTCCTTGAACTTTCTTGATTGGAAAGCCCGTCGGATTCTGGTACGCTCCTAGTCTGATTTTATATATTCCCCCGGGCGAAGAAGTATCGATACTTTTGTTAAGATTTCCCTTGCGTACAAGCTGTACCTGCTGCTCTTCAAGATTGTGAAAAGATATCAAAAATGCATCAGGAAACCCGGATTTTCTGATTTTATCCAGAATGCCTCGGGCTTTTGTTTCTGATGGAAATGAACCAAGTAAAATTCTCATTCCATCCACACGCCTGAAGGTATACAAATCTCCGAAAGTCAGGACAGCCCCAAACGAAGTGTCCTCTGGATCTGGCTGCATAGAAACCATAAGCTGGACAAAATATGATTTTTCCATGTTAGGAGCTCCCTTTGGTGCAATTTCTGATTGTATCGCCGGGGCACCTGAACGGAGTACAGGTAGAGTGGATGGGTTATTTCCCATTTCTGAAATAAATCTACGTCTGTTGTCTTTTATTGAATTTCCGCCTGAAATTTCGGAGCCTTCTGAGATATTGGGGGACTGTTGGCCTCCTTTTTCCTTCAATACTGAATATGAGGCCGGCTTGGCCATGATTCTTGTTTTATCTGATCCAATCAGTGGTTCGTCATGATGAGGTAAATGGTTTTTACTTTCTAAGGCAATTTCCGAGTTTCTTGAAATGCGTGTGGCTCCATACAAATCATTCATTCCTTTGCCACCAAGTCTGTTTGAGGTAAAGTAAAAAGTACCAGTACCGTCGGTCGATATGTAATAATCATCCTCCGTAGAATTGATACCACTCCCCATATTAAGGGGTGGGAGCCATAAGCCATCCAGCTGGCCACTAAAAAAAATGTCGAAGCCTCCCAGACCGGCATGCGTGTCGGAAGAAAAATAAAGCACTCCTTGGTGAAAATAGGGTGTGATCTCATTTCCTTCAGTATTGATTGGCTCACCTGCTGAAATCGGTTTGCTCCAGCCACCGGCGCTGAGTTTCGAAATATACAAGTCAAAAGGATTTTCTTCGTTTTTAGCCGAAAATACCAGTAGAGAGCCATCTTCAGATAGGCACGCTGAATGAACCCGGCTGAAAATATCTGGAAATGGCCAGTGCGTAATATTGTATAGATGACCTGTTTGTGAAACTTCCCCAAGTAAGGGCATTGTTGTAGCAGCGGGATCAAACAATTGATGCCTGTCGCGAGCTGGAGCTTTTGTCAAAATTGCTCTGGACCCAAATATAGATATATGAGAATATTCTGAAACACTCGCATGGTTGATTAATGAAGTCCAGGCAACGAGTGCACTTTTTTCTTCACTATAAAACAAGGCTTTGCAACCTGCGGCAATGAGTCCTGTCGTTTGTTGTTTTGTAGCATTCCCAATACTGGAAAACGAAGGACTACCATATAGAAAAGTAATTCCAAACTCTGATGTTTGTGTGTTGAATGGTAGCAGGAATATATCAAAAGAAGGTCGCTCTGCCAGCAATCCTCTCGCAAATGTGCAATGCGCCAACCCTCTTGCCGCCAATGTAGGATTGAATTGATTCAATGAAAGATACAAATTTTGTGCTTCCGACACCTTGCCCTGTTTTCGAAGCAAATCTGCCAGCAATCTCAGCACAAGAGGATCAGGCAGAGCAGTATTTAGGAAAGTTTTATACAAGTTCTCCGCCTGTAAATACCTACCACAAATAACAAGTGAATCCGCCTGGCGAATCAGAAGCTCTTCATCTTGGGCTGACCTTACAATGCCTGTGCTGCTGTAATCCTGAGTGATTGCTTTCTGAGAGGTGATTGCTGTCATGTACATAAACAGAATGCAGATACGAAAGCACGAACATGCTGTATTCATGGGTATCGGATTTTGGAGATCATGCAAAAATAATGTATATTGTTGAAATATAGTTACAAAAGCATGTGTTAAATATATAATATGATACTTTTTTGATAAGTGGTTTGAACCTGTGTCCAGTTGGGTCCCTGGATTCATGGAATAGTTGTATTTTTATCATTCAAATTCAGGTATGCAACAGAAGATTTGTTTCCTGCTTTTAGTGATTATGGCATGTCAGATGCTCCATGGGCAATCAGAGCAGCGCGTGGCGGGGCAATGGCTGGTTCATGCAGAGTCTGACGAGCATGTGTTGGCAATTCAGCAACAATGGGTGTCAGGTCGTGTGTCAGGCTCCGGTAGTCCTTTACTTAAGCAAATCATGAAAAAGCCAATGTCTCTATGGCTTATGACTTGTCCTGGCGATGTGACATCCGAACAATTCTGGGTCCGGCAGATTGGCACATTCAAAGGGATTCAAGGAGTATACCCAAACAGGTACATCAGACATCGCGGCTGGCCTGATGATCCTGATGTATCTCGTCAATGGCAATATTCCAATCCTGGAGGAAACGGAGGTATAGCCAATGCCGATATTGATATGGATCAGGCATGGGACCTGACAACAGGAGGAGTGACTCCGTCGGGAGATTCCATCGTGATCTGTATCATTGATGATGGCATCAACGGCATGCACGAAGATATGCAGCCTAATCTTTGGTTTAATTTAAATGAAATTCCTGCCAACGGCCTGGATGATGATGGCAATGGTTATATTGACGATATTCGGGGCTGGAACGTTACCACATCCTCTGATGAGGTGTATACAGGTGGTGGTCACGGCACACCTGTTGCCGGAGTGGCAGGGGCAAAAGGCAACAATGGAAAAGGTGTCAGTGGTGTAAATTGGAATGTAAAACTCATGATTGTCAACTACGGTAATCCTACCGAGGCCAATGCCCTGGCATCTTACGGCTATGCATACACGATGAGGCGAATGTATAATCATACCGGAGGCAAAAAAGGTGCTTACATTGTGGCGACAAACGCTTCCTGGGGTATTGATAAAGCGGGCGCGGACGAAGCACCATTGTGGTGTGCCCTTTATGATTCTCTCGGTACAGTAGGTATTCTCAGTTGTGGTGCTACGACAAACACCGATACTGACGTCGATTTGGAAGGAGACCTGCCCACTTCCTGCCAGAGTGATTTTTTACTTTCAGTCACTAATATCAACAGGTCTGACACCAAAGTCACCAACGCAGGCTACGGTGCCAAATCCATCGATCTGGGCGCGTACGGTCAGCAGATTTACACCGTTACACGCACTTCCTATGGATCGTTTGGAGGAACCTCGGGAGCGACCCCCCATGTGACAGGAGTGTTGGGTCTCCTCTATTCCTTGCCATGTCGGTATTTTGATTCTCTGGCACACGTTCGACCTGAAATGGCCGCCCGTATTGCAAAGGATGCCATTTTATTTGGGTCGAAACCTAACAATTCGATGAATCAGATTTCAACCTCCGGAGGAGTATTAAATGCCTATAATTCATTACAGCACATTCATTCATTATGTGGTGATTGCAACACGGCCCCATTGGGTGTGCAATTTCATCCAAAGGATCAGGCAGTCATTGTAGACTGGCCATCCTCAATCAGAGCACGAATGGCAGTTCGGTACCGCAGGGTAGGTGAACTGGAATGGATTGTCCGCCAGGATGTTGTACAGGGATTTTTGATCGGACCCTTGCAAAACTGCTCAGAATATGAATTTCAAGTGGGAAGCGCCTGTGGTCAGGAAGAGGTTTCCTTTCGAGTTTCTCACTATGTACATACAACTGGTTGCTGTCTCATCCCGGTACCCGCGTCACTTACTGCTGATTCTGGTTCTGTCAGCCTGGTGGTGAATGCACAACCTGACGCTCAAATCTGGGTCTCTTATTCGACAGATAATCAAACTTATAATGATACTTTACTCGAGGGCAGAAGCTTGTACCTGGATGGCATAGCCGCATGCAATGCGGTAACTTTTCGTATGGTTTCCAGGTGTAGGACTTATGACAATGTTTCAGATACTTCCCGGCAGATTAGGGTCACCACTCCTTGTGGTACTTGTACGGAGGCAGAGTATTGTTTATTTGATAAAAAGGATGATACTCAGGAGTGGATCGCTACATTTACCATTGCGGGAAGTCGCACCCTTTCTGGATCTTCCGGACTAGGGTATACATCTCAGGCAGGAGTCAGCCGCATTGATTTTGTACCCGATAATGCATATCCTTTTGCTTTAACCGTAGGATATGCTTCCACTCCGTTTCCAGATTTCTTTAACATTTTTGCCGACTTTAACCAGGATGGAGAGTTTCAGGAAGAAGAACATGTCTACTCGACTCCTGCACCAATCACAGAGGGCATCAATGGTGTGATTTACGTTCCAGACTCTGCAAAAATAGGATATACCAGAATGCGGTTGATTCTTTCCTATGAAAAAATAGATATGGGTTGTGATTCTGATGAATTTGAATATGGTGAAGTCGAAGATTACTGTGTCTATATTTCAGACAGAGCATGCCCCTATGACGCTCAGGTAAAATGGTTGTCTTCAGACAGGGAATCCATGTATTTTGCCATTGCCCACCAACAGGCAGTTCCGGATTCAGTCATTGTCAGATATCGAGTTAAGGGCTCGACTCAATGGAACGAAGTGCTGGCCGTAGACAGCATTCGAATTTCTGGTCTGGAAGAATGTACATTGTATGAATTTTCGTTCCGAAGTCTTTGCGGACAAATAAAATCATCTCCCACAGCTGTGGATACCTTTCGCACAGCCTGTTCTAACCAGGTGGTGGGTCAGGAAATGTATTGCCGCATCTGGCCCAATCCAGCAGCTCAGCAGTTGAATTTTCAGTGTGATCAGGCAAACGAAGGCACTATGTTCAAAGTGGTTGATATACTGGGAAATGAATGGCAAGCGCCTGCTGCTTCCGGTGGACAGAACCTATGGAAAGTGGATGTGAAAGCCTGTAAGCCGGGAGTGTATCAACTGGTTTATAAAGCATTAAACGGAGCCGTGCAACAGGTCAGATTTGTCAAAACAGACTGAAGTTTTCGGCACATTTCATCCCACTCCAAAGACATATCACTCCAGTCATCAGAGAAAACGCAGCGTAGGCAACGGCCATGAGCATCGAGGTTTTCTGATATACCTGCACGATTTCCAACATCAATGTTGAGAAAGTGGTCAGTCCTCCGCAAAAACCTGTCGCAAGCAAATACCACTGCCAATCATGCAGGTTAGAGTTCTGTTGCTTCAGGTACAGGAAGCCCAGGAAAAAGCTCCCCAGAATATTGGCAAGAAATGTTCCCAATGGAATGACAGAAAATATGGTAAGCCAGGTCAGGGAATTTTTGTAAATCAACCAACGCAGGAAGGTTCCTGTACCTCCTCCAATGATGACAAAAAATGCCTGATTCATATGATAATATTTAGTTATTCACCCTCTGAGTACCTGATTATCGAAGCTATTTGGAATGCTTATGAGAAATGATCATCATGGTTCATATGACTGCATCCTAAGCATGTTATGATTTTACTGCATTGTTGCTTTTCGAAGTTTCCATGCCACTGCCTGGGTAAATATTGCGACAATTCCAAAGGTGATACATACAATCAGCAGGTTACCCGACCGATGCATCCAAAGCGCCAGTGTAAGGCAAAAAATATTTAATGCCAGTAGAGTCAGTGTTGTATGAATGTGGCTTAGTCCCAGGTCTGTCAGAAGATGATGGAGGTGTTTCCTGTCGGGAGCAAAAGGAGACGAGCCCTCTATCAGTCTCAAAATAAAGACGCGCAACAAATCTGATAGTGGTAAGATCAGAACGGCAATGGCAATGGCAGGGGCTGCTGAATACTTGTATTCAATGATCGTGGTTGAACCATTAGCTTCAATAAACGTAATGGCCATTATGGCACAGGTAAGTCCGATATATAGTGAACCCGTATCCCCCATAAAAATTTTAGCTGGTGTGTAGTTGAACCGGAGAAAGGAAACCAGCGACCCACTCAAGGCGGCTGCAAGAATGGCGTGCTCAAGATGATTTGTCAGATAAAACCACGTTCCGAAGGTCGACATCGCCAATAGGCCAACACTGCTGCACAATGCATCGATGCCGTCAATCAGATTGACTGCATTGATAATGACAATGATGGTAAACACTGTCAGAAATATACTCCATGCATATGAAATCTCCCACACACCAAACATCCCATACAAACTGGTAAGACGAATCCCTCCACCAAAGACCAAAATGAATGACACCAGCAACTGACCTACCATTTTAATTGATGGGGTCAAAGGCTCCACATCATCCCGGGCCCCGAGCATAAAGATAATCAGATAAGCACCCAGAATAAACTTGATAGACACCAGGTGAGCAAAAGGCAGAAACAATACAACCGACAAAAAAGTTCCCCCAAATATAGCAATACCACCCAGGAATGGTGTGCTTACCTGATGCGAACTCCTCTCATCTGGAATATCCAGCAAATGAAGCCTTACAGCCAACTTAATTAGCGAAGGTATCGACAAATAGGTGACAATGAGGGAAGTAAAAAAAGCAGCAATCAGTGCATCCATGCGGTTAAAAAAAGAAGCCAAATATACGTTGAATGGAGCACATTAGTTCACATATTTAACAAAATTCAATCTCTTACAAGTGATTCCGTTTCCAATATTTCAAATCCTAGTGATTGAAGATCGTCCCAGAATGTTGGATAGGACTTTGAAACAACCGCAGGATGCTCAATGCCTACCGGAAATAAAATACCAAGGCAAGCCAAAGACATAGCCATTCTGTGGTCATCATAAGTCTGAAATGTTACGGTCCCCTGTAATTCTGCCTTTCCCTCCTGCATAAACATCTCTTGCTGATCTTTCGCATGAAAGCGAGCTGGCACTTTAGACAATGACACGCCCACTTTTGCCAATTCTTTCTGTAGTGCCTGAATGCGGTCAGTTTCCTTAACCCTAAGTGTTTGAAGGCCCTTGAGCAAGCCCTGGCAACCCAAACCGCTCATCATCACACAAACGCTCTGCGCCAGATCTGGTGTGGGTAAAAAGTCTCCTTCAAAAAAAGGAGCCTGTATAGATTGCCGGTCTTTTGTCAACAGGATCCCTTCTTGTAAAAACTCTGTCATGACGCCAAACCTGCGCCCAATTTCAGTAATCGCAGCATCACCCTGGAGACTGTCAGCGTGTAAACCTGTCAGTAGAAGTTCGGCCTCCTTACTTAGAGCTGCCAGGCAGTAGTAATAGGAAGCAGCAGACCAGTCGGCCTCCACATCAAACTCACAGGGAGTGTAGGCATGTCCCGGTATTGTAATCGTTTGGTTTTCCCAGATGCATTGTACTCCAAATCTGGACATCACGCCCATCGTCATTTCTATGTACGGGCGGGATACTACGTTGCCTTCCAAATGGATAATCAGGCCATGGGGCAGGGTAGGAGCGATGAGCATCAGAGCTGTGATAAACTGCGAACTGGTCCCCGCTTCCAGATGCACAAATTTCAAATCTTTATTTTGTTTGGAAGGTGAGATCCTTAATGGAGGAAACCCTTCAGCATCAAGATATTCAATCTGGGCACCCATGGTCCTCAGGGCATCAACCAGAGATCTGATCGGTCTTTGTTGCATTCTTGCTGAGCCGGTAAGGATTTTTTCTTCTTTTCCGAAAGCAAGTAAGGCAGTCAAAAACCGGAACGTTGTTCCCGCATGGTGGGCATCCAGTAACGCGTCATCACTTTCCAGCAATTGTTGCAGAATGCGGCTGTCATCACTCTTTGATAAATGGTGTATGGGGAAAGATGCGGAACACAACTTTCTGATCATCAACACTCTGTTTGAGATACTTTTGGATCCGTCCAGGTGTATTGTGCCTCGGATGATTCCTGTTGGGTGTGTGACTAGAGCAGATTGCATGGATAGTGTCAGTCGGGCCAATGAAAAACGATATCCTGCGCTACCTCAGGATGCAGGCTCAAAGCTACTGGACACGAACGTGCCGCCGCTTCCAGGATTTTCTTTCCCTTACCATCTATGGCATGAGCCGGCATAAAGATCTGGATTCCGATTCCTGAAATACGCCGTGGATCTGCCGCCATGTGTTTTGTTAACTCCATACGCATCCCTGTAATATCCAGATGGTGGGCCGCTGCTGAAATACCCATAATGGTAGCCATGCAAGCTCCCAGAGATGTCGCCGCTAGGTCTGTGGGTGAAAATGCCTCACCTTTTCCCTGATTGTCGGTGGGGGCATCTGTAACCCAGGTTTGTCCTGAGCGCACATGTGTACATTCTGTTCTCAAATTTCCCAGGTAGGTGATCGTAGAAGTCATAAGTTTTCAGGTTTATTATCCAGAATGTCCTGCTGTTGCCTGGCGGCTTCTTTTTCTTCCCTTCGTCTTATTTTTTCAGCTTCATCTGCCTCGTCAGCCATGTCGTAGGATTTGATGATTTCTTTCACAAGCCTATGTCTGACCACATCCTCTGCAGTCAGGTACAACTGTCCTATGCCATCGATCGGTGACAGAATTTCAAGAGCCTTTCTCAATCCTGACTTTTGATGGCCGGGCAAGTCAATTTGAGACAAATCACCTGTAATGATTGCCTTTGCATTAGGCCCTATACGGGTGAGGAACATTTTCAGTTGTGTGGTGGTGCAGTTTTGTGCTTCATCCAGTATGATAAATGCATGATCCAGTGTACGACCCCTCATAAAGGCGAGGGGTGCGACTTCAATAATTCTGTTTGTGATAAAAAATGCAAGCTTTTCTGCAGGCAACATATCATCGAGGGCATCATATAAGGGCCTGAGGTAAGGATCAACTTTTTCCTTCATATCTCCAGGAAGAAAGCCGAGATGTTCACCTGCCTCAACTGCCGGTCTGGTAAGAATGATTTTTTTGACCAGTTTTGATTTCAGCGCTCGTATAGCCAAAGCCACAGCAGTATAGGTCTTGCCGGTTCCTGCGGGTCCTATGGCAAATACAATATCATTTGCCTCCGAACATTCCACCAGCATCTTCTGATTACGGGTTTTTGCCTTGATCGGACTGCCGTTTTTACCGTAAACAATGACACCTCCTGCAGAATGCTGACTGATTTTGTTATCAGCTGCATGGTCACTTTGCAGCAAATCCTCAACCATCTGGCTGGAAACATCATGCTTTTCCTGAAGCATTCTGACCATCAGTTCAATCTTGGACTTCACTTGCTCAGTTCCCTTTTTTTCTCCCTTCAGCTTGATCTGATTGCCCCGGGATGTAATCTGAACTTCCGGGTAGGCTTTCCTGACAAGGTTTAATTTACTATTATTTTCCCCGTACAATGCCAAAGGATCAACTCCCTCTATGGTTAATATGATTTCACTCAATGTATTTAACTTTACTTACTTTTTAGGTCCCTTCTTCCGTCAGAAGCATCCAAATGCCCACCATAAGGAATATGCTGAGAATCGGCCAAAGGATTATATAACAAATATTTATAATATATTATTAAACTTCGTATCTTTACACGCAAATATTGGATATTATTTGATGAAAAACAGATCATCTGACCAATTTTTTTGCCAACTAACCATTTTTTCATGCAAATAGTTTCCCTGACTACAGATTACGGAACGCGAGATTATTATGTGGCTGAACTAAAAGCCATGTTACTGGGTAGTAGCCAGGATCTTCAGGTAGTGGATGTAAGCAATGAAGTGGATAAGTTTGACATTGTACAGGCCTCATTTTTTTTAAAAAATGTAATGTACGCATTTCCAGTAAGTACGATTCATGTCGTGGCAGTACACTGCCATTCTGCGGGCAGTACAGAAATCATTTGCTTTCAGCGAAATAAGCACTGGTTTATTGGGCCCAACAACGGGGTCTTCAGCCTTGTTTTTGATGATTTACAGGAAGAGGAAATTTTTGTCGTTAGTCCACCAGCAGTAAATCCATTTTCGCTCAACCGGCTGATTTCACATGCAGCGGCATATTTGAGCCACCAACTTCCTCTACACGAAATCGGACCTTCATTGGCACAATTTGTGAGGAAGCTCAACATTCAACCAGTCATTACTTCAGGCCAGATCAGGGCAACAATCGTGCACATAGATTACTTTGAAAATGTCATTGTTAACCTCAGAAAAGAAACTTTTGACCGGGTGTGCAACGGCCGTGAATTTGAAATATATTACAAGCCAAATGAACCTATCACCTGTTTTTCCAGAAATTATGGCGAAGTGGGAGCAGGGGAGGCGCTTGCATTCTTCAATTCATCAGGTTATCTTGAAATTGCCTTGAATATGGACAGGGCAGCTTCTATGCTGCATCTTCATAAGAATGAAACGATTCAAATTAATTTCAAATAATGCCTGCTATCATTCGCATCGTTCGCATGACGTTTCAACCGGAAAAATGTACTGATTTTGAAGGTCTGTATGATTCTGTCTGCCAAAAAATTATGAGCATGCCCGGATGCACCAGCCTATCGCTGAAGCATGATGCCAATCAACCAAACGTTTATTATACCCTGAGTCACTGGAATTCTGAAGAAAGCCTGCAGGCATACCGCCACTCTGAATTATTCAAACAAACCTGGGCACTCACCAAAGCCATGTTTGCAGATGCTCCACAGGCATTTTCCCTGATTGAATAAAATTTGAATATCTTAAGAAGGCGAATACTGACTAAAGTTGAGTTTTTAATGTACTTAAATTCAATAGCTTAGGTTAGATTAACAAATAATATAAAAATTATTTACATATAATTTTTTGCTCATATTTCATTTTGTTCTAACTTGCCTTTGAATTACTGCCGTAGAACGATCCGACTACCCTGAAAGGAGGTTTTTCATGAATTTAGTGCAGAAAGATGAAACGGGAGGATCAAACGGTGTAGTTCCTTCCCTTGATGTCACGGGAATTGACTTGTTTATATGACAGAACCTGAATGGCAAGATATGCTTCTTTTCAACCTGAGTGCGACTCCTGTAACTGAAGTCAGGAGAATCAAATGTAAAAAATACTCTGTATACGTCAATCACTGGGATGCACTCCTTCAGGACATCGAACAGATGAGGCCTTCCTCTGTCTTTGTACTGACAGATCAGCAGACTGCAAAATTTTGCCTGCATCGTTTTCTCGAGAAAATATCAATTCCGGTGCATGTCATTACCATAGCAGAGGGTGAAATTCATAAGCAACTGGATACCTGTCAGCAGATTTGGTCCTTTCTCATGAAGAAGGGAGCGGACAGAAAATCCCTCATGATCAACCTTGGAGGAGGTGTAGTTGGTGATATGGGTGGATTTTGTGCAGCTACGTTTATGCGTGGTATTTCATTTATTCAGATGCCAACAACTTTGCTGAGCCAGGTAGATGCCTCAGTAGGCGGAAAACTGGGCATAGATTTCCTCGGATTTAAAAATATGGTGGGAGTGGTGCAGGCCCCACATGCAGTCTATATCATGACAGAGTTTCTGTCTTCATTGCCAGAACGGGAAATGCGCAGTGGTTATGCTGAAATGTTAAAGCACGGACTGATTGCTGATGCTACAGTTTGGCATCGTTTGTCGCGCCAAATGCCCGCAGATGCTGCTGCATGGGGAAGGGAAGTTGTCGCCTCCGTTGAAATCAAAAAGAAAATTACTGACGAGGATCCCCAGGAACGAGGCATTCGAAAAATTCTGAACTTCGGACATACCATTGGTCACGCCCTGGAGTCACGCTGGCTCATCTCGCCTCAACCACTCCTGCATGGAGAAGCAGTTGCTATTGGACTTATCACTGAAGCATTTGTATCATATCGATTGGGTGGTTTGACCGAAGATGAACTTTTTGAGATACGCGAGCGGATTTTATCCATTTACGGGCATCATCCAAGGTATGTGGGAGGCTCTGATGAGATCATCGAACTCATACGATCCGACAAAAAAAATATAAACGGACAAACCCGAATGGTCTTGCTGTCAGGTATCGGACAGGCCATATACAACCAGGTGGCCGATGACCAGCTTGTGAGGGAGGCGTTGATGTTTTATCGCGAAAAACTCTAAGCCCCATACCGAATACAGATATTTTTGGGTTCGGTAAAAAAGCGGAGGGCCTCCATTCCTCCTTCCCTGCCTACGCCACTGTTTTTTACACCCCCAAATGGTGTTCTCAAATCCCTGACCAGCCAGCAGTTGACCCAGACAATGCCCGCCTCCAGATGACTTGCTAACCTATGTGCGCGTGAGAGATTTTCGGTCCAGATTACTGCCGAAAGCCCATATTCCGTACTGTTTGCCTGCTGCAGTACCTCATCTTCAGTATCAAATGGGGCTAATGTGACCACGGGGCCAAAAATTTCTTCCTGATTAGTGCGGCAGTCATACGGAAGTCCTTCAATGACAGTAGGTTCCACAAACCAGCCTTCGCGGCATCTCCCTTCCAACAATACTCTTTTCCCCCCTGAGAGAATGATGCCGCCTTCTTCTTTGGCCAGACGGATGTAATCTAGAACTTTCGTCATATGACCCTCTGAGACCAGGGCGCCAAAACGCGTTGCAGGATCGGATGGGTCGGCAGGCTTCAACAATAAAATTTTTTGTATAAAATCGGCTTTGAACTGTTCATAAATGCTTCGTTCGACAAAAATCCTTGATCCGCATAGACATATCTGACCCTGGTTGGCAAACGAAGACCTGACAGTCTGTGACAGCATGGTCTGATAATCACAGTCTGCAAAAATGATTGTCGGATTTTTACCACCCAGTTCCAGTGACAATTTTTTAAATGCTGGGGCTGCGATTCCTGCAATCCTTTTTCCTGTTGCCGTCCCTCCTGTAAACGAAATGGCTTTTACTGCAGGGTGCTGGCAGATTGCCTCACCTGCACTTGCTCCCTTACCATGTACCAGATTGAGTACGCCAGGCGGGAAACCTTTTTCCATACACAACTCAGCCAGTAAATGGGCCGTGTAAGGAGTCATTTCTGAAGGCTTGGCCACAACTGTATTTCCCGCTGCTAAAGCAGGCGCTATTTTCCAGGTCAGTAAGTATAATGGCAGATTCCATGGCGAAATGCAGCCTACCACTCCAATGGGTTGCCTGAGTGTGTAATTAATACCTTCGCTACCCATGGAGTGCGATTCAGAGCTGAACTGTGTGATCGCCTGTGCAAAAAATCGAAAATTTGCTACCGCCCGGGGAATATCAACAGTACGGGCAAGCACAACGGGCTTTCCGTTGTCTTTGCTTTCCGCTTGAGCAAATTCCTCCAGTTTTTCTTGGATACCATCAGACAATACCATCAACCAGTAACTTCTCTCTTCTGCAGACAGCGAAGACCAGGTAGGAAAAGCTTGTCTAGCGCTGGCCACTGCTGCTGCAACGTCCTCCGATCCGGAGTCCGGCCATTGACTGAAAGTCTGTCCTGTTGCCGGCTCAGCATTCTCACACCAAAGTCCGTTGGACGGCTTCTGCCATTGACCTCCAATATAATTATGAAACTGCATCATCAATCAATGGATCTCTTTTTCTGTAAAATAAAATCCCAGGTTTTTGCGGAAGTCAGCCGGAAGGACCGGAAGTTCGGACCTTGGAATCAGTAACGTACTGATTTGATGAAAATCTGCAAAAATCTGATGCTTTGCCGCCGTGGTTGCCAGGTATTCGTGGCCTGAAGAACCGCCCGTTCCCATTTTTTTTCCGAGCATGCGCATCACCATTTGTGCATGCCTGTAGCGCCAGTTGGTGAGCTGGTCGTCGAGTTCAACCAGTGAAGAAATCAGGATGAAAGGATTCCTTAGGATCGGTTCGTCCCGATAAAGATTGATAAATAAAGCAGCTAGTGTTGCCTTATAGGATAGTCTGACCTTGCCTTCTTCTTTAAGGGAAGCATGGTGTGCAGGGTCGAGGATTCCGGCAAAATAAGTGCTCGTGTCACCCAGCATGGCCAGCCTCTGCTGCTTTGTTTCCTCAGTAAGAATTTCAGTCTGCCGGATGGCCTTTCGTTCACTCTCCAGCATTTGTAAAACTGCGTCCCGATAGGCTTCTACAAAATTATAGTCACCAAATTCAAGAAACGGAATTCGTTCCAGCCAGTCTTCTACCAATTCGAAGAATGATTTATCGTCTTCCAGTTCGTGCAGCTGGCTCTGTTTTTCTTCAGAAAAAACGACGTTGTATGGCTTATTGTTATATGTTGTTCTCCTGGAATGTTTTAAGCCCAGAAGTACTTCCAGCTCCCTGAACTGAAAACTCTGAAAACCCGAAGCCGGAAACAGGAAATTTCTGAAGTCCAGAAAATCCAGTGGCGTCATCGTTTCCATGACGGCAATTTGTTTGACAAGAAGCTCCATGATGACCTTCATGCGCTGAATTCGCGAAACAGCAATTCCCACCATCGATTCATTCACGCTCTCAGAATTGAAATCCCGGATGATGGCCTTCAATTCGTAATTGAGTTGTTTAAACCAGAGTTCATACACCTGGTGGGTAATGATAAACAACATCTCATCATGTGCCTCCACACCCACTTCAACACTACGCAACGATTGCGCAGACGTGATTTTGTCAATTTGTAGATAGGAATTATAATGCACAGAAGAATATTTCAAATCATCATTCATTTTTTATCTGTTTAGTTTTGGTTTTTCACTATTTAAATGGAAAATATGAAATGCCGAGGAAAATGCACAAGTGATAGAATCATGTATTATCAAAATGAACCAACGATTGCAAGGGAATCCTCGTCGGCGTTATGCAATGACTCATTCTGATAAGTTATTGCTTCCCACCCGACAGATAAGCTACTGCCTTGATTTCTATCAATAGGTGCGGGTGTGGCAACTGATGAACAGCCACTGTGGTTCTGGTAGGCCCTGTAAAATCAAAAAATTCGCCATACACTTCATTGTATCCTCCAAAATCGTTCATATTCACCAGAAAAGAGGTCATGTCTACAATGTCAGACAAGTCTGCACCAACAGATTGCAGGATAGAACGGATATTTTCAATGACTGCACGGGTTTGCTCACGAATATCAAGTTGCATAGTCCCCATTTCGTCTGCCGAAGCTCCGGCGATAGTATTATCTGGTCTGCGGCTGCTGGTGCCAGAAACGAAGATAAATGGCCCGGCGATTTTCAGGTGAGGATACTTTCCCCTTGGACGTGCCTTGTCTTCAAGGAGTCTGGATGAAGATTGTTCCATCTTGCACTTGATTTGGTTAGAATGACGTAAATATATGAAGTATTCGCCAAGGAGGTTTCATTCCGTGCCTTGTTTTCTGTAACTTCGTCCTTTATTATGATAGGTTATGAATACTGATCTTAGAAAAAAGCATGCATTGGTATGCGGCAGTTCACGGGGTATTGGCCGGGCTTCAGCTATCGCATTGGCTACGATGGGATGTCAGGTGACATTGCTTGCCCGCAGTCCGGAAAAGCTGGTGGAAACGCTGCATCTCCTCCCCAAAGATTATGGACAGGAGCATCAGATATTGATTGCAGATACCGCAAATCTTCAAAGTTTGTACGAAAAAATAAAAGAACACGTTGGTGCGCATCCGGTGCAAATTCTGGTAAACAATACCGGCGGACCTACCCCCGGGGCGATTTTGCAGGCCACGTCAGAAGATTTTCTTCAGGCGTATACCCAGCATTTATTAGCCAACCAGGTGCTGGCCCAGCTTGTAGTGGCAGGAATGAAAAAGTCGGGATACGGACGCATTATCAACGTCATTTCTACCTCCGTAAAAATGCCACTGAAGGGCCTGGGAGTAAGCAATACCACCAGGGCTGCAGTTGCTTCATGGGCGAAAACGTTGTCTGCCGAACTGGCCCCCTTTGGCATCACGGTCAACAATGTTTTGCCTGGAGCGACCTCAACAGACCGACTACAGTCTATTATCGAAAACCGTGCACAAAAAATGCAGGGTTCAAAGGAGGAAGTGATTCGTGAAATGCAGGATGAAATTCCCATGGGACGCTTTGGGACTCCTGAAGAAATTGCCGGCGCAGTCGCTTTTCTGGCATCTCCGGCAGCATCATACATCACAGGGGTGAGCATTCCTGTTGATGGAGGCAGAACAAATTGTTTGTGAAGAGGTGATAACAGCTGACTAAAGAACCATTTCCTTGTACGAAAGTACTGTGCTGTAGCCTTTTGAAGTAAAGTATCCCTTTACGTCCTCCGGATTTAGCTTTGAAGCCGCCAGCACAAAATCACCGCCCCAGGCACCCAAAGACTTTACGCTACCCTGAAAGTCCGGAAATAGATTTTCCTTGACCTTTTTAAAGCCTGTATGTGAAGCAATAGCTTCTTCATGTTCTTCGAGTAGCCGGCAAAAATCATCCAGATTGCTGACAGCTTTGATATCTTCTGTGATTCTGGTGATGGTCTTCACCAGGGTATTTTTATTTTTTACTGCTTTGACATACTCTTTAATGCCTTGCCTGCTGTCTTTTTTTACACCCAGGTGCACAAAATGCAGTTGCTCTTTAAACTTTGGCGAAAAATCAATCTCTGTATAGGAAACTTCTTCAGGGGAGTTGATGTATTCTACCGGTCCATCGGCAAAGGCACAAGCCACATCATAACCTGATCCGTCTTCAGTTTTAAAATACAACAATAGCGGATTTACTTCTGCCCATTCTGCGATAAGATAGATCAGGGTGCTGCTGGAACCCAGCCCCCAGTCTAGAGGAAATTCTAGCTGGGTTTCAATTTTGAACCCGTTCCATTGTGATAAAAATTCAGAATTGAGCCTGACCGCATTTTTCAACACTTTTTGAAGATATATTGAAACTTCATCATTGTTTGTAGTCAGTGCTGAAAAGTCAAACAGCGAAAGTGTGGACTCAAACCAGGGCTTGCCATGCATGTCGAGACTTTCCCATATCAAATCAGAGCTGGTCGTACGCTTGACAATCAGATTCTGCCCCATCCTGGTCGGAAGGCCCAGGGCCTTCGCTCCATCCAACACCGCGTACTCACCCGTGAGCAGCAGCTTACCATGACCGTAGTATTTCGTTTTGATAAGTCGGGTATTTTAATTCTGGCAAATATACAAAACTACTTTCTCATTCAAAAGAGTGTATTATAATAATTTCATTATGTACTATATTCTAATTCTTGTTTTTATATATATGCAAGAATAAGAACTTACATTACAAGGGGATGGAAAACATGATTTTCTCAATGGAATGAGCTTTTCTACTCAAAAATATCGGGACTACGGAGCCACTTGGCTTGATACAAAAAGACTCCTTGTGAATCAAAAGATGCAAAAATTTACCTGTGAATCAGTGTATTATGAATTATTTTTTGAAAAAAATTTCAAAATAATTGGCAAAATAACAGAAAGACCTTACCTTTGCGGCCGCTATTGAAATCATAGCATTCATATTAAAATTGATTAAAGTGGATACACTGAGTTACAAAACAATATCTGCCAATGCTGCCACAGCCACTCACAAGTGGTATGTAGTGGATGCAGAAGGAGAGGTAGTGGGCAGACTCGCTACCCGTATCGCCTCCGTATTGAGGGGCAAGAATAAACCGGATTTTACCCCGCACGTAGATACCGGTGATTATGTCATCGTCATCAACGCCGATAAAGTGCGTTTTACAGGCGACAAGCTGGACGATAAGGAATACCAGCGCTACTCAGGATATCCTGGAGGTTTAAAAAGACGCACCGCACGGGAAATGTTGCAAAAGAGACCCGAAATGGTGCTAGAGCTGGCTGTGAAAGGAATGTTGCCAAAAACAAAGTTGGGCAGGGCAATGATCAAAAAGTTATTTTTGTACACCGGATCAGCTCATCCGCATGCAGCACAGAAACCTGAACCCTTTAAATTTTAACAACACATGGAAATGATCAATAGCATAGGCAGAAGAAAATCATCCACTGCCAGAGTATATGTCACCAAAGGATCAGGCAAGATCACCATCAATGGGAAAGATCTGAAGGAATATTTCCCTATGGCCATCACACAGGCTACAGTACTGGACCCACTCAAAGTTTCACAGGCTGAAGGCCAGTATGACATTAAGGTTACTGTCGATGGAGGTGGATTCAAAGGACAATCTGAAGCCATCAGACTGGGTATTTCCCGCTCACTCGTCAAAATCAGTGAGGATTTGAAGAAAGGCCTGAAGGAGAAGAAATACCTGACCAGAGATTCCAGGGAAGTGGAAAGAAAGAAATTTGGAAAACCAAAGGCACGTAAGAGCTTCCAGTTCTCTAAACGATAATCTCCACAATTTACCCATTATTCTACTCATATTAAATCCAATTAAGCAATGAATAAGCCGACATATAATGAAATGTTAGAAGCGGGAGTACACTATGGACACCTTAAGCGCAAGTGGAATCCAAAAATGCTTCCTTACATCTTCATGGAAAGAAAGGGCATCCATATCATCGATCTCAACAGAACTTCTGAGTGTCTCGACAGGGCAGCTTACGCCATGAAGCAAATGGCTAAGTCTGGAAAGAAGATCCTGTTTGTCGCCACCAAAAAGCAGGCAAAAGACATTGTTGCCAATGCTGCCCGCAGTGCCGAGATGCCGTACGTTACGGAAAGATGGCTCGGAGGGATGATGACAAACTTCTCCACGATCAGAAAGTCCGTGAAGAAAATGAACAGCATCGACAAAATGCTCACAGACCCAGCAATCTCTATTACCAAAAAGGAACGTTTGACTCTTTCCAGAGAAAAAGAAAAACTTGAAAGAGTTCTCGGAGGTGTTGCTAACCTCAACAGACTGCCCAGCGCCGTCTTCATGGTAGACATTCACCATGAACATATTGCACTCGCTGAAGCTAAAAGATTGGGTATGAAAACTATCGCTATGGTTGATACTAACTCAGATCCCAATAAAGTTGATTTTGCAATTCCTGCAAATGATGACGCTTCAAAGTCAGTAAAGTTGATTACCGACTATGTTGTCAGCGCAATTAGGGAAGGTCTGGAAGAAAGAAGACTTGCAAAAACAGATACGAAAGAAGATTAATCCTTTTAAACACATTCAAATTTTTGAAATAATGAGTGAAGTAAATATTTCAGCCACAGCTGTAAAAGACTTGCGCGATCAGACGGGAGCAGGGATGATGGATTGTAAGAAAGCGCTTGTTGAGGCAAATGGTGATTTTGATAAGGCAATCGAATTACTGCGTCTGAGAGGTCAGAAAATGTCTGAAAAAAGAGCAGACAGAGATGCGAAGGAAGGTGTGGTGATTGCCTTGGTCAACGATGCCCAAAACAAAGGAATCGTGGTTCGTCTGAGTTGCGAGACTGATTTTGTGGCAAAAAATGAAGATTTCATCAACCTGACTAAGCAAATTGCAGCTATCGCATTAGCTGAGTTTCCTGCCGACAGAGACGAGCTCTATACGAAAACACTGAACGGAGTCGTTCTGGAAACAGTCATGGCTGAGCAAGTAGCTAAAATTGGGGAGAAAATTGAAATCTCTGATTATCAGAAAATCGAAGCTCCATTGGTAGCCTCGTATATTCACATGGGAAATAAGGCCGGCGTTCTCGTTGGTCTGAACCATTCTGATGCTAAATTTGTGGATGCAGGAAGAGATGTGGCTATGCAAGTAGCTGCAATGAAGCCAGTTGCTCTGGATAAAGATGATGTTCCTGCCGATATCATCGAAAAGGAAATGGAGATTGGAAAGGAAATCGCTCGTCAGGAGGGCAAGGCAGAAGATATGCTGGAAAAAATTGCCCAGGGTAAACTGAACAATCTAAAATCGAAGAATCCCGAGTTAACAGTTGTCGGTTTCAGACACGTAAAATTGGGTTAAAGAATAAAAAGAGCGGTCTCCGCTCTTTTTTTTTGCCTCTCTATGAACATCGTTTTATTACAATTAAATTATCAACTTTTTCAGGCCACATGCAATTAAAATATAAACGTATCCTGCTTAAATTGAGTGGAGAATCATTGATGGGAGAACAGCGTTTTGGCATTTCCTCAGATATGCTGGGTTACTACGCTGAACAGATTCAGGAACTGGTCGCCCAACAGGCCGAGGTCGCCATAGTCATCGGAGGTGGAAACATCTTCCGTGGACTAAGTGCAGAGTCCTCTGGCATCGAACGTGTTACCGGTGACTACATGGGCATGCTGGCTACCTGTATCAACGGCATGGCGTTGCAAAGCGCACTTGAAAAACAGGGTGTTTATACACGCTTGATTACCGCCATCGAAATGAGGGAAATCGCTGAACCGTATATTCGAAGAAGGGCGATACGTCACTTGGAAAAAGGTCGTGTGGTGATTTTTTCTGCCGGCACGGGAAGTCCATACTTTACAACTGACTCTGCTGCAGCTCTTAGAGCCAACGAAATCAACGCAGATGTCATCCTGAAGGGGACACGTGTAGACGGAATTTATGATAGCGATCCGGAAAAAAATCCTGATGCAGTAAGATTTGACCGCGTATCTTTTTCCAAAGTGATTAGTTTGGGGCTTTCTGTCATGGATATGACTGCGTTTACCTTATGTCAGGAAAACAACCTGCCCATTATTGTGTTTGATATCAATCAGCCAGGCCACTTGGTTCGCATTGCTCAAGGGGAATCAATTGGAACCTTGGTGGATGTTGAATCGTTGTAGGCGTATAATTACTTTTGAATGGCTGACTGGAAAAGTACTGCCCAGCAATGGGTGTATCGGTGGATTAACCCCTTTATTCGGTGGTGCTTGCGTGCCGGAATAACTCCTAACGGAATCACCCTGACGGGACTATTCATCAATGTTATAGCTGCGGGTATTTTTATCTACGGTGGAGAATATTCTTCCCGAAATGACCACAGCATTGTGGGAGTAGCTTCGGCCGTCATTCTGTTTGCTGGTTTGTTTGATATGATCGATGGCAGATTGGCCAGGGTAGGAGGTCTGGACTCAAAATATGGTGCTTTGTATGACTCAGTACTCGACAGGTATAGTGAAATGATCATGTTTTTAGGTATCTGCTATTATCTTGTCGCGCATCACTACTTTTTGAGTTCCCTGTTTGCGTTTGTAGGTCTACTCTGTTTTTATCAATGCAGAAATGAAAATTGTTGTCAACTTTTTGCCTTTTCCATTGATTGAAACCATTACACTGTTTACCTTTCCCATATTCTTACTTGCCGTCTTTTCAAACATGACGGCAATAAGCCGACTGCGACACGCAGAAAAAGAATTGCGCCAGACTTCAAATTCTTCGCACATCACATGATGGCTACGGCTGATGGGAATGTAACTCTCAAAATACTCTTAGTCTCCGCCTGATCATGCACATAAATTCATTCATGTAAAAGTTGTCATCATGCCTGTTGAAACTCTTCGTCGAGCCGGATTCTTTCCGGTTCAGGCCCACCATCTCAAGATTTCGGCTTTTTTTACAATGGCTTATTTGCTGTGGACATCCGTTGTGGTGGGGCTGAGACTTGACCATCTTCAGTTTTTGGGCTTCCTCCTGTTGATGGTTGTATTGCATAATCAGACCAGAGCTCTAGCGTATTCCTTCGTTTTTTTTATTCTCTTCTGGATCATTTATGACTCAATGCGCATCCTTCCGAATTATGAAGTAAATCCGGTACATATCATCCAGCCCTATCAGTTTGAAAAGGAATGGTTTGGCTTTGATTTTCAGGGCATGCGATTGACTCCCAACGAATTTTTACGAAATCATGCACATCCCGCGGCAGATTTTTTGGCTGGATTGTTTTATCTGACTTGGGTGCCAGTGCCGCTTGGTCTCGGCCTCTACTTGTTTTATCGGGACAAAAGTCGCTTGCTGCAGTTTAGCGCAGCCTTTCTTTTTGCCAATCTTCTGGGCTTTGTAGCGTATTATATTTATCCGGCAGCCCCACCCTGGTACTTTGACCTGTATGGTGATGTACAACGTTTTGATATCCCCGGGCATGCTGCGCAACTTCTGCGTTTTGACCAACTCATTGGTTCTCCGCTCTTTGAAAACATGTATACCCGAAATGCCAATGTGTTTGCCGCCATTCCATCCCTCCATGCCGCGTATCCAGTGGTGACATGGTATTATGCGAGAAAGGCGAAGTTGCATTTTTTCTCTTGGTTTGTGGTAATCGACATCCTGGGCATTTGGTTTGCGGCCGTGTATTCTTTTCACCATTATGTTCTCGACGTCATTTTAGGAGCAGGATGTGCAGTGTTAGCAATTTTTCTGTTTGAGGTGTTTGTTTTACCTGGAAAAGGAACTAAATGGCTGGGAAAATATCAGAAGTTAACCCAGTAGTATTAGGGAATGGGTTTCACTCATTTGAAAATTTTATAAACCAATGGTAAAGAAACATACCACTTTGTAAACATCAGAGTTGTCCATTCTGTTACATAATCATAATTTTCTAGTAATATTAATTTAACATATAATTCGCAGCAGTAAATGAATCATTAACTCACAAACTATAATGATTACTTTACTAACCAAAGATTCCATGTGACTGCTGTTTACCGGTCACTTAGTTAGTGAAATTCAAAACATAACAAAATGAAAACAAAAATGAAGGCGCAAAAACCTAAAGGCAAATTAGGTATCCTCCTACCAGGTATGGGTGCCGTTGCAACTACAACAATCGCCG
>JAJTEZ010000012.1:0-35658 GCA_021298335.1 Saprospiraceae bacterium | reverse complement strand
TGGCAGTCAATAAAGGTATTGGTTTACCTATTGGTTCTCTGACACAAATGGGCAGAATGAGAATTGGCAAACGTACAGAAAATAAACAACCTCTTATTCAGGATATTGTCCCACTTCAACCCTTAAAAAATATCGTATTTGGCGGATGGGATGTGTTTGAGGATAATGCTTACGAAGCAGCAAAACATGCCGAAGTTCTCGAAAAAGACCTCCTGAAAAAACTCAAGCCTCAACTCGAAAAGATTAAACCTATGAAGGCTGTGTTTGACCATGAGTATGTCAAGCGACTCGATGGGAGACACGTGAAAAAAGGGGCAACAAAAATGGATCTGGCTGAGGCCTTGATGAAGGATATCGAGAAGTTTAAAAAAGAAAATGATTGTGACCGAATCGTAATGGTATGGTGTGGATCTACAGAAATTTACATCAAAGAATCAGAAGTACACCAGTCACTTGAGGCCCTGGAAAAGGGACTCAGGGAGAATCACAGGGATATACCACCCAGCATGATTTATGCCTATGCCGCAATCAAAATGGGAATCCCATACGCCAATGGGGCTCCCAACTTATCCTGTGATGTGCCTGCCATGGTCGAACTGGCAAAACAAACAGGTACGCCCATAGCAGGAAAAGATTTTAAAACCGGACAAACACTCATGAAAACTGTACTCGCGCCTGGCCTGAAGGCGCGGGCTATCGGCATAGAGGGCTGGTTTTCTACCAATATCCTGGGCAATCGGGACGGTGAAGTACTGGATGACCCCGACAACTTTAAAACCAAGGAAGTCTCCAAGCTTGGTGTACTCGAAGACATACTCGAACCTCAGCTTTATCCGGAATTATACGGGAATCTCTACCACAAAGTTCGTATCAACTACTATCCGCCCCGCGGCGACAATAAAGAAGGATGGGATAATATTGATATCCGGGGATGGCTCAATTATCCGATGCAAATTAAAGTAGATTTTCTTTGCAGAGATTCTATTCTTGCAGCTCCCCTGGTTCTGGATCTGGCAATTTTCCTCGATTTGGCAAAAAGATCCGGAATGTCGGGCATTCAGGAATGGCTGTCCTTCTATTTAAAATCGCCGCAGGCACCCAAAGGAGTACACCCTATGCACGACATTTTCAAGCAGTTGAATAAACTGGAAAATACTTTGAGGTACATCGCTGGAGAGGAACTGATTACAAATCTCGGTCTCGACTACGAACCATAAACCAGGGGCTTCGGCCCCTTTTTTTTATGCACTTTGCCAGGTTGATTGCTACTTTTTTTACATTGGGTTACATCCCCTTTGCACCAGGTACCTTTGGGGCGATGGGGGCCATGCTGCTCACATATCTGATAGCTGCTATTGTACAGAGTGATGCCATATCCACATGCATCCATTTGCTCCTCATTGGTTTTTTTTATTTGACCGGTGTCTGGTCCTGTCGCAAATTACAAAGTTCGTGGGGTGATGATCCCTCGAAGGTTGTGGTAGATGAAGCAGTAGGTTACTGGGTGGGCATGCTCTTTATTCCTGCACAACCATCAACACTGATCGCAGCACTTGTCCTGTTTCGGTTTTTTGATATTGCCAAACCACTGGGCATTCGCTCCATTGACCGTTGGCATAATGCTCATGCCGTCATGCTGGACGATGTGCTCGCCGGTATTTACACTTTGATATGTATGCATGCATTGATTTATTTCGAATGGCTTTAATATGGAACAACAGTCTGTCATACAGGTACAACCACCACCATTCAAGAAGGCATTTTTTCGGTCTCAGGTCGTCAGCCTGACTGCTACCACCGTGGATTTTTCCATCGCTCTGTTTCTCCACAATATTTTGTCAATATATTATGTCAGCGCCACAACAATGGGATCGGTTTGTGGGGCATGTACCAGCTTCTTTCTTGGTAGAAACTGGGCGTTTGTCAACAAAAAAGGGAAGCTTCGAAAACAAGCCATGAGATTTATTATCATCAACCTCTTTTCTGTTTTCGTAAACTCCACTGCCGTATTTTTCTTTAAAGAAAATTTTCACCTCTCCTTTTTTACAAGCCGTGTGATAGTAGCCGTACTCGTAGGAATTTTTTTTAACTTTCTGATGAACAGGTACTTTGTCTATCGCTAACGTCAAGTGATCAGTAAGGCCCAGGTGCTTTGTCATTAGTTGTAAACAAGGCACGAATTTTTTATCTCAGGTTGATTTTTTCCAGTTCAGCAAGAACAGTTTTTTTAAATGTTTGTGCCAATGCCTCTGCCATAGTAAAGTCGGTAGGGAATAATTCGCAATACGGATCCAACTTCTTTTTTGTATTTTCAGTCAGTGCCCGCTCATCACCCTCCACCCGGCAACAATATCCTGTAAACTGTGAAACAGAAGAGACAGGAAAAGAATGGATGACCTCTTTATTCCATGGATTGGTTACGATAAGCCTGCCTGTCAATTCAGATTTTTTCTCCCGGAATACCTCGATGATTTCCGCATTGACCTTTTCATAAATTTCTTTTTCTGTTACCACCACGACCGTGTCCTTTTTTGTCTGCTTCTGGTCTTTTTGGACCAGGATTTCCTTGCTCTCTACAAACCTGTTGATACTTTCCCTTTCAGGTGAAAAAAGGATGTCCTCCAACTCCACTCTGACTTCAAAATCTGCCTCTTGTTTGTCACGGGAGTCCACCGTATAATCTGTCCAGAAATCGTCCAGCCTTGATACCGGAAGAGTTAGCAATTCCTTCTCAATACCCCTTCCATGAATGCCGATCATGTCGCTTTCGACTTCCAGAAAAATGAGAGTAGTTCCGGCAAGTTTGGCCTTGTCTCTTACTTTTTCAAAGTCTTTATAGGACTTTCTGTATTTTTCTATCAACGCGAGTTCATTGTAGGCCTGTCGTGCAAACTCCCTGTTGCCCGTCTCTTCAGTACGCCTAACGAGCTCCTTGGAGCGGTTATAGTAGTACTCGCAGGTCTTTTCTTCCGCTTGTAGGATCATTTGTGTATAATCCCTAAGTTGGAATTCGGCCTTATAGCGCGTCTCACTCACTAGTGGCAATAAAGGATCAACCTGCTGCTGCCGCTTCTCCATTGCCAGATATTGCTCAAGTACTAACGGCCAGTTTTCCGGACGTTCATCTGTATTTAATTTGATCACCTCTCTGTCAGTTTGCTCCTGCAATTTTGCGAAGGATTTCTCCAACGCTTTTACATGATCCGTCTTTTTGTTTTTTTCCCCCTTTAGCTTCGACAGGGACGTCTGGAATGCCTGCGTATAATTTCCTTCTTCCATGAGTTTGTTGACGGAGGTACAGGAGAGCAACATACTGCATGCAAGTGCTAATGTGAAATGTATTTTCATGATGCTGTTGAGTTCTAATGGCAATAATCGAAATATTGTTTTGATATTTGCGTATTTTACGCTATATTTTGTACAATATTACAAAAAATAATTCATCCCAAACAGCAGAAGTCCCATATTTTGCAGATTTAACGTATTTTTAAACATTTGCTGCCTGGTTTAGCTTGTGCATATGTAGGTAAAAAATTAACTTTGAGTTTAATAATTAGAATGTCTTAGGTATGGCGAAGTATATGTGCATGGACACCTTGCGTTTCTTATTGTTTGATGTGCATCAGGCAGAAAGTTTGATGCGCTATACCAGGTTTACATCGTTTGACAGGTCTTCAATGGACATGTTGCTTATCGCAGCAAAAGACTGGGCCGATCAGGATTATTTTCCGTATTTTAAAGAGATGGATGAAACTCCGGCAAAATTTGAAGGAGGGAAAGTACGGACTCATCCGATCCTGAAAAAAATTTTTTCCGACGCTGGAGAGAATGGCTGGCTGGGCATGTATTTTGATAGCGAGGATGGCGGGCAACAATTGCCGCAACTTATGCAAAGCGCCCTAAACCATATCCTGGAGGCTGCAAACAACCATATCCCGGGCTATCTTGGTTTGACAGCAGGTGCAGCGCATCTGATTGCCACTTTTGGTAGTGAGCAGCTGAAAAAAACATACATTCCTCCTATGCTGGCAGGCAAGTGGGGTGGCACGATGGCGCTGACGGAACCCCAGGCTGGCAGTTCCCTTTCCGATATAGTCACAAGAGCCATTCCCCGAAATGATGGTACATTTGAGATCGTCGGGCAGAAAATTTTCATCTCCGCTGGCGACCATGAAGCCGTAGACAATATCATCCACCTCACCCTGGCACGGATCGAAGGAGCTCCAGCCGGGACGAAAGGCATTTCCCTGTTTGTAGTGCCTAAGTTGCGCATTGATGAAGCTGGAAACCTGACTCCCAATGACGTTGTAGCGGTCAATGATTTTCAAAAAATGGGCCAGCGTGGATACAGTACTGTACATCTCGTATATGGTGAACAGAGGCAATGTGTCGGTTATCTGGTTGGCGAAGCAAATCATGGATTGCAGTATATGTTTCAGCTCATGAACGGTGCCCGTATAGATGTGGGCATGACGGCTGCTTCCATTGCAACGGCTGCTTATTACGCATCATTGCAGTACGCAAGTGAAAGACCCCAGGGTCGGCGGATCATGAATTCCGGAAAAAAAGATGTCTCTGAAAATCAGACGCTTATTAAAGAGCACCCTGACGTGCGCCGAATGCTCCTGAATCAGAAATGTATTGTGGAAGGATCTCTGAGCCTTATTCTTGAATGTGCCCGCCTTGTTGACGAAGAACATTCATCGGATCCGGAAAACGCCCGACAATGTCATTTATTACTGGAATTGCTCACCCCCATGGCCAAGACGTTTCCGGCTGAAATGGGCCGTCAATCTGTCGATATGGGCCTACAGGTCTTGGGAGGATATGGGTTTTGTATGGATTTTCCCTTACAGCAATACTTGCGCGACATCCGGATTATGGCCATTTATGAAGGGACCACGGGCATTCAATCGCTGGATTTGTTGAGTCGCAAAATTCCGTTGGAAGGAGGTGAAGCGTTGCGTTTGCTCCAGGCCAGGATGCAAGAAACCATCCACCAAGTGTCAGAGTCTGTTTTTTTGCGTCCTTATTCCTCAAAGCTTTTGCAGGCCATGGATCATGTGCAAAAAGCGTTGACCCATCTGATGGGATTTGCCATGAAAGGCGATTATCAGATGTTTCTGGCAGATGCGACAATTTTTATGGATCTCCTGGGACGGGTAGTCGTAGGCTGGCAATGGCTAAAAATCACTCATGCCGCAGAAAAACAAGCATCAGGGCAATCATACAACGCAGCATTCATCGTGGGAAAACAAAAAGCAATGGCTTTTTACTTTACCTACGAATTGCCAAAAACAGCGGCCTGTCTTGAAACGATCCTCTCCGGTGAAGGGCTCACAATCCCTGTTGGTGAAGACGACTGGTTACAATAATTATATGATATAAATAAAATACAACATGTCAACAAATCCAATTTTAGCTGCCATTCAGCAACAAGCCGACAACGTAGCGCCCCTGGGAGCCAAACTGAAATTTCAATTGGGTGAACTCACGATTTTTATCGATGGAACAGGGGATAAAAACAAGGTTTCCACAGAAGATGCAGAAGCAGATTGTACCATCAGCACTGACCCAGAAACTTTTTTGAAGCTAAAGAATGGAGAACTCAACCCGATGATGGCTGTGATGTCCGGACTTATCAAAATCAAGGGCGATATGGGACTGGCAATGAAACTCCAGTCGCTGATCCAGTAATTTGAAAGACTGGTAGATGTTAATTCAGGTAGTTTCTCCTGAACAGGATGCCTTTATGGGCATCATATCCAGGTGCTATCCCTGATTGGATGAGTTGTGTTTTCAGATCATCATTGCGGAGGTCTATAATATAGACCTTGCAGCCAATGGCGTGAGCCAGCTCGGGGTGGTTTGATTTCCATGAATGGGCAATCTCTGCCGCTGTGGCATTATAATTTTTATCCCATTTTCTACCCAGTGTCACTTCAAGGTGAAAAATACAGTTTTCGTACTTGATCAGCCTTGATGAAAGGCCCAGACTCACCCTGTAATACAGGTCTGTTTCTACAAAATGCCGTCGGTTGATTTTCTGAATGTCCATACAAATCAACATGCAGAAACTATGCCATAATCAGAAGTTGAAGTCAAAAAGAGACCTCTTGGAAGAGAATTTTGCGGTTGGCAGGTTTTGCCTCAAAAGATGTTCAGTCGTATAGTTTTGAACGTGAACGAATTATAAATCCAGACCGGTTTAACTGTTTTTTTCGTGAGGTAAATCTTTTCAATGATGAAATCCGTACTCACCCAAAGTCTGCAGTGTACAAATTGATTACCTTTGCGGCATTTTAATCAAAAAACCATATGGGCCAGGTAGAAGAATTGCACAGGCGGAAAACATTCGGAATTGTTTCCCACCCCGATGCCGGAAAAACAACACTGACGGAAAAGTTACTTCTCTTTGGAGGGGCCATTCAGGAGGCGGGGGCCGTAAAATCCAATAAAATCAAAAAACACGCTACCTCCGATTTTATGGAAATCGAAAAGCAGCGTGGCATCTCCGTGGCCACCTCTGTCATGGCGTTTGAATACAGGGACAAACAAATCAACATCCTGGATACTCCCGGACATAAGGATTTTGCCGAAGATACATATCGTACTCTCACTGCAGTCGATAGCGTGATTGTAGTCATAGATGTAGCAAAAGGGGTAGAGGAACAAACCGAAAAACTGGTGCAGGTGTGCCGCATGCGAAATACTCCCATCATCGTCTTTATCAACAAACTAGACCGGGAGGGTAAGGATGCGTTTGATTTGCTCGACGAAGTGGAGACAAAACTGGGACTTCACGTTACCCCGCTTAGCTGGCCGGTAGGTATGGGGCAACGTTTTAGAGGAGTCTACAGCTTGTATGAACAAAATTTGATCCTGTTTAGCCCTCACGGAAAGCAGGAAGAAGAAGATGTATTTCGCATCACCGATCTTCAAAATGAGCTGCTCAGCCAGAAAGTGGGCGATGCTGCAGCGATGACATTGCGGGATGAGCTTCATACCATCGTATCTGTTTACCCGGAATTTTCACGTGAAGAATACCTGAAAGGAAATATTTGTCCTGTTTTTTTTGGTAGTGCAGTCAATAATTTTGGAGTACGGGAACTGCTGGATTGCTTTGTGGATATCGCTCCAAACCCGCTATCCCGGGAGACTGAAGAACGGCTAGTAGATCCTCAGGAAAAGAAATTTTCCGGATTTGTATTTAAAATACATGCCAATATGGATCCCAAACATCGGGACAGGATTGCCTTCCTTCGTATTTGTTCTGGAACCTTTCAACGCAATACCAATTACTGGCATGTCAGACAGGGGAAAAACATGAAATTCCCCAACCCCACAGCCTTTATGGCTTCAAAAAAATCTGTCATCGACGAAGCATATCCCGGAGATATCGTGGGCTTATATGATTCTGGAAATTTTAAAATCGGTGATTCGCTGACAGAAGGGGAGAATCTCCATTTTAAGGGAATTCCTAGTTTTTCGCCGGAACAATTCCGCTTTGTCAATAATACTGACCCTATGAAGACCAAGCAATTGAACAAAGGGCTGGACCAGTTGATGGATGAAGGTGTGGCTCAGTTGTTTACAAAAGAAGATAACGGACGAAAAATCATCGGTACTGTCGGCGCCTTGCAGTTTGATGTCATCCAATACAGGTTGAAGCATGAATATGGTGCATCTTGCGATTACGAACCAGTCAACCTCTACAAGGCATGTTGGGTCAGCAGTAAAGACGCCAATGCTTTGAAAGAACTGATCTCACGACGCAAAAAAGACATTGCCAGGGATACCGACGGTAAACTGGTTTTTCTGGCAGAATCCGCCTGGATGCTGAAAATGGCTCAGGAAAATCACCCGGAAGTGGATTTCCACTTTACGAGCGAATATTAACCGGGATTCCTTTATCCGCGCAATCTGGCGATGAGGTATGCCGAAATCTTTCGTCTGTGATTTGTATTATTTTTTAAACCATACGAAGTGTACCTCTCCGTGGCTTGCACATAGGCAGACTGCATATTCGGCTCGACAAAAGAGGCAATTGCATTGACAGCATTCTGGCGCACCCGATGGTTACAATCATTGATAAAGGTGTATAACAGGTCCTCTTCAATACCGGTCAAAACATTCAGGGCATGCTGTTTTTGTACGCGAAGCAACACACTTTCTGCCATGAAAATATCCAGAATCAGGTCTGAAAGGTACATGAGTACTTCCTGCTCTGCTTTCAGATCGAGCTTGCCGCTCATAGCCTGTCGTGCGGCAGTCCCAAGCAACATGATCAGTATTTTTTTATATGCTCTGACGATTTTTTGTTCATCCGTAAACAAACCCTTCACGTCTCCTTCTTCACTGATGCCACTGGTGATTTCTTTTTCTACTGCCAGTCCGGGTGTCATGAGGTCAAGCCTTCCTTTCAGCGCTCGCTTAAACAAAGTTGACAGGATCAGCAGCCTGTTGATTTCATTGGTGCCTTCAAAAATCCGATTGATACGCGCATCCCTGTACGCCCGGGCAATTACGCCATCCTCCGAGTAACCCATGCCCCCATGGATTTGGACCGCTTCGTCGACAACATAATCCAGGGCTTCTGACCCAATAATTTTCAAAATACTACATTCAATAGCAAATTCCTCGGCTGCATCCTGTTTTGCCTCCGAAAAATCAACACCTGATGCCCTGGCCTGATCCTCCGCCAGCTGAATCAGATGCGAAGTCCTGTACAGTGCCGACTCCACAGCAAAGCAGCGGATATACTGTTCTGCAAGCTTACTGCCAATGGCGCCAAATGAAGCAATCGGCTGCTGAAATTGCTCTCTCTCGACAGCATATCTGACGCTTATTTCTGCCAGTTTTTTAGCACCACCCAGCACAGAAGCACATAGTTTTAATCTTCCTGTATTCAATACGTGAAAGGCAATCAGGTGGCCTTTGCCTACTTCTCCCAGAACATGGTCTTTGGGTACTTTTACATTTTCAAAAAATACCTGGCGGGTGGAAGAACCCTTAATGCCCAGCTTTTTTTCTTCTGCTCCCGTCGTGACTCCCTCCATAGCGCTGTGCACCAAAAAGGCAGTGAATGCATTGCCATTCACCTGGGCAAAAACAGTAAACAAATCTGCAAATCCTGCATTAGTGATCCACATTTTTTGCCCATTCAGCAGATAATACTCACCGTCTTCACTGATGTTAGCCGTTGTTTTGGCCGCTAGTGCATCCGAACCGCTCGAAGGTTCTGTCAGGCAATACCCCGCCTTGATCTTACCAGTAACCAAACCAGGCAGATATTGCTGCTTCTGTGCTTCAGTTCCGTAATATAATATAGGCAACATACCAATACCAATGTGGGCATTAAAACTGACGCTGAATGATCCTGATGGGCCGATTTCCTCGCCGATCAAAGTATTGGTCACGTAATCCAGTTCGCTGCCACCCACTGCAGATGGCATGTGCGTTCCCAGCATACCCAGGTTGGCAATTTTTTCGAGGAGCTGAGGAACCAGACCCTCTTCCAGCGATTCAATCCGTTCAGCTACAGGAACAATTTCCTGATCCACAAATGAGCGAACCGTTTCCTGAATCATGCGCTGCTCTTCGGTAAACTCCTCCGGAATATAAACGTCTTGCGCGTCGCTGTCTTTCAACAAAAACTCCCCTCCGTGCAACATGTGGTTTGCCATAACAGTCTATTTTAAATTAAACTCAAAGTTAAATAAATTTTTAATTTAGTTCAAGCCCCCTACAATGAATCATTCGAAAGTTTTCAGCGACATTCAAATAATAAATTCTGACATTCCCTTGATTGGTAGAGGCAATGTATATTTACAGAAAATACGAGCATGCGGTCGGAATTTATCCTCCTTTCAGTCCTTTTGGTGCTTTCTAGAACTGTTATCGCGCAGGTAGAAGTAGTTTCTTCTCCTCTGCCGTTGCTGCTGATTGATACAGAAGGCAGGCTCATTCAGGATGAACCCAAAATTGATGCGACCTTGAAAGTCATAGACAATGGTCCCGGAAAAATCAATCATGTGACAGATCAGCCGAATGGATATTCTGGTCGTATCGGCATCGAATATCGCGGTTCATCTTCTCAAAATTTTCCTAAGAAACCATATGGCTTTGAGACCAGAGATGCGACAGGTGAAGATATGAATGTAAGTCTTCTCGTTACATACATTCTGGCCGGTCAGATCATGGAATATGCACCCAGGGTGCGCATGGTTGAAGTCATTCTTAATGGTAATTACGAAGGGGTGTATCTTCTGACAGAAAAAATCAAACGAGACAACGACAGAGTGGATATTGACAAACTTGACCCTGAAGATGTTACTGGAGATGCAGTTACAGGAGGATACATCATGAAATTGGATAAACAGACCGGTTCCTCGCCGAATGCTTCCTGGACCTCAGATTATCCCCCTTATCCGGGAGCCTGGCAAAGAGTTCTCGTGCAATTAGAGTATCCGGAATCAGAAGACATTACATTTCAGCAAATTGACTATATCCGCCAGCATATGCAAAAAGTCGAAAATATCATTGCTGCGCCTTCCTACAATCACCCAAAAAACGGATTCAGAAAGTATATAGATACGGCCAGCTTGATGGACTTTATTATCCTGAACGAGCTCGGCAAGAATCCTGATGCTAATCTTGGCTATGGCAATGTGGACTACTGTACCGGGCCCAGTCCTGAGGGATTGGTCATCCGCCTTTTTAACAGTGTGTGCAATGGAGATGGCTGGGTCGTGCATTTTTGGTGGAAGAGATTTCTGCAGGATGAAACTTTTTACAGGTCACTCAAACTGAGGTGGAAGGAACTGCGAAAGACTTCCTTGTCCAACCAGAACATTCAAACAGTGACTGATTCACTGATTGCTTTACTGGAACCGGTGCAGCAGCGCAATTTTCAGAGATGGCCGGTACTGGGACAATATGTCTGGCCCAATAGCTTTATCGGTCAGACCTGGCAACAGGAAACCTGGTTTTTCAAGGACTGGGTCACTAAACGTCTGGCGTACCTGGATCTGGTCTGGGAAATAACCGATCTTCCACCAGTTCCTCAGACCATCGCCATTACTTCTCTAAAACCAAATCCTGCGGAAAACCAGCTTGAGGTCACGGTTAGCAGCCCTATTCCAGCATCAGCGGTGATGCACTTGACGGATGCAGTGGGAAAAACCTGGCAGGTATCTTTCGAAAAGGATACCCCCTCCTCTGCAACCCTCGATGTTTCATACATTCCACCGGGCATCTACATTCTGGCTATTACTGACGGAACCACCACTTCAACCGCAAAATTTATGAAAAAGTGAATCTATGGCACGTGCTCACCGCAATCTCTGGCTGATATTCACAGGTATATTTCTGGCACTTGTCTGGTTTTTTGTGAATCCATTAGCGCTGGATTCTACTGCGTTGAAGGTCATGAGCATTAGTATCTGTATGATTTTTCTCTGGATTTCGGAGGCAATGCCGATGCCTGTCGTAGCCATCATTCCTTTGGTATTGTTTCCCTTGTTGGGAATTTCGACAATTGAATCGACGGCCGCATCATATGCCAATCCGGTCATTTTTCTTTTTTTTGGTGGATTTATGCTTGGGTTGGCTATCGAAAAATGGAATTTGCATAAAAGAATCGCTCTGTATATCATTCACCTTACCGGCACCGGAGGCGACAGGATTGTATTGGGTTTTATTTTATCTACTGGTCTGATCAGCATGTGGCTAAGCAATACGGCGACAACAATGATGATGTACCCCATCGCGCTTTCAGTCATTGCAGTCATGAGTCACCACCAGCAACAGGGAGCAAACTACCGCAATTTCAATATGACCATCATGCTTGCTATTGCGTATGCGTCAAACATCGGAGGCATTGCAACTATCATTGGCACTCCTCCGAATGTGGCCTACGTGGGTTATTTTCAGCAAAAATATGGGGTAGAACTTGATTTTCTGGGCTGGATGTTGGTTTGTTTGCCTGTGTCTCTACTTCTTTTGGCTGCGTTGTACCTTGTCATGGTAAAATGGTTGTTTCCAAGTGGTATCAGCACGAATACTAATTCCCTGACGCTGCTTCACGGGGAGAGACAGGCATTGGGGAGGATGACGATTCCGGAAAAAAGAGTTTTGGGCGTATTTCTGCTGACTGCCAGCTTGTGGATTTTCCGGTCTATGATCAACGGATGGCAGTCTTATGTAAAGCTTGATGATACGCAAATCGCTGTATTTGGAGCCATTCTTTTGTTTCTGATACCTTCCGGCCAAAGGGAGGATGAGAACGAGGGGCAATCATCGCTGCTGGAATGGTCAGATACGTCACGCATGGCCTGGGGAATATTATTACTTTTTGGAGGGGGAATCTGCCTCGCCAAAGCGTTGGAGGATGCAGGTTTGATTGCAGTTCTGGGCCAATGGCTCGGGTCTTACTCAAGTGGCATTGTCATACTGATTCTTTTGATTACTATCCTTTCCATTTTTATCAGTGAAGTGATGAGTAATGTTGCTCAGGTCATTGTATTCGCTCCGGTAGTCACCTCGATGGCTGAAGCTTTGCAAATCAACCCATTATGGCTCGGAATTCCCATGACGCTGGCTGCTTCCTGTGCAGGAATGCTACCCATGGGCACACCTCCAAATGCTATAGTGTTTGCCAGCAATTACATCCGCATGAAAGACATGGTTCTCGTGGGGTTTATTATGAACCTGATTTCCATAGTACTCATTACTCTGTCTACAATGTATCTTGTGCCTCTGGCGTTTAAAGAATAGACTTTCCTGCCGTTTGCTTCACTTTTTTTTCGATCTTTGCACCGATGCCAACAACATTCAGAATATTTGCGCACATAGTGTCAGTGATTTTTCATCCACTGGCCATCATTCCTTATGTATTTGGGTTTTTAGTGTACAGCAATCCCACCTTGTTTGGCTTCACCAGTGAGAGAATGGAAGGGGTGGTTGTGATTTCTGTAATTTCTACGGCTGCCATGTTTCCCATCCTGGCTATTTCACTGATGAAAGCCCTTGGACTGGTACAATCCTTTCAACTGCATTCCAGCAAGGAACGCATTGGTCCTCTCATCTCTACAGGTTTGTTTTTTTTGTGGCTTTATGTCAATGTCAGATCCAATGATTCGATTCCACCCGCATTTTCATTCTTTGTGCTGGGCAGTACCATCGCAGTGTTTCTGGCCCTTGTTGTCAACAGGTTTACCAAAATCAGTCTGCACGCCATCGGAGCCGGTGGAATGCTGACGGGCATGGCATTTATCCTTCTGAGCTTTTCTTACGGCTACACGTATGTTTTTATACCCTTTACAGCCATCGCCTTTCATGTAAGCGATCGCGCTCTGCTGGGGATACTTTTCATTTTGGCAGGAGCCATTGGAACGGCGAGGCTGATGTTACATGCACACAGACCCGATGAAGTATATGGCGGCTATCTGGTAGGAATCCTTTCTCAGCTTGTAGCAATACGAATATTTTTTTAAATCATAAATCGAAAGATCAGATGCAAAAACTTCAGGAAATCATTCTGACAGCCTGGGAAGACAGGAGTTTACTGCAGAGCATGGAAACACAACAGGCCATCAGGGAGGTAGTCAGCCTCGTGGATAAAGGTACGTTGAGGGTAGCAGAACCTGTTGACGACCAGTGGCAAGTCAATGAATGGGTAAAAAAGGCCATTGTACTCTATTTTCCGATTCAGCAAATGGCTACCATCGAAGTGGGACCTTTTGAATTCCACGATAAAATTCCCCTGAAAAAAAATTATGCAGCCCAGGGTGTGAGGGTAGTGCCTCATGCAATTGCAAGGTATGGATGTTTTATTGAGAAAGGAGCTATTCTCATGCCGTCTTATGTGAATATTGGCGCATGGGTTGGGGAAGGGACAATGGTAGATACCTGGGCAACCGTCGGTTCCTGCGCGCAAATTGGCAGGCATGTGCATTTGTCTGGCGGTGTAGGTATTGGCGGTGTACTGGAACCACCACAGGCAGCACCCACAATCATCGAAGATCATTGTTTTATTGGCAGCAGATGCATTGTAGTGGAAGGTGTCAGGGTGAGGAGGGAAGCTGTTCTCGGTGCAAATGTAGTGCTCACGCAAAGCACGCACATCATCGACGTGACGGGCTCCAGTCCTTTGATCTATAAAGGGGAGGTACCGGAGCGGGCTGTCGTTATCCCTGGAAGTTATACAAAAGCTTTTCCGGCCGGAGATTATCAGGTAAATTGTGCCTTGATTATCGGTCAGAGAAAGCCAGCGACCGATACAAAGGTGTCTCTCAACGAAGCACTCCGAGAATATCATGTGGCTGTGTAACGCAATAAAAATTAGGGTTCTAGATCTTCCCAGGTTGGCTACCTTTGTGGTGAGTCTATTTGCCTTTTTGTTTCTTGCTTCCTGTTCTGTACATAAATTTGACCATGAAAAATGGCTTCTGGCACAATTGAAAAGCAAGAAGGCACTTAGTACCGGGATTACGGGCGTATGTGTCATAGAAGCAGAATCAGGCAAGCCACTATGTGGGCTTAATACAGATCGCTTCTTTGTACCTGCCTCCAACGTTAAAATCATTTCACTGTGGGCCGTTCTTACTACCATGAAGGACACACTTCCCTTTCTCAGATACTCCCTGACTGATTCTACACTCCATCTCTGGGGCACTGCAAACCCTGCTTTTTTACACCCATATTTCAATAGTGAAAAAGTATTGCAGCAATTAAGGTCGATGGCCATAGGTAAAAAGGTCTTCCTGTCTCAGTACCATGCCCGATTATCGCGTTTTGGCCCTGGATGGATGTGGGATGATTATGCTGGGTATTATCAACCGGAGCTTTCTTCATTCCCAGTGCATGGAAATGCCCTCTTTATTCAGAAAGACAGTTCAGGACTGACAATCATGCCTTCTGGCCTTCTGGTATTTTGAAAGATACTTTGTATTCAGGCCAACAAAAAACCGTGGGGCGCCCGGAATGGACTAACCGATTTATATTGCCGACTGCTTTGGATACGATTGCTACATTTTATCAGGAAATCCCATATTTCAATGCCGACTCAGTAAATAGAAGCCTTCTGGCAGTGCACCTGAACCAAGCTGTTTTTGAATGTACGACTCCCATTGCTCCCGATGCAAAGCCATTGTATGGTATCGAAACCGATACAGTATGTCGCCGGATGATGCAGGTGAGTGATAATATGCTTGCTGATCATTTATTGTTGGGCTGCGGCATGCAGTTGGCAGATACCCTTGACTTGGAGGCAGCCATCACAATGCTGTCGAAGCGATTTCCTGCACAATGGCCACATTTGCCAGTGTGGGTGGATGGCTCTGGCCTGTCCAGGTATAATCTGTTTACACCCTGGCAAATGGTGAGTGTCCTGGGAAATATGTACCATACATTTCCCCATGGTCGGTTGATGTCTTTATTTGCTAAGGGTGGACAATCAGGCACGCTGCGGAAACTATTTGCCAATGAGCAACAACCCTATGTTTTCGGTAAGTCAGGGTCTATGTCGGGCGTTTATAATCTCAGTGGCTATCTGCGTGCCAGGTCTGGTAAGTGGCTAGTTTTCAGTATTATGTCCAATAATATATGCTTGTCGGTTGCTGATGCTCGAACAGAAACAGCTGAACTTATTGAAGCAATCAGACAAAAATATTAGACTAGGCTAATAATCATTTTAGACTTGCTGTATTCTTATAGAAAGTTTTTATAGTTTCGCTCTGCGATAACCACGGCCTACCCGTATCTTTGCACTAAAATCGAAAATATATGAGTTTGATTGAAATGAAAGTGCCCACAATTGGTGAATCCATCACAGAAGTGACCCTTTCACAGTGGTTGAAAAAAGATGGAGACTTTGTGAAGGTAGATGAACCCATTTGTGAATTTGAATCCGACAAGGCAACTCTGGAATTTCCTGCGGAAGCAACAGGCAAACTCATTCACATTGCAGCAGAAGGAGACGACCTTGCTATTGGAGCACTCGTAGCCCGAATTGATACGGCAGCAGTGCAGGATGCCAGTGTGTCCGTACAGCCAGTGAATCAAAACCAAGATTCGATTCCTGTATCTTCTGCTCCTGCGACGCAGGCTACAATGTCCCACCCTTCACCTGCAGCTGCAAAAATTCTTCGGGAAAATGAAATGGCTCCTGAACATGTGCAAGGCTCCGGCAAAGACGGAAGAATCACTAAAGACGATGCTGTAAAGGCCGTTGCTGTCAAGGCCCAGGATGCCAAAGAGTCTCGATCACAGTCGAATGTGCATGCCAGTGGTGAAGCATCCCGACAAAGGCGCATTGAAAAAATGAGTCGCATGCGGCGGACCATCGCGGCCAGGCTGGTCTCGGCCAAAAACCAGACTGCCATGCTGACTACGTTTAATGAAGTAGACCTTTCAGCGATCAACGAACTGCGCAAAAAGTATCAGGATAAGTTTGTTGCAAAATATGGTATTAAGCTTGGTTACATGTCGCTCTTTGCCAAGGCTTGTGCAAAGGCCCTCATGGAAATGCCGGATGTCAATGCCATGATAGAGGGGGAAAATATTATTTATAACGACTTTGTTGATATTTCTGTGGCTGTTTCAACACCCAATGGCCTTGTTGTTCCTCCGGTACACAATGTAGAATCTCTTTCGCTGGCAGACATTGAGATTGCTATCAAGGAACTGGCAGACAAAGCCCGTACCGGAAAACTAACACTCGAGGAGATGAAGGGAGGGACTTTTACCATTACAAACGGCGGTATTTTTGGTTCCATGCTGAGCACTCCAATCATCAATGAACCCCAGTCTGCTATCCTTGGTATGCACGCCATTAAAGAAAGACCTGTGGCTGTAGATGGCCAGGTAGTCATCCGCCCTATGATGTACCTCGCTTTGTCTTATGACCATCGCATCATTGACGGCAGTACATCAGTTACATTTTTAGTTCGAGTCAAGGAACTGCTTGAAGATCCAGCCTTATTGCTAATGGATATTTGAGACACACAATGAATCCGGTGCATGAGTGCCAGATGTCACGAACGTCTCTTCATTTTTTTGAATACATTTACATGACGTGAAGTCATCATAGGTTGTCAGCGTGGTTTTTTTAGTTTAGATTTACATTTCAGATGCCCGAAACAACAATCCGAAGATTCGTAACGATACTTAGTTTTCGGTCATATGACATTGATCAACCATCAGAAGCTGACAAACTAAACATATTGATATGAAGTTTTTACGGATCATTCTTATACTTATTCTGATACTGGTTGCTGCCGGAATTTTTGTAAAATATTACTATAACGTCAATCCGCCACTTCAACTCACTTCTCCTGATCAGCAGGAAGAACTACCACTTCAGCGTTTGGAGGTGCCCCAGGGTTTCAGGGTCGACACCTATACCACCGGGATTGAGGATGCGCGTTCAATGGCATTATCTCCCCAGGGGACCTTGTATGTCGGTACGAAGTCTGCAGGCAAAGTGTATGCATTGCGAGACCTGAATGGAGATTTCAAGGCAGATACTTTATTTACAATACTGACCGGTGGAAATATGCCAAATGGTGTTGCCTTCCACAAGGGTAGTTTGTATGTGGCGGAAGTCAATCGTATTCTCCGGTTTTCTGACATCGAAAACGGCTTAGGTAAGCCCCTCGTCCCTGAAGTCATTTATGATCATTTTCCCACTGAAAAACATCACGGTTGGAAGTATATTGCCTTTGGCCCTGACAACAAGTTGTACGTTCATCCGAAATACGGTTGGATTTGATTGGCATCCTGTTTCCGGCAAGCTTTGGTTTACAGACAACGGCAGGGACCTTATGGGAGATGATGTGCCTCAGTGTGAACTGAATCAAGCGGAAAAAGATCACTTGCATTTTGGATACCCATTTTGCCATCAGGGCGATATTGCAGATCCAGAGTTTGGAAAGCAAAAATCTTGTGATGAATTTGTGAAACCTGCCGCTTTGATGGGGCCACATACAGCCCCACTTGGAATGGAATTTTACACGGGAAGCCAATTTCCGGCAACATACCAAAACCAGATCTTTGTAGCGCGCCATGGTTCATGGAACCGCAGTAAAAAGTCGGGCTATGATATCTGCATCGTCACACTGGATAGCACCGGCACGGTTGAGTCTGTGAAACCTTTTGTGGAAGGTTGGCTGGATTCATCCATTGACGATGTTTGGGGCAGACCTGTTGACCTGGAACAACTTCCGGACGGATCACTCCTCATTTCAGACGATTTTGCCAATGCAATTTACAGAATTTCTTATTCGTCAGAAAAGCAGTGAAAAACGTAGGAAACGAATCCAATGATATAATCTTAGAAACAGTCCGGCAAGTGGTGACCACCAATCACTTCGAAAGGGACGTTAAAAATAGAAAATTTTGAAAAAGGAAAGAAAGGAGGACTCTTTTATCAAACAACCCTATTACAAGGGCGGTGATAAAGCTATACAGGCGTTTATTGCCAGTCATCTGCGGTATCCTGCATCTTCTTTGAAAAATGCAGTAGAAGGGGATGTGCAAATTCGTTACACCATCAATCACAAAGGGGAAATCATTGATACCCAGATTATTGGTGGCCTGGATGACGCCTGCAATGAAGAAGCGGTTCGTGTGGTGCGTCTATTAAAATTTGAGGTTCCAAAGACACCTCGAAAGATTAAAGTACTTTTCCATAAAAATATTCGCATTCACTTCAGGCTGCCCGTTGCAAAACCGCAGCCCTCTCAGAATTCTGTCTCAGAAACAAAACCTCCGCGTCAATCTTTTTCCTATTCGATGACTGCAGAAGTACAGAAACAAAAGCCGGCGCAAGGTAAAACGTATTCCTACACAATTAAAATAAATTAGTGTGGCAGAAAACTGTTCGGTGGAATTCGTCTTTAAAAATTGATTTTCTATCTATTTGTCGATAGCAGAATACTTTGTTTTGGTCTGAAAATAAACAATTTGCCTTGATTGTGATTAATACAAGATTGTTTACTTTGGAACGTTGGTCTGGCTCTTACACAATAAGATGTGCAAAAACAACCTCAACTAGCTGGTTTGTTTTTCTTGACAGAGCACTTAAATCAAAAAGTTCAGAGTATTTCATGTATTCTTCATTGCATAAATTCAATTTTATGAGAGGCATTCTCAGTATTTCTTTTTTATTCATGACCATATCAGTCATAGCACAATTTCCATTTGGTGGGGCAAAGGGACCTACAATCAAGGGAAAAATTGAGGGAACAATTATAGATTCCCTGACCAATCAGCCGGTGGGTTTTGCCACTGTTTCATTGAAGAAAAAGGGTAGTGAGGTTGTGCTCGATGGCTTGCTTTCTGAAGAGAATGGTACTTTTTCTTTTCCGGCAGTCACCAATGGATCCTATGATCTCTATATTTCCTTTCTGGGATATTCGGAAAAGAAGGTCAGTGTACAGACTACATTGAAAAACCCGGATGCCAGTATTGGAAGAATTATTCTTGTTCCATCTTCCGTTCTGCTGGATGCTGTAGAGATTAAAGAGGAGAAGGTGCTTGTTGAAAATAAAGCCGATAAGCTTGTATTCAATGCAGAAAATGACGCCTCTATCGCTGGGGGGGATGCGACGGATGTACTAAGGAAGGTGCCTATGCTTTCAGTCGACCTCAATGGGAATGTTTCATTGAGAGGTTCACAAAACGTACGCATTCTCATCAACGGCAAGCCCTCTGGCATGTTTTCAAGCAATGTGGCAGATGCATTAAAAATGTTTCCTGCAGATCAGATTAAAAAAGTAGAGGTTATTACTTCTCCGTCAGCAAAATATGATGCTGAAGGTAGTGCAGGATTGATTAATATCATTACAAAAAAGTCCAATATAGAAGGTGTAGCTGGAAGCATCAACGCTTCTGTGGGCAACAGGCAAAACAGCCTCTTCACAAACCTCAACGCAGGCAGGGGCCGATTGGGAATCAGTTCCGGAGCAGCTATATTCTATTCGGTTCCAGCGGATGGAAGTACCTCCTTCTATCGGGAAGATAAGGTGACGCGTTCACTGATTGAGCAATCCGGAACTCAGAATTCATCCCGCCTTGGGGGCAATGGGAATCTGAGTGCTTTTTATGATTTTAATGGATATAATAGTTTGAACACTTCTCTCAATTTTAGAGGGTTTGGTTTCAATGTAGACGGTTCAACGACAGGACTAATCAACGATGCTGCACGAAGCTTTAATGATGCTTTTACCCGCACGAATACAGGCGATAATTTTTTTGGGGGGTATGATTGGAATACTGATTATACACACAAATCTGAAAAAGTTGAGGGTCAGGAATGGTCAGCTGGTGTGCAATATTCCCGGCAAAACAACAACCAGGATTTTTCCGTGACTGAACTACATGATCTGGCTTTGCTTAATAGAGATTCCGAGGTGAATAACAAAGGAGTAAATCATGAAACAACGCTGCAGACAGATTTTGTGCATCCATTCACTAAGGCTGTAAAATTGGAGACGGGCGTTAAGGCCGTGATTCGAAATATCATCAGTGATTACAAAACGCAGGCATTGGTTTTCCCTACCGGTTACACTGATGTGAGCGATGTGTTTACTTACAAACAAAATGTGTATTCTGGCTATGCTTCCCTGAATTTTGTGGTGGCCCGAAAATATAATTTGATCACAGGTCTGAGGTATGAGAAGACAGGCATTGGGGGTAATTTTGAAAAGAGTGACAGCCTGAATTTTTCTGGTATATCCTATGACAACCTGTTGCCCAATTTTACGATTTCACGCACGTTCAGTAATTTCAGAACGTTAAAACTGAGTTATAGCCAGCGTATCCAGAGGCCCAGCCTGCAGTTTGTCAACCCATTCAACAATACCAGTGATTTTCTAAACCGGACAGTTGGAAATCCGTATCTGGATCCTGAGTTGGTGCACCAGGTGGAAATGGGCTACAACTTTACGTTCAAGGGATTCACTACTTTTTCTTCCGTATTTTATAAATATACAAAAGGAATCATTGAGCAGATTTTGTCCCTCGACAATTATGGCTTGTCAGTGAATACTTTTCAGAATATAGGAACAAACCATTCTGTGGGAGTCAATACATTCATTACCAAGACGATAGACCTGATCACGCTTCGGACTGGTGGAAATATTGCTACCTATAATGCAAGCGGAGTGATCAATGGTTTGCCTGCGTCGCGCAGCAGTTATGAGTACAATATATTTTTAAATGGTGAAATCAAGATATCAGCCACCTTTAAGGCTGATTTTTTTGGATTTTTCCGTTCTCCGGTGCGAACGATTCAGGGAGACAATCCTGCCTTCACAATTTATGGAATGGGCGTGCGCAAAGATTTTAAAAACTCAAGTCTGGGCTTGACGCTGATAGAGCCATTCAATGCAGATAAATTTTTCAATTCCAACATTGACACGGATGCAGTACTTCAAAAGAGTAGTTTTAGTATTCCTTTCCGATCGATTGGCATCAATTTTAGATATAAATTTGGAAATGTAGATTTTAAGGAACGCAAATCCAAGGTAAAAAATACAGACCTGAAGCAGGGAGGAGACGGCCAGGGGGGCGGAAATATGGGAACTGGACAACAGGGCGGAACCAATTAATGCATAAATTGACGAGAACCTAAAAAAAGTTGAGTTAGGACTTGACAAGTTGGGAAAAAAGGTGTTTTTTTCTCATTCTATAGATATGACATATCTTAAAGATATGTCATATCTATAGAAATTGGCATCTGACCAAGCTAAAACTGACACAAACACAAACACATGACTATTGGCATCATAGGGGCCGGATCGATGGGCGCCGGCATTGCGCAAATAGCTGCCCTGTCCGGAGATGAAGTGATTCTTCTGGACCAGACGATTCTCGCGGTCGAAAAAGGATTGGAAGGCATCAAGCAGAGTCTGGACCGACTGCTTTCTAAGCAAAAAATTTCAAATCTAGAGCATCAGGAGGCTCTTCAGCGAATACTGCCAACTGACGATGCACAGCAACTGCGAAGTGCTTCACTTTGCATTGAGGCTGTATTTGAAGATATGGCAGTAAAACAAAGCTTGTTTTCAGATCTGGAAAAAATCGTCCCCCAGGATTGTATCATCGCGACCAATACTTCTTCCTTGTCCGTCACAAAACTTGCCTCCTGTCTCCGTTCACCAGAGCGTTTTGCAGGCATGCATTTTTTTAATCCGCCCGCGCTGATGCCACTTGTGGAAATCATCCCGGCGGCACAGACTGCCTTGGCTGTCACACAGAACCTTCTCGAAACAGCCACCAGATGGGGCAAGACCGCAGTTGTCGCCAAAGACACCCCGGGCTTTATCGTGAATAAGGTAGCCAGGCCATATTACAGCGAAGCAATCCGAATGGTTGAAGAAGGCTTTGCTACAATAGAAGAGATTGATGAAGCCATGACAAGCTATGGATTCAAAATGGGGCCATTCACGCTCATGGACTTTATTGGCCACGATGTCAATTTTCGGGTAACCGAGTCGGTCTGGAAGGGTTTCTTTTACGATGGCAGGTACAAACCTTCCCTCCTCCAGCAAAGGCTCCTGGATGCAGGATATCTGGGAAAAAAAACAGGTCGGGGATTTTACATCTATGACGGTACAACAATAGGGGAGCTAACAGATTTCTCGAATGAAAAAAAGGAAACAATCTTTTGGCGTATCATCAGCATGCTGGTCAATGAGGCAGCAGATACCGTGTATATGGGAGTCTGCTCCCAGGAGGACCTGGAAAAGGCTGTGACCTTGGGCGTTAACTATCCTAAAGGTCTGTTTGCATGGGGGCAGGAACTTGGAATGGCCCGGATTGTTGAAAACCTAGATGCGATGTTTTTATTGTATCATGAGGAAAGATATCGCGTGTGCCCGCTCCTGAGAACTTTAGCAAAACTTTAAGAATTTTTATGAAATTCTGTTGACCCTTTTTTTGTTTATTTTCGTTTATTCTTTTGAATCAACCACATGGAGTTCTTATCGGATTTGTAGTTTGGTTGTGTGAAACTTACCAAAGGAACTAATTGTAACGAATGTAACGAAATGTGAAATTATTTGCTAACAGACAACCATAGCTTGTTAAATTACATTTGAATCTATGCGATCCGGGACATCAAATTTACTTCTTGGTCTATTATTGCTTGCCACAGGTTGGTTTATTGGTTCACGTTTTTTTGGAACAGATTCTTCCAACAGGAGTGAGGAGTCGGAAATTCAGTCTGACAACTCACCAGAAGGCGAATCTTCACCCCGAAAGGCAGTCGATTCTGTGAGATATCTTACGAATAGTGAACAGGCCACCATCTCATTGTTTGAGAATGCAGCACCTTCAGTTTGTTACATCACTACCATAGCACAGCAAAGGGATTTCTGGTCGCGCAACATCACTGAAATTCCTTCGGGCTCGGGCTCAGGATTTATCTGGGATAAAAAAGGCCACATCATCACCAATTTTCATGTGATCCAGCAGGGACTTAAGGTGCGTGTCACCTTAAGTGATCACAGTGCATGGGATGCAGAGGTGGTCGGTACTGAACCTAATAAAGATCTGGCTGTACTGAAAATAGATGCTCCGGCTGAGAAGCTCAGGCCTCTTCCGATAGCCAGCAGCGCCAGATTGCGGGTTGGGCAATCCGTCTATGCCATTGGTAACCCATTTGGTCTGGATCAGTCGCTGACCACAGGTGTCATCAGTGCCCTGGGAAGAGAAATTACATCGATCGGCGGACGGCCGATTCGGGATGTGATTCAAACAGATGCTGCCATTAATCCGGGGAATTCCGGCGGGCCTCTTTTGGATAGCGGCGGCCGCCTGATAGGCGTGAATACAATGATCTACAGCCCTTCGGGTGCCTCTGCAGGCATTGGGTTTTCCATCCCTTCCGATGAGGTCAATTGGGTCGTTTCAGATTTGATTGCTTATGGTCAGGTAAAGCGACCCCGCATCGGCATCGAACTTCTGCCTCAACAGTATGCAGACGACTGGGAAGTGAAAGGCGCAATGATCATGGGTCTTGTGCCGGGAGGAGGGGCAGAGAAGGCAGGATTGAAAGCGCTCGAGCAAACTGCCGAAGGAGAGATAGTCTTTGGTGATATCATTACAAAAGTGGACCAGCATCAGATCACTTCCAATAACGACTTGTTTCTCATCCTTGAAAAATATAAAGCGGGCGTCAGGATTGACGTGACATTTTTGAGAGATGGAAAAGAAAAGAAGTCTACTGTGACTTTAGGAAATTGATTCATTCGCAAACGCACGAAAGAGGGGTATACAACGATTGCGTTCGAGTCATACAACTTCTACGAATCAGGGCCTTTCTGATCCAAAGCTTCATTTAATGTCAGAAGAAATAAAATAGAGCTTACCTAATGGCTTCAGTCCCTGGAGTGATTGTGTTTACTTTGAATTTCCCGATGGATTTGACTTTGGCAGTACCTTAAATGATGGACAGGCAGCTGCCATTCCTGAGCAAGTGACTTAATGGATTTTGTTGAAACGTGTGTGTTTTGTAAAACCTGATCACCAAAACGACTCAGCATCTTTTCTTTTATTTTTTCAAGCTCAATATGGTTGTCAGGATTGAAGGATTCAACCGACGCTAGTGATGGGTTATTCACTTTGAGTGGTGCTGGAATACCAAGGCTGATTTGTGGAAAAATCAGATAATATACAGGAATACTAAATAAACTTAAGGCTGAAATTCCGAATAAATAGGAAATTTCAAATGATTTGACAAAAGAAAGTCCTTGAGCCATCCACAAAAAAGTGAAGATATAATATAAGGCAACATTTCCAATCACTACGTAGATCAGAATATATAAACTCCTGAGTACCCGTGATGCTTGTGTTTGATAGGTTGATGTCTGTTTATTGCTTCCATGTTGAAAATATTGGCGGAGATGTACGATGCTCATGAGCAAATAGACAAAAATATGCAATGGTCTTATGAGAATATTGACTGATGAAGGCACTGCCTCAACCAATTTAAGAGTTTGAAGTAACGAAATATCGTTCATTAGTGACCTCACGACATTTAGCTTATACTCAAAGGGCGAAAGAATGTAGGGAAGTGTGCAGATAAAATACACAAGGAAAGGCAGTAGATGCCAAAGCTGTGCTCTGTTCAAGGATGGGGAATCTGAAAGGACTCTTTTTGTATACCAGAAAGTCAGTGGCCCCATCAAATAAAATAGTGGGGAAAGATTGATAAACATGATAGCCATTGGCCGTTCAGGTCCTTTTAGGAAGAGCATAGAATGTCCGATGGCAAAAATGTAAAACAGAATGGTAATAATCAAGGGAAAAAAATACCCTGTCAGACCCTTTCGTTGGGTAAAAATGACAATACAACACAATAAAATGCCTGTCAAAAAAATCCAGTAAATCATGTTGTCTTTATGGAATTAGTCAATTTAGTATTTATTACGTTATTCTTAATTAACATAATAACAAGTAGATTTTATGAAAGTTGTACTTGGTTTGCGAATGGTTTAATAAAAAAATGTGCAGTAATTGTTTAGTGAATTTACACAGAGACTCTGAAATAAAAAAAGGTGCTGCATTCGGTTAGGAAAGCAGCACCTTTATCTTGAAATTCTCTTTGAATTATTTACCAACAAATCTGTTGACTGCGAAGCTGGCTTTATTGACAACGTCATAGTTAATCTGGTAAACGTGGTATTTCCCTGTGACCTCCACAGAAACTACGCCAGACATTCGCAGTATTTTTAAATGCTGCGATGTGATGCTTTGTTCCAGATCGAGATTGCTATAGATTTTATTGACATTGATGGATTGGTTTTCATCAATAAACTGTAAAATCCTGAGCCTGAGGGGATGAGCCAACGCTCTCATTAACTCCGAAGAATAATGCAACTTGCCATTGTCAAAAGTAACTTTTGTACCTTTCATGAGTGTTCCTTATTTTATTATGTGAGACCTTGGCACAAATATGATGAGATAAAGATTTATGACAAAAGAAAATATTAAAAATTTTCCTAATTTGTAATAAAATTTATCATCAGCATTAAAACAATGAACTCAAAACGATGACAGGGGTTTTTGTTTATTTTACAAAACTCTGATAATCAGTTAAGTAAATTAACTCAATAAAAGTATCAGTTTAACTGGTGAGGTCCTCCACCAGAGAGGAGATCTGGCTCAATCTTTCTTTATCCAGAGAATAATAGATGAATTTACCCTGACGGTCTGTAGCAACTACACCTGCCCTTCTCAGAATAGCGAGGTGCTGTGAAGCGACTGATTGTTCAAGACGCAACTTGATGTAAATGTCTGTCACGGTCATGGTTTCACCATCTTCCAGCAGATCAATGATGCGCTGGCGTAATTTGTGGTTTACAGCACGGAGTACCAGTACTGCCTTTCTCAGGTCGGCATAGTCAAGTTGTACTTCCTTGCCACCTTTCTTAAGTGTTACGGTTTCGTTCTTCTTATTTCTCATGCGAAATGATTTGTTGGTTCAACTAATTTGGTTACAATAATCCAAGAACCATACCAAACCTGTTTGTCTTTCAAAAAAAATGTAAAAAATATTGATATTATGAAAAATTCAATACATAATAAACTCAAAAGCAGCACAAAAAGTTTCGGATTAAAAAAATTTCTTTTTCGTTTCCGTGATGTGGGGTCCTTTGATATAGTCGGGAGAATACGAAGATAATTCTGTGAAATTTGAATCTTGAAATGCCTGAATGGCGGGTGATACCATATATTTTGCACTCGTGTATGTATGGTGGCAATGGACGACTTTTGAATCTGCCAGCTCAAAAAATTTTGGAGCACCGCTGCCACAAATGTGAATGCTGCACCCGTTTGAATATAGCTGTGAAAAGGAGGTTTTCTCAAGGATGACGGCTTCCGCCGGCTGCAGAAGTTGCCCTGAGGAACTAAATACCGCAGAATAGACTTCCATTCTACGCGCGTCGATCATTGGAATTAGGAAGTCATTGGCCTGGACCAAACTCCTGTCAATGCCTTCTGCCAGGATAGACAGGCTGTCAATCGCAATGAGTGGCAGATCTGCCCCAAAGCACAATCCTTTAGCCGTGGATCCTCCAATTCTTAAGGATGTGTACGAACCGGGTCCGCTGCTGACGGCCACCGCATGCAGCCCGGAAAAGGTCCATCCTGCCTCAATCAAGCATTCCCGGATCAATATAGTCAGCTGAGAAGAATGACTATTGACTACACGGCTTTCTTTCAACAATACCACATTCTTTCCTTCCGAAAGGCAAACAGAACAGACTTCAGTCGATGTCTCCAGATGTAAAATTCGCGTCATAGGAGCAGTTTACTTCACCCCTAAAATGGATTTGTATCTTTTCATGTCTTTCAGCACTGAAATGGCTTCACGTACTTCAGGGTCATCGTCGAGGGTTTGTTGCACTTTCCCTTTCTGAAAATAATAGCGACTGACAATTTCTTTTTCAATTTCATCGATGATCTGCGGCTTAGCTTCTTTGAGCTCCTCCTCAAGATTAGCCTGCATTTTCAGTTCCAGCTGCTTGATTTCTGCCGCATAGGTCACTTTTTGGTTTTTTTCCAGATCTTCCCTAGCTTGTTTCAATAATTTTTCAGCATTGCTTTCATAATGGAAGTTCTTTTTTTTCAGAAAAGCCAGAAAGCCATCAAACTCAGTAAATGTAAAGGTACCTACTGCTGCAATACTGTCTTTACCAAGACAAAATTGATTGGCATATTCAAAAATCATGTACTGATCCAAAAGAGCCTGAGTCACCGAATGTATTTGTCGAGCAGGCAACAAAATATCCGGAGTGACTCCACCTCCATCCAGCACTGTCCTGCCATTTCGGGTTTTAAATTTACTTCTCTGGCTATCAGGAATATCTTTGGGCTCACCATTTTCATATTCAACCCCTTGAATACACCTGCCGCTTGGAATATAGTATTTGGATGTTGTCAGCTTGATTCTTGCATTATATGGCAGATCCTTTGTATTCTGCACCAGCCCTTTCCCATAGGATCGCTGACCTATCAGTACACCTCTATCCACGTCCTGTATGACACCTGACACAATTTCGGATGCCGACGCTGACCGCTTATCAATCAAGACTGCTACTGGAATCTCTGCATCCAGTGGCTGAGATTTTGTTTTAAACGACTGATCGCGTTCTTTGATTTTTCCTTTTGTAGTCACAATTATTTCATTTGAAGGCAAAAATAGGTTGCAGATGCTTACGGCTTCGTTCAAAAGTCCTCCACCATTTTGCCTGAGGTCAATAATTACTCCCTGCATACCCGGATTATCTTCCTTCATCTCCGATAGCGCTTTGGCTATATTATCAGCTGCATTCTGTGTAAAAACCGTCAACGAAATATACCCAATGCCATCAGAGACAAAACCAGAATAGGGCACATTAGGAATATTCACTTCTCCTCTTACAACACTGACAACCTTTTCAAGTTCCGCGCCGAAGGGTACGACTGTGAGCCTGAGGTTTGTACCAGGGATGCCTCGCATGATGGCATTGATCTCTTCCAGTTTTTTGCCTTTCAGAGGCACACCTTCAATCATGGTGATTTCATCGCCTGCTTTCAAACCAGCCTGTAATGCTGGGCCACCCTTATAAGGTTCAATAATTCGCAGCCGCCCGTCAACCAGAGCGACACGTGTTCCAATGCCCTGGTACTTTTCGTCTTCACTGATCCAGTAACTTTCAGCCTGCGACTCAGATATATAATTGGTGTAAGGGTCGAGGGATTTGGTCATTGCATCAATGGCTGTTCTCATTAATGTGGAGGGATCCAGTTCATCTACAAAATTGGTGTTGAGTTCCTTGTAAACGCTGATAAATATTTCGAGATTTTTACTGATTTCAAATAGCTTGTCCTGGTAGGTAGTTACTGCGGCAATACCGCTTGAGGCCAGAATGACAAACATTGTTATTTTTAATGTATTTCGCATAAAATCAATCAGTTATATTATTGAATTGGAATCTTCCGGAAACTGAGCTTTTGAAGAGATTATACCGATGACCCTCTCATACAATTCAATATGAGATGAAAAAGTTCATCCGGCTGGTCGGCATGTACCCAATGTCCCGCTTCCGGTATAGTGAAAAATGACGATTGAGGCAGAGTCATCCGGATCTGGTCTATGTCTTCGTCCACTAAATAATTGGATTTTCCACCGCGGATGAAGCAGGCGGGCACATCGCAGGGATGTTCAAACTCAACGGCAGCCAGTATGTTTTTGTACTCACTGTAGAGCAAGGGAAGGTTCATCTTCCAGGTGAAGCCACCTTCTTTTTTACGTGTAAGATTTTTCAAAAGAAACTGCACCGTACCTTGATCCTTCAGGTAGCGGGTAAGAACTTCTTCTGCAAATTCCCTTGACGACAGCGCTTCTATGTCTATAGCCATCAGGGCATGGAACACATCTGAGTGGCCGTCTTCGTACCTTTTTAGTCCCATGTCTACAACGATCAATCGTTCGACCATGTCAGAATTGTGTGATAAAAACGTAAGCGCTGTTTTTCCACCCATAGAATGACCAAGAATACTCGCCTTGTGAATCCAGTGTTCCTCCATAAAGTGAAGAAGGTCTTCTGCCAGCAAAGCATAGGTAAATGCGCGGGTGTGAGATGAACGGCCGTGGTCTCTCTGGTCAATTAAAAAAACCATGTATCCTGCATCTGCCAGCCGTTTGCCAATCGTCTGCCAGTTATCCATCATGCCAAATAATCCATGCAGAATCAGAATGGGTTCACCTTGACCGAGCGTCTTGTAATTGAGCGTAGGGCGCATCTTCTAAAATCCGGATTTTGATTGAAACAGATGCGCTTATAACGTTTTGTCTTTGGCCATTGTTGTCAGGTCTATGGCAATTCTGTCTCTATCATTCCGAAAATAAGCCACAACATTCGAAAGAACAATCACCTGCGAAAGTGCAGGAGAGTTTATTACTTGATCTAAACCAGATCAAATAGGGAGAATGCGAATAATTGCATGTCTCCTCTGTTTGTTTTTTCAGGTATCTGGTATATTTATTCGTATAATACATATGTATAAGTAATTGATTAATAGTTTTTAAAATTAAAAATACAAGCCTCTGATTTAAATCACCCGAAAAAGTGATGGATGTCTTATACTGCGGAAAAGTGTCTTTCTACTTTGCATCAAATTTCATTCTAATGGGTATCATATTTTATCTCATCGTGATTAGTTTATGTATGGCTGTATTCTTTTTGATTGCATTTTTCTGGGCTGTCAAGGATGGGCAATACGACGATGAATATACGCCGGGTATGCGTATTCTGGTAGATGATGATATGATCGACCGAGGGGAAAACATTCATTCAACCAACTAAATTTTCATATATGTCAAATGTAGAAACATTCAGTTATGACAATCGTATTGTGCGCAATTTTGCATTTGCCACGGTACTTTTTGGTGTCATAGGAATGCTGGTCGGAATTCTGATTGCCTTACAGCTGAATGCGGTCATATTTGCGTTTGTCGGCAACGGTATATTTACGGGAGTCTATTATTCGCTACAGAGGTTGCTGAAGGCCCGGATGTTTAGTGATGTTTTGTCACAGGTGCATTTCTGGGGATGGCAGCTGATCATCTTGTCTGCTGCGGTTTCGTTGCCGCTTGGTTTGACGAGTTCGAAGGAGTATGCTGAGCTAATCTGGCCTATTGACCTGGCCATTGCTGTGGTGTGGGTGGTATTCGGTATCAATATGTTTGGTACGATTTTCCGTCGGAGGGAGCAACACCTCTATGTTGCTATCTGGTTTTATATAGCCACCTGGATTACAGTCACAGTGCTTCACATATTCAACAATATTCAAATTCCTGTGAATGCTTTTAAGGGAATTTATGCATTTGCCGGTGTGCAGGATGCGTTGATCCAGTGGTGGTATGGTCACAATGCAGTGGCATTCTTTCTGACGACACCATATTTGGGTCTGATGTATTATTTTATGCCTAAAGCGGCCAACAGACCTGTGTATTCCTACAAATTATCCATCATTCACTTTTGGGCGTTGATTTTCATATATATCTGGGCTGGTCCGCACCATTTATTGTATACATCTCTGCCTGATTGGGCGCAATCACTGGGAACAGTATTTTCCATCATGCTGATTGCACCATCGTGGGGTGGAATGTTGAATGGCTTGCTGACTCTGAGAGGTGCCTGGGATAAAGTGAGAACAGACCCAATTCTGAAATTTTTTGTGGTTGCAATCACGGCTTATGGTATGGCCACGCTGGAAGGACCACTGTTGTCCGTAAAATCCATCAATGCGATCACGCACTATACTGACTGGACGGTAGGCCACGTGCACATTGGTGCGCTTGGCTGGAACGGCATGCTGACGTTTGGCTTGCTGTACTGGCTTCTTCCCCGCATATACAATACACAGCTGTATTCAGTTCGCTTGGCGAATGCGCATTTCTGGATTGGTACTTTGGGCATTCTGTTTTATGCGATACCTCTGTACTGGGCTGGATGGACGCAGTCACTGATGTGGAAGCAGTTTACGCCGGATGGATTTTTACAGTACGGAAATTTTCTGGAAACGGTGACACAGATATTACCCATGTATATGATTCGGGCGATTGGAGGAACCATTTATTTTACCGGTGTGATTGTCATGGTGTACAATCTGTATAAAACAGTGCGAAGCGGGCAGTTGATTGCCAATCAGGAGGCGAGTGCACCGGCGCTGGCAGTAGAACCTGACCATGGCAATACCTACTGGCATAAGTGGATAGAGAGACGTCCGATACAAATGCTGCTCGCAAGTGCAGTATTGGTTTTGATTGGAGGACTTGTGGAAATTATTCCGATGATGATGATCGAAGACAACGTACCTAAAATTGCTTCAGTGAAGCCGTATACTCCGCTTGAACTGGAAGGCAGGGATTTGTATATCAGAGAAGGATGCGTTAGCTGCCATTCACAGATGGTGCGTCCGTTCCGTTCTGAGACGGAGCGATATGGCGAGTACTCAAAATCTGGTGAATTTGTGTATGACCGACCATTCCTTTGGGGTTCAAAACGGACCGGTCCGGATTTACACAGGGTGGGTGGCAAGTACCCCGATAGCTGGCATTATAACCATATGCTGGAGCCCACGGCGATGGCACCCGGTTCGATCATGCCTGCTTATCCATGGCTACATGAAAATAATCTGGATACGAAGTACACTGCCTCTAAAATTAAAATACATCAATCTTTAGGCACGCCGTATCCTGATGGATTTGCAGAAATGGCTGTTGCAGACCTGGAGTCTCAGGCCAAAAAAATTGCAGAAAGCCTAACAGCGGATAAAATCACACAACAAAATCTGGAGAAAAAGGAAATCGTGGCAATGATTGCTTATCTGCAACGATTGGGTACAGACATTAAAGTGAAAGTTCAGAACAAACAATAAAAACCTTTTATCATGGCAAAGTATATTCTGGAAGGGGCGGGAAATATCAACTGGATGGCAATTTTTTCCTTGCTCACTTTTATGACCATATTTACGTTGAGTGCCATCATGGCATTCAGAAAGGACAATCCAGTCATTCGGAAAATGGAAAATTTACCCCTGGAAGATGAAGTGTAATGATTGGATATCATGAAAAATATACATTTTGAACATACATCGTCCTTGTGTAGCCAAATGTTGCAAGATAAGACCTGGTAAACGGTTTCCGATAGAAACCAATTTTTTGACCATTAAAACCAGTCACACAGAAGGTGACACTCTAAATATAAAACCAATGAAAAAGTTTTCATTCCTCTTGTTGGTTCTATGGGCGGGGCAGCCCTGGAACAATCTTTATGGTCAGTCTGCCAATGGAAATGCGACTCCGCGGTTAGACGTATTCACTGCAGCGTATCACCATATATTTCTCATTCTGGCGGTACTGGTTCTGCTCGGTGTTATTTTTGCCAGTTTGAATTTGATCTGGGCGCTGATTGATATACAGCGCATAAAATTGCTGGAGAAATATGGTCCGGAAGCTGTAGATAAAGAAAAACTGGGGGCTTCCACTTCCATCTGGCAACAATTGTCGGAAAGATCCTGGCGGCTTGTTCCTATTGAAAAAGAGGCAGATATTGATCTGGGACATGAGTATGATGGAATTCGTGAGCTTGATAATTCGCTTCCTCCCTGGTGGTTGTGGTTGTTTTATGGGACCATTCTCTGGGCGGCCGTATATCTCTGGTATTATCACGTTTCGGACAGAGGCCCTGGCATGGAACAGGAATATATTGCGGCCATGCAGCTGGGAGAGAGGGAAAAAGAAAAGTTTTTAGCTTTACAGGCTGATGCCATTGACGAGAAAACAGTCACATTACTGACAGCGACCGCAGAACTTTCTGAAGGGAAAGAAATATATATTGCCAATTGTCAGGTGTGTCACGGTGCATCCGGGGAAGGAGGCGTCGGGCCGAATTTTGTAGATAAGTACTGGATTCATGGGGGAAGTATCGGACAGCTATTCTCAACAATCAAATATGGGGTTCCTGAAAAAGGGATGATTTCATGGAAGGCACAGCTTCGGCCGGCAGCGATGCAAAAAGTTGCCAGCTACATTTTGTCTTTACAGGGGACAAATCCACCCAACCAGAAAGCTCCGCAAGGTGATCTGGTAGAAGGGGATTCAATAGCCGGAACTCCTGCTATGGCTGATAGTATAACAATTGAATCAAGTATACAAAAATAAATTTTCCGTGTCTGCAGCATATCCATTTGTTCTGCAGCCCCGAATTCTATCTGAATGACAGGAAGAAAGTCACTCAGTGAGATTCACCCAAAAACTTCAGGGAAATAAACATATGCCATCAACAGCCCAAAACGAACCATTTTTCGCGAACCAGGCGGATGAACAATTTCGCGACAAGATCTCTACGGTTGACAACAGTGGAAAACGCATCTGGATTTACCCTAAAAGGCCTTCCGGACGTTTTACGAATTACCGTATCTGGCTTTCCTGGCTATTATTGCTGATATTGTTTGGCTTGCCATTTGTGAAAATGCATGGTGAATCATTTGTATTGCTGAACATCCTGGAAAGAAATTTCATTCTGTTTGGTGTTCATTTTGCGCCGCAGGACTTTTATCTGTTTGCGATTGCCATGCTCATTCTGCTGGTGTTTATTATTTTGTTTACCGTGGTATTTGGCAGGTTGTTCTGCGGTTGGGTATGTCCTCAGACCATTTTTATGGAAATGGTGTACCGGAAAATTGAATACTGGATTGAAGGAGACTATCATGCCCAGCGCAGGCTGGACGCATCTCCGCTTACCTGGGAGAAAGGCTTGAAAAAATTTACAAAACACCTTCTGTTTTTTATTATTGCTGTTTTGATTGCCAATACATTTCTTTCCTATATTATCGGAATGGATGAGGTGATAAAAATCGTATTTGACCCTGTGACGCGGCATATGACGGGTTTTATATCGATGATTCTTTTCTCCTTTACGTTTTATATTGTGTTTGCCCGGTTGCGGGAGCAGGTGTGCACGACAATTTGTCCATACGGTAGATTGCAGGGTGTCATGCTTGACAATAAATCCCTCGTAGTCGCCTATGATTTTATCAGAGGAGAACCCCGGGGCAAGATGCAAAAGCCAAAGACATCGGAGTCTACAAAGACGTTGCAATTCATAGATCAGAAGGGGGCTACAGGATCATCGACATTTACTACATTGCCTGTGTTAGGGGATTGTGTGGATTGTAAGTTGTGCGTACATGTTTGCCCGACTGGCATTGACATTCGCAATGGAACTCAGCTCGAGTGCGTCAATTGTACGGCATGTATGGATGCCTGTGATGATGTGATGGAAAAGGTGTGCCGGCCCAAAGGTCTGATACGCATTGACAGCATAGAGGGTATTGAAAAAGGGAAAAGGCAAGTTTTTACACCCAGGGCATTGGCATACTCAGTTGTTCTTCTGGTACTGATTGGTGTGGAGATTCTTTTGTTTTCACTCAGGTCGGATGTGGAGGTGTTGTTGTTGCGTACCGGAGGTTTGCTTTCGCAGGAGTATTCTGATGGAACTGTCAGTAATTTGTACAATTATCAGTTGATCAATAAAACTTCAAAAGACTTCGCGCTTGAGTTCAGGATGATGGAACCTGCCGAAGGTACATTTGAAATTGTAGGAGGCAAGACACCTTCTGTCGGAAAAAATAATAAATCGGAAGGGGCGGTCTTTATAAGGCTTAACAAAGATGTGCTGAAAAGCGGAAAAAATAATATAGTTGTAGGTGCTTATGCTGGCGGTATATTAATCTCGAAGGTGAAAACATCCTTTTTTGGTCCTGTAAAGTAGGATGACTATTTTTGAAATTCACAAAATGTAACAAAATGAAGTGGAACTGGGGTACAGGTATTTTTTTGTTTTTCATATGTTTTATCGGGGCTCTGGCCTGGGTTTTTGTACAGTCGAGGAAGGTGGACAATAGTCTGGTGCTTGATCAATATTATGATGAGGACCTAAAATATCAGGAGATGTATGTAAAAAAGCAAAATACAGCTGACTTACCTCAAGGGGTGGGGTTGCAAATGCTTTTTGAGACTAAGAGGATTGTGTTCAGTTTTCCTGCCGACAAACAACAGGTGACCGGTATTATGTGGCTATATAATCCCGCAGC
>JAJTEZ010000177.1 GCA_021298335.1 Saprospiraceae bacterium | reverse complement strand
TCCGCGCAGACCAGACGCAACGAGGAAGCACGTGGAATTTTTTGGGAGATTTTGTATTCAAGGGAGACGGCACTGATTACATTCGTATAAATAATCAGGCCACCTTAGGAGAATATGTCGTGGCCGACGCCTTCCGTCTGGTTTCCTTTGGAGTACCCGACAGTGAAGTATCTGGAAATAAAGAGCAAATCCTCTCAGATCTGGTCAGACTTCAGACCACACCCAATCCGGCAAATGACGTGGCTTATCTTCTTGTTTACCCCACACCTGCAATTACGATGCATCTTACTATCACTGACTACCATGGACGAGTGGTTTACCTCAGAAACGTAGAAGCCGGTTCAGAAATGACCACCTCCATACCCATCGATACTTCATCACTCCTCAACGGTGTGTACAATATTTCACTTTCCACTCCATCCAGCAATTTTCATACACGGTTTATCGTTTCCCGCTAAAGGCACCGCTGCAGGCACAATATTGAATCCTATTTTACCAGTTTCTTTTCCAGATCTTCCAAGCTGACTCCTTTTGTTTCAGGCATCATAAAGAGGGTAAAGAGCAGTTGCAGTACCATCATGGCCGCAAAAGAGGCAAAAAGTATCCAGGGGTTTTTACCCAGCAGCGCGATAACGGGGGGAGTAATCAAAGTGATAAGTGCAGCAAACACCCAATGAGTACCAGATCCCCACGATTGGCCATAGGACCTCATATGGTTGGGGAATATTTCAGAGATAAACACCCAGATGATAGCGCCTTGTCCAATCGCATGGGAAGCAATAAATCCGAGGACAAATGTTACAACGACCCAGCCACCGGCATTTGTCTTAAACGCCCAGGCAATCATAGCCAGCGTAAGGATGTATCCGATGGATCCCAGAAACATGAGTTGGCGCCTTCCCCCGGATCGGTCAATCAGGTAAACACCGACCATTGTAAACAACAGGTTGACTACTCCTATGCCAACAGAAGAAAGTAAGGCGTTTTCTGCCCCCAATCCCGCCATTTCAAATATGCGGGGAGCATAATATATGACGAAATTAATTCCCGATACCTGATTGAAAAAGGCAACCAGAAATGCCAGCAATATCGGCCAACGGTATTTTTTGGAAAAAAATGCCTCGTTGGATTCTGTTTTTTGCTTGTTCTGTTGAATTTCCTGTATCAGTGGCTCCACATCTTCACCAGGATTTAATTGCTGAAAGACCTGCCTCGCTCCTTCCACATCTCCCTTATTTGTAATCAGCCAGCGAGGACTCTCTGATACTCCCAGTATCAGAATGGTGTAGACTAGGGCTGGAATCGCTTCCAGTCCTACCATCCAGCGCCATAGTTCAGGTCCCCAGATCTGCCCTATGATATAATTACTTAGGAAGGCTACCAGAATTCCTAATACAAGCGTAAACTGGTATGTGGCAACAAGCTTGCCGCGATCTTTAGTAGGTGAAATTTCAGAAATATATACAGGTGCCGCTACAGATGAGGCACCGACACCCAATCCACCAATAAAACGGAATATCGAAAAAGAATACGGATCCCAGGCCAACCCTGAACCCACCGCCGATACAAAGTACAGGACACCAATCCAGAAAAGTGTGGGTTTCCTACCATATTTTTCAGTAGGAAAACTTCCAAACAAAGCCCCGATTACCGTTCCCCACAAAGCCATTGACATGATAAAAAATCCATGGAAAGCCGGACTGGTATTCCACTCTTTCTGAATTGGCAAATCGGCACCCGAAATGACCGCCGTGTCAAATCCAAAAAGAAAACCGGCCGTAGCCACAACTATCGTCCAGTATATGAGTTGGTTTTTCTGCTCCATATTTGAAGATTCTTTTGTTTCACTACAAATAAAATTAATTATATCCATACAAAAGCTAAGTTCCTTTAATTATATTTCGGGATAGATTTTTTTTTCTAAAAAAGGGATAAATATGCCTTCAGCATACATTATTATTTGTATCAAAGTATTTGCTTACCTGGAACCACCAATGCAAACAAGTGATGTGGGAATGATTGAAGCCATATTACCTGCAATCTCATTACTTTTGGGTAGTAGATTGTTTTTTAAAGTGCAGATGGTTAGCTGATTCTATCAACAATACTCTATGGATTTTTCAAAATACAGTTCATTTTCTGCAATCGACTTTGTCATGGATGATCATTTTATCAGCTATGTCATAGCGCCAACCTTGTCAGACAAGGAAGCGTGGCAGGTCCCCTTCCGGCAACAAAAGACGACTGGCATGGTCAATGGTGACCATCTGTGCGGTAGCAGTTGCTATAATCATTCCTGGAATACTGCCATCAACTCCCTACACATATACAACGGGATATGGTCAGATGGCCACCGTTTTTTTACCGGACAGTAGCCAGATTGTCCTGAATGCCAACTCAGTCGTTAAGGTTACCGAAGGAAACTGGATGCGCCCCAGAACTATAGAAATTGATGGTGAGAGCTTCTTTCACATTCGAAAAAGACCCTCATTTCGGGGACTTCGTTCATGTCGCGTAGTTACGCCTCATGCGACGATAAATGTCACCGGTACTCAGTTTCACGTCATAAGCCGGCAAAATAAAGCAGAGATTTTTCTGGAAGAAGGAGGTATTTACCTCTCGGACATTCCTGGTGTAGCCCAGCTGACACTCCAGGCAGGCGACGTGGTCAAAATTGACAGAGAAAAACGAACTGTGTCAAAGTCAACGGCAGATGCCGACACTTACAATGCCTGGAGACAAGGCTTTCTTCAGTTCGATCAGACACCCTTGTCTGATGTTTTCAATACTTTACAGGATCAGTATGGTTATACCCTCGACATTCAGGAAATAACCATAATAAACAAAACATTTTCAGGGAAAGTTCCTTCTGATACCCCCGAAATACTATTGCGCGCTATAGCTGAAACATTTGATATTTCTGTAGAATTACGGAAAAACACCCTGATTGTCAGACCTGTAAAACTGGTGCGATGATGAGAAAAATACAAAATACATTGGCACTGGGCATCTGTTTACTATTGCCTTTATTGCTCGCCGCACAGTCAATAGAGCTGAAAACGTATCTTCGAGAAGTAGAATCGAGACACCAGGTCCAGTTCCTTTATGATGATGCCCTCCTTCGCAATAAGTCAGTTCAGATTCGTGATGGTGAGGGCGAATCGCTTGATAAAATACTTAAAAACCTCCAAAATCAACACCCAATCCAGTTTTTTCGCCTGAATGACAAAATGTATGCGGTCAAGGCTGCTCAGATATTTCCGGCGGAAGTGGAAGCGTTGCAAGAAAAGACAGGTGACAAACCAACCGGGAATATCGAAGAAATGAAATCTTTGTTCAGTGTGCGAGGCACCGTGACCGATGAAAACGGACTTCCTGCCATTGGTGTAAATATCTTCAATCCTGCATCAAATACCGGGACTATTACAGACCCTAATGGAACTTATTCACTCGTTTGTAAGCCTTCCACCTCACTTCTTTTTTCTTATGTAGGTTATAAAACAGAAGAAGTAGCTATCCGGCAGCGTACCACTATCGATATACGACTCGAACCATTGCCAAACACTTTGGAAGAAATTGTTGTCGTTGCGTATGGTACCCAAAAACGTGCCCACCTGACAGGGGCAGTGGCTACACTCAATACCTCAGAACTAGCCCGAAAGCCTGTAGATAACCTCACCACAATGCTATCAGGCAGGCTGCCTGGCGTGATTACACGTCAGCAAAGCGGCGTGCCCGGCGAAAATTCAGCAAAATTCTTCATTCGAGGCAGAAGTACACCCACAGGTTCGGGGGCACCTCTCATTATTGTCGATGGAGTGGAACGACCTTTCGACAACCTGGATCCAAATGAAATAGAGACCATCACCATTCTGAAAGACGCAGCATCCGCATCTATGTATGGAGTACGGGCGGCCAATGGAGTCGTAATGGTCACTACGCGTAGAGGAAAGGAAAGCCCTCGGCTGAATGTGAGCGTTTCAAGTACCTACAGCCTCTCCAAAAATACAGCGTTTCCTGACTATCCCGATGGCCCTGATTATGCCTACTGGCACAATAAGGCCCGTCAACTCGATGGACTCCCGGTGGATTACTCGGATGATGACATACAAAAAATTCGAAACGGAGATCCGGCCGGTATCCTCGGTAATACCGAATGGACTAAAAAGATTTTTAAGCCCTTCGCTCCTCAGACGTACCATAATATTAATATTTCAGGGGGAAATGCCAAATTAAAGTTTTTTAATAATGCAGCCTATCTCCGACAAGAAGGTATCGTGCAAGGCGTCGGCTTTGAGAGAATCAACCTTCGCTCAAATGTAGAATATCAGGTCAACAATCACCTCCATGTATCGCTGAATATTGCAGGCAGGCTGGAAGACCGGCAGCAGCCAGGCACGTCGCCAGGTTCGCAGGATATCACCATTAATAATTATAAAAACATCATTTTCTATTCCATCCTGGCACGACCAACTACCTTACCCAAACTGGCCGATGGTACGTATCTGGGTTGGGGAAATCCCTTAGTGGCAAGAGATGAGTCGGGATTCTACTCTCGAAAAAACAATATTTTCCAGTCCACAGCTTCACTTCGATATAAAGTACCCGCCGTGGATGGCTTATCCTTGCGGTCAAATCTCTCCTACGATTTCGATAATGGCACTTCCAAATGGTTTATAACGCCGATTCGCATGGCCACATGGGATTATGGACGGAGAGAACTCGTCTATTTTGACAGGTTGATGCCCAAGGATATCGCCAGCGATAGAAATGAGCTATATCAGGGATTTACCGAGTTTACCCGACTCACAACACAGTTGGCAGCAGATTACGAAAAAAAGAGCGGCAATAATGAATGGAAGGCCCTAATTCTTTTCGAAGAGCAACGAACTGTCACAAGCTCTTTTGGTGTAGGCGCGCAGGACCTTCCTCTCTCATCACTTCCTGAATTGAACTATGCAACCCAATATATCAATAACAGCCTCTATGGTTCCCGCGGACAATCAGGTACACGGGGCATCGTATCCCGATTAGGATGGATTCACAGGGAAAAATATATGCTCGAGTGGACAGGCCGGGCTGATTGGTCATCTAAATTTCCTAAAAACGAACGCCTTGGCCTCTTTCCGGCTCTTTCAGCTGGATGGGTCATTTCGTCTGAACAGTTTTTTCGGGACCGCTTGCCATGGATTTCACGGATGAAACTGCGCACCTCGGCAGGCATCCTTGGCAATGATGATATTGGCAATTTTCGCTATCTAAAGACATTTAACCTGTCGTCCAATCCGGAAGTCACCTTCGGCGATAAAGCTTACCTCGATCTGCTGACCGGAGCAGTACCCAACTACAATATCACCTGGGAAAAAACCCGTACATACAATGCAGGATACGAACTGGAACTTGGAAGCGGTAGTTGGTCTATGGAGTTTGATGTGTTTTATAAACTCACAACAGATATTCTGCAAAGCATTGCAGGAGTATATCCACCATCATTGGGAGGCAACTTCCCCAATATCGTTAACAGAGGGAAAATGGATGCGCGTGGATTTGAAGCCGTACTGACACACAGAGCCTCAGCAGGTCCTCACTGGTCATATCAAATCAGCGCCAACCTGACATTTTCGCGCAACAGATACCTGGAGACGGATGAGAGCCCCAATCTTCCATCCTGGCAGCGGCGAACGGGTATGCCCCTGGGATCTGTACTGGGATGGGTATCAGATGGTCTCTTCCAGAACAACGAAGAGATTGCTTCTGCAGCCCTCACCTCCTACGAAGTAAAACCGGGATTTATCCGCTACAAGGATCTGAATGGCGATGGCGTCATCAATTATGCGGACAGAACATGGATCGCAAGAAGTCCCATTCCAGAAGTCATTGGTGGATTCAATGCATCCCTGTCTTATAAAAACCTGACTGTCAATGTATTCTTCCAGGGGGCAACTCGCACCGACCTGATGCTGACTGGAGAATATCTGGGTGCCGGCTTTTCAGACGGAACTTTTTTTACACAACCATTTAAGTGGGGAGCCAATACGCCCTATTTTATTCTCGAAAATGCCTGGCAAAAGGAGGGAGATCAAACAGAATTCCCCAGGCTAACAACTGTTACCCCATTCAATAATAACCTGTCAACAGACTTCTGGAAACGAGATGCCTCCTACCTGCGCTTGAAGACAATGGAAATCAGTTATACCTTTTACCTGAAAGAAAATTCATACTCAGGGAAAACCAGTCTGAATGTCTTCCTCAGCGGCACAAACCTGTTCACGCTTAGCCGACTCAAATACATTGATCCGGAAGCCCCTACGGTTAGTAACGGTTTCTACCCGCAACAACGTTTGTATAACATTGGAATAAACCTGTCAATCTAACGTATATGAAGGAAAAGATTGTCATTTGTATGTTGATTATTCTGGGATCTTGCTCCGATACCATTGACTTTGTTCCTACATCCAGCTTTAATGAAGTGGCCGTATGGGAAAATGAAGCGAGTGTCAAATTGTATGTGAATTCGTTTTATCGCATTTTTGAAGACTATTTCCAATATGGCAACCGACCCGTAGGCAATGATGCCACCCTTCCCGACGGACTCACCGACATTATGAAATACACCTCAAATTCACCCGGTGAAGGCACCGCCAACCTCATAATGACACAGGATGGTTACACCTCCGTGGCAGCGAATCACTTTGATGTCTGGGGGAGCGCCTACGCATGGAACCGACGCATACTTGAATTTCTGCAGGATCTAGATAAATATTCCTCCAGATTCACACCTGAGGTAAAAAATAGAATTGAAGCTGAAGTCCGGGCCGTCATCATGGAATATATCCACCGATGAAGGACGCGTTACAAAGTGGGCAGCCCTTGCATTCAAGAGCAGAGCGATGCTCTACGCAAAGCGATGGCCTGACGTGATAGAGGCTGCAGAAAAAGTCATCCGGGATGGTGGCTTTGCCCTGGAAACAGATTTTGCGGATGTTTTTAAAAACACAAAGACAAAACGGAGTCCTGAGCATATTCTGGTGAAGAAATACAACAGCAACCTGGGTATTTTTCACAATCTTGACGAACGGATCGCACCCAGCGGCGATATTCAAGGTAGGGGAGGGGTCTTTGTGCCGACACAAGAACTGGTAGATGCCTTTTTAATGTCGGATGGAAGTGATTTTAATCCCTCTGCACCTGTAGACTCCACAATGTACCAGAACCGAGAGTCTCGCTTTTATGCAACGATATTGTATAACGGAGCGACATGGAAAGGCCGAAAAATTGAAACGTGGGTGGGCAACTCATTACAACAAGGTTATGGGAGAGACAGATTTATTGAATACAATAGTACACCCTATCCCTTTTCCACAGTTACAGGGTATTATATTCGAAAAATGGCTGATGAAGAGAATCTCGACTTTAATATTGCTTACCGCAAAAGTGATCAGGATTGTGTTGAAATCCGCCTGGCTGAAGTTTACTTGAACCTGGCCGAAGCTTATCTCGAATCCAATCGTCCTGCTGACGCTCAGGATGCAATCCTGGCTGTCCGTAACCGGTCACTGCAGAAGGATGCGTCAACACTGGCATACCCGTTACGCGATGAACTAATCCGGGAGCGAATGCTCGAACTCGCCTTCGAAGGACATCGCTTCTGGGATTTACGTCGCTGGGGACTCGCAGAGTCAGTACTGCACGGCAAAAAGTGGCACGGTGTCAAAATTGTGAAGCAGTCCGATGGTAGCCTGATTTACACGAAAGTACCCGTCGATGTCAACACCCGAATTTATCCGAAAAAATTTGATCGCTTTCCATTGCCCGTCAGCGAACTGAATAATAACCCCTTAATCCCCAAGCAACCCGATGGCTGGTAATCTTAATAAACGAAGCATATTTTCATATCCATTCGCCTTGGTCCTATGGCTTCCGTTATTGCTGTGGGCTTGCGAGTCGCCCCAGCAGTTTGCCCTCAGGGGGGATAACCAGATCATCAACCTTCTCGTGGCCTATGCCGCCGAGCCAACGCGAACGTATACACCACTGATCAATGATTATTCGTCAGGGGAGATACAGGTACGCGTCCCCTCGATATCCAACGCATCGCTTACCCAGATGCGCGTCCTCATCACCATTCCCGCAGGTGCAGTAGTCACGCCTGCCTTCAAGGGCAACATGGACCTGTCTAAACCCTATCGGTTTTCAATCATTGCTGAAAACGGTGACAAAAAAGACTACCTGCTATTCGTATATCAATAAACCACTATAAAAACATGCATATGAATTCGTACAACCCAACAACTCGCTTCAAAGCTTATTTGATGAGCATTGGCATAGCGGTACTGGCATTTTCCTCCTGTAAAAAAGAAGATCCTGTCGACCCAAACCTGGATAAATATGTCGTTCAACAGCTGAAGGTCTTCACCACGAAGGCAGACGACCTCAACGCAATCGTCAGCATCACTAAAGCCACTGAGACAGATTACAACATCGATGCCATCGTGCCGGATGATGCCAATCCGGGAAAGAGGTTCAGAATTGAATTTACCTATCCTGAAGGCATTACGCCTTTAGCAGTTTCTCCAGTGATCACAGATTCCATCGATTTTTCAGTTCCAAAAACGTTTACAATCCAGTTTTCAGCGGAAGAAACGCGCAAATTTACGGTCAATATTGCCGAACAAGCACCTCAGGCACCGCAAATTACGGAATTTTCTATCGCTGGTGCCGAACAAACCGCTATTGACAACGACAACCTGCGCATAAATATTCGGGTAGCCGCCGGAACAAACGTTTCCGCCGTCACCCCGAAGATTACGGTTACCCCAAGTACGGCACTTGTCGTAGGAGGACAACAGGCTCTTAACTTTTCAACAGTTCAGTATATAACAGTGAAAAACGGTGGTATCAGCAAGCGATATGCTGTGCTCGTATCTGATTATGGTTTTACCCGCGTGAAAACCATACTGGATAAAACGGCTGCGAATGGTGCCAGACCCTCCATTTTTACGGGTTCCTCCGAAACGTCCATCGCTTTCGACGAGAAGGGCCAAAATACCTTCGTTTCCTTTGCCGGAGGAATAAAAAAATACAACCTGAGTACACCTCAGGCAGATCCGACGGACCTGCGTATGATTTTACCCAGCGGTATGATTGCACCCGTTAAGGTCTTACAGTCGGTAGGAAATACACTTTTTTCCTGCAATAATCCCTGGGCTGGTGGCGATCTGGTCATCTGTGCCTGGACAAAAACAGGACCACTGGATAGTCCGGTGGAAGTATTGCGCATCCCAGTTCCGTCAGGGGCAATTTTTCAGAATTTCCAGCTGGCTCAGCAGGGGGTCGATATTATTGCCTATTTCGTCAATAGGGCTCCGCTGCGCTCTAGTCCGAAAGCAGATCCCGTTGCATACACCGCCAGGATTACACCGGCAGCAATAAGCGGTACAGCGAAAGTAACCAGTTTTGAAACTTCTGCACCCATCTCAGGACTCGTCAGTGCTGGCGCAGGAGATGGTCCAAATATCGAACTGATTCCTATACCAAATTCAACAGACTTTATCTTCAATTCGGGGACCTTGCCTCCCTGCCACGTAAATAGCAATTTTTCCAATCCTATCTGGTTCTCATCCGCCCTGGTCAACGGATCCTCGGTGGGCGCAAAAGCATTTGAATTCAATCGTGGAAAATACCTGATGTATGGAGTTTTCAGCTGGTCGACCAACCTGGCAAATCCGAAAGCATCCAAATTCATGTTGCTGGATGCCACACGAAAAGGATATCGCCAGTCTATCGCAGATGTAAATGGCGAATTTG